>NZ_OBMJ01000001.1:1860000-2230000 GCF_900199205.1 Streptomyces sp. 1331.2 | reverse complement strand
GAAGTGGATGATCCTATGCTGTCGAGAAAAGCCTCTAGCGAGTTTCATGGCGGCCCGTACCCCAAACCGACTCAGGTGGTCAGGTAGAGAATACCGAGGCGTTCGGGTGAACTATGGTTAAGGAACTCGGCAAAATGCCCCCGTAACTTCGGGAGAAGGGGGGCCATTCCTGGTGACGGGCCTTGCGCCTTGAGCTGGGGGTGGCCGCAGAGACCAGCGAGAAGCGACTGTTTACTAAAAACACAGGTCCGTGCGAAGCCGTAAGGCGATGTATACGGACTGACGCCTGCCCGGTGCTGGAACGTTAAGGGGACCGGTTAGCTTGGATTCGTCCGGGCGAAGCTGAGAACTTAAGCGCCAGTAAACGGCGGTGGTAACTATAACCATCCTAAGGTAGCGAAATTCCTTGTCGGGTAAGTTCCGACCTGCACGAATGGCGTAACGACTTCTCGACTGTCTCAACCATAGGCCCGGTGAAATTGCATTACGAGTAAAGATGCTCGTTTCGCGCAGCAGGACGGAAAGACCCCGGGACCTTTACTATAGCTTGATATTGGTGTTCGGTTCGGCTTGTGTAGGATAGGTGGGAGACTTTGAAGCGGCAACGCCAGTTGTTGTGGAGTCGTCGTTGAAATACCACTCTGGTCGTGCTGGATGTCTAACCTGGGTCCGTGATCCGGATCAGGGACAGTGTCTGGTGGGTAGTTTAACTGGGGCGGTTGCCTCCTAAAGGGTAACGGAGGCGCCCAAAGGTTCCCTCAGCCTGGTTGGCAATCAGGTGTTGAGTGTAAGTGCACAAGGGAGCTTGACTGTGAGACTGACGGGTCGAGCAGGTACGAAAGTAGGGACTAGTGATCCGGCGGTGGCTTGTGGAAGCGCCGTCGCTCAACGGATAAAAGGTACCCCGGGGATAACAGGCTGATCTTCCCCAAGAGTCCATATCGACGGGATGGTTTGGCACCTCGATGTCGGCTCGTCGCATCCTGGGGCTGGAGTAGGTCCCAAGGGTTGGGCTGTTCGCCCATTAAAGCGGTACGCGAGCTGGGTTTAGAACGTCGTGAGACAGTTCGGTCCCTATCCGCTGTGCGCGTAGGAGTGTTGAGAAGGGCTGTCCCTAGTACGAGAGGACCGGGACGGACGAACCTCTGGTGTGCCAGTTGTCCTGCCAAGGGCATGGCTGGTTGGCTACGTTCGGGAGGGATAACCGCTGAAAGCATCTAAGCGGGAAGCCTGCTTCGAGATGAGCACTCCCACCTCCTTGAGAGGGTAAGGCTCCCAGTAGACGACTGGGTTGATAGGCCGGATATGGAAGCCCTGTGAGGGGTGGAGTTGACCGGTACTAATAGGCCGAGGGCTTGTCCTCAGTTGCTCGCGTCCACTGTGTTGTTCTGAAACAACGACCGCCCTGCCGGCGGGTCGAATAGTTTCATAGTGTTTCGGTGGTCATAGCGTGAGGGAAACGCCCGGTTACATTCCGAACCCGGAAGCTAAGCCTCACAGCGCCGATGGTACTGCAGGGGGGACCCTGTGGGAGAGTAGGACGCCGCCGAACAATTCTTCTGAAGAACCCCCATCCGGATCCCGGATGGGGGTTCTTCGCATTTCCGGACCCTTTTCGGGCCGCGAGCCAGGGAATCGCAGGACGCCCAGGGCGGCCGCGTGGCGCATGATCAGCGAAGACAGGTCGCTTGCTCCCACGCCTCCCACCTGTCTACGCCCGTAGCGCCCCTTCAGGGCCCTTCTGAGGCCCCTGAAGGCTGAAGGGCTGATCCGGTGTCACTCCTCGGGCCTGGAGCTGGTGATGACGGCGAAGACGGCCCCGTGCGGGTCGATCAGCTGGCCGAGGCGGCCGACGCCGTGCACGTCCATGGCCGGGATCCGCACGGTGGCGCCGAGGTTGGTGGCGATGGCGAGGGAGGCGTCGACGTTGGGGACCTCGAAGTACGGGAGCCAGTGCGAGCTGGTGCCGGCGGCGGTCTGTTCGGGGCCGAGTTGCATGATGCCGCCGTGGGCGTCGTCGGTGCCGCCGCCGGCCGGGGTGAGGACGGTGTAGAGCGAGCCTTCGAGCGGGACGTCCTGTTCCTGCCAGCCGAAGACGCTGCGGTAGAAGGACTTGGCGCGTTCGGCGTCGACGCTGTAGCACTCGGCCCAGCAGAGGCTGCCTTCCTCGTTGACCAGGTCCAGGCCGCGGGTGTCGTGCGGTTGCCAGACGGCGAACTCGGCGCCGGTGGGGTCGGTGTAGCCGGCCATTCGGCCCGCGGTGAAGACGTCGAAGGGGGTGAACCGGACCCGGCCGCCGGCCTCTTCGACCAGTTCGGTGGTGCGGTCGGCGTCGAGGGTGGCGAAGTAGAGCGTCCAGGCGGGCAGTGCGCCCTCCTCGGTGAGCGGGCCGAGGGCGGCGACCGTCCGGCCGCCGAGCTGGAAGAAGCCGTAGCCGCCGGCCTCGGGGCCCGCCGAGTCGAATGTCCAGCCGAACAGTGCGGTGTAGAAGTCGACGGAGGCCCGGGTGTCGGGGCTGCCCAGGTCGAGCCAGTCCGGGGAGCCGGGGCGGAAGGCGGTGTTGAGCATGGCACTGCTCCTCGGACGGGGCCCGGGCGGGCGCGGTCGACGGTCCCCCTCGGCTCCTCCCAGCCTGGCACCTCGGCGGGGGCGCTGCACGACAGGGTTCGCATGCGGGTTCGGGGGTCGGGCCGGGGCCGGGTCCGGGGGTGTGGGCTTGTCGGGGCCGGGCGGTACGGTGCGTAGCGGAATGATCCACCCGTACCGGTCGAAGGGGGCCCGGTGAGCAAGCAGGCGCAGGCGCAGGCGCAAGCGGGTCAACAGCCGCGCCAGCTCGCGCAGGTCGAGGGCGTGCTGGAGCGGATCACGTACGCCAACGAGGAGACCGGCTACACGGTGGCCAGGGTCGACACCGGCCGGGGCGGGAACGACCTGCTGACCGTGGTGGGTGCGCTGTTGGGTGCGCAGGTCGGGGAGTCGCTGCGGCTGCACGGCAGGTGGGGCTCGCACCCGCAGTACGGGCGGCAGTTCACGGTGGAGAACTACACGACGGTGCTGCCCGCCACCGTGCAGGGCATCCAGCGGTACCTGGGCTCGGGGCTGATCAAGGGGATCGGGCCGCGGTTCGCCGAGCGGATCGTGGAGCGCTTCGGGGTGGACACCCTGGAGGTGATCGAGAACGAGCCGGGCCGGCTGATCGAGGTGCCGGGGCTGGGGCCGAAGCGGACGAAGAAGATCGCGGCGGCCTGGGAGGAGCAGAAGGCCATCAAGGAGGTGATGGTCTTCCTGCAGGGGGTCGGGGTGTCGACCTCACTGGCTGTGCGAATCTACAAGCAGTACGGCGACGGCTCGATCGGTGTGGTGAAGAACGAGCCGTACCGGCTGGCCTCGGACGTCTGGGGCATCGGCTTCCTGACGGCGGACCGGATCGCCCAGGCGGTGGGGATCCCGCACGACAGTCCGGAGCGGGTGAAGGCCGGGTTGCAGTACGCGCTGTCGCAGAGCACCGACCAGGGGCACTGCTTCCTGCCGGAGGAGCGGCTGATCGCGGACGGCGTGAAGCTGCTGCAGGTGGACGTCGGCCTGGTGATCGACTGCCTGGCGGAGCTGGTGGCGACCGAGGGGGTGGTGCGCGAGGCGGTGCCGGGGGAGGGCGGGGAGCCGGTTACCGCGGTGTACCTGGTGCCGTTCCACCGGGCGGAGATCTCGTTGGCCAACCAGCTGACGCGGCTGCTGCGTTCGGACGCGGACCGGATGCCGTGGTTCGGGTCGGTGGACTGGCCGGTGGCGCTGGAGTGGCTGGCGAAGCGGACCGGGGCGGAGCTGGCGCCGGAGCAGGAGCAGTCGGTGCGGCTGGCGTTGACCGAGAAGGTCGCGGTACTGACGGGCGGTCCGGGCTGCGGCAAGTCGTTCACGGTGCGGTCGATCGTGACGCTGGCGCTGGCGAAGCGGGCCAAGGTGGTGCTGGCGGCGCCGACCGGCCGGGCGGCGAAGCGGCTGGCGGAGCTGACCGGGGTGGAGGCCTCGACGGTCCACCGGCTGTTGGAGCTGAAGCCGGGCGGGGACGCCGCGTACGACCGGGACCGGCCGCTGGACGCGGACCTGGTGGTGGTCGACGAGGCCTCGATGCTGGACCTGATCCTGGCGAACAAGCTGGTCAAGGCGGTGCCGATGGGCGCTCACCTGCTCTTCGTGGGGGACGTGGACCAGCTGCCCTCGGTGGGTGCGGGGGAGGTGTTGCGGGACCTGCTGGCGGAGGGCGGGCCGATCCCGTCGGTGCGGCTCACCAGGATCTTCCGGCAGGCGCAGCAGTCGGGCGTGGTGACCAACGCACACCGGATCAACGAGGGCAGGCCGCCCCTGACGGAGGGTCTGGCGGACTTCTTCCTGTTCGCGGAGGACGACGCGGAGCGGGCGGCCGGGCTGACGGTGGACGTGGTGGCGCGCCGGATCCCGCAGAAGTTCGGTTTCGATCCGCGCCGGGACGTCCAGGTGCTGGCGCCGATGCACCGGGGCCCGGCCGGCGCGGGCAACCTGAACACGCTGCTGCAGGGGGCGGTGACGCCGGCCCGGGAGGGGCTGGCCGAACGTCGTTTCGGCGGTCGCACGTTCAGGGTGGGGGACAAGGTCACGCAGATCCGCAACAACTACGACAAGGGGCGCAACGGCGTCTTCAACGGCACGGTGGGGGTGGTGACCGCCCTCAGCGTGGACGACCAGCGGTTGACGGTGCTGACCGACGAGGACGAGGAGGTGGCGTACGACTTCGACGAGCTGGACGAGCTGGCGCACGCGTACGCGGTGACGATCCACCGCTCGCAGGGCAGCGAGTACCCGGTGGTGGTGATTCCGGTCACCATGTCCGCGTGGACGATGCTCCAGCGGAACCTGCTCTACACCGCCGTGACCAGGGCACGGAAACTCGTGGTGCTGGTCGGGTCACGGAAGGCGATCGCGCAGGCCGTTCGGGCCGTCAGCGCTGGTCGGAGGCATACCGCGCTGGATCATCGACTGGCTACTGGATGATTATCCAACAGGATGGTTGCCTCTAAAGTTCTCTTGACGTGAAGAGATTTACGGCAGAGCCTAGGGTGGTGCCGATCTTGTCCGGTTCGTACCGGCTGCGGCTGCAGGTTTTGTAGGGGCGGGCCCTTTCGGGCCACCCCGGGTGCGCGACTGTCCTCCGGATGGGGGATGGTAGAGACAGTCAGGGCACCTTGGAAGAGGATTCATTTCGTCGGTGAGGAAGACGTGAGCGACAACTCGGTAGTACTGCGGTACCAGGACGGCGAGTACGAATACCCCGTCGTCGAGAGCACTGCGGGCAACGCCGGCTTCGACATCTCGAAGCTGCTCCCGCAGACCGGCCTGGTCACCCTGGACAACGGCTTCGGTAACACCGCCGCGTACAAGTCCGCGATCACCTTCGTGGACGGCGACAACGGCATCCTGCGGTACCGCGGCTACCCGATCGAGCAGCTCGCCTCGCAGGGCGGCTTCATCGAGACCGCGTACCTCCTGATCAACGGCGAGCTGCCCAACGCGGACCAGCTGGCGGAGTTCAACCGCGAGATCACCCAGCACACCCTGCTGCACGAGGACGTCAAGCGCTTCTTCCAGGGCTTCCCGCGGGACGCCCACCCGATGGCCATGCTGTCCTCGGTGGTCGGTGCGCTCTCCACGTTCTACCCGGAGAGCCACAACCCCTTCGACGCGGCCCAGCGCCACCTGTCGACCGTCCGCCTGCTCGCCAAGCTGCCGACGATCGCCGCGTACGCGTACAAGAAGGCGATGGGCCAGCCCTTCGTCTACCCGCGCAACGACCTCAGCTACGTGGAGAACTTCCTGCGGATGACCTTCGCGGTCCCCGCCGAGGACTACGAGCTCAACCCGGTCGTCGTCAACGCCCTGGACAAGCTGCTCATCCTGCACGCGGACCACGAGCAGAACTGCTCGACCTCCACGGTGCGCCTGGTCGGCTCCAGCCACGCCAACCTGTTCGCCTCGATCTCGGCCGGCATCTCGGCCCTGTGGGGCCCGCTGCACGGCGGCGCCAACCAGGCCGTGCTGGAGATGCTGGAGAGCATCCAGAAGGACGGCGGCGACGTCGACGCCTTCATCACGAAGGTGAAGAACAAGGAAGCCGGCGTCAAGCTGATGGGCTTCGGCCACCGGGTCTACAAGGCCTTCGACCCGCGCGCCGCCCAGGTCAAGCTGCTCGCGCACGAGGTCCTCGGCCAGCTCGGCAAGAGCGACGAGCTGCTGGACATCGCGCTCAAGCTGGAGGAGCACGCGCTCAAGGACGACTTCTTCGTCTCGCGCAAGCTCTACCCGAACGTGGACTTCTACACCGGCCTGATCTACCGCGCCATGGGCTTCCCGACCAGCATGTTCACCGTGCTGTTCGCCCTCGGCCGGCTGCCGGGCTGGATCGCCCACTGGCACGAGATGATCAACGACCCGACCAGCCGGATCGGCCGTCCGCGCCAGATCTACACCGGCACCGCCATCCGCGACTACGTCCCGCTCGACGGTCGCTGACCCGGCAGTGGTCCGGCAGTAGCGAAGAGGGGCCCGGCCGCCGAGCGGCCGGGCCCCATCGCGTCCCCGCGGCGGGCCCCCGGAGGGGTCCGCCGTGGGGACGGAACCGTACGACGCACGACTCCGGGGCCGGCCGCAACCGGGGACGGCCGCTCAAAGCGTCCCTGGCCCGCCAGAACCCCGGCGCCGTGCGCGAAGGCCGTCAAGGGCGACGACCGTTCCCGGGGCCCGCCGGAGCCCCGTCGGCGGCAGGCGGTGGAAGCGCAGGGGACGCGTTGCCGTTCATCGCGTTCCCACCCACCGGAAAACTGCCGCACTACCAACCTAAGACGTACCAGGGCGCGAGAAGTTACGCCCGGGGGGTGTGAGCTGCCTCTCGCCACGCTCCGTGTGCGCGTCGTACCCCGCCCATATCACACCTTCTCTCGCGCGGGACGTCACCCTCCCCGCAGTCACGGCAACCGAGCGTGATAGGAATCGTGGCATTCCGGTACGGACCGCCGCGCACTCGCAGCGCGGCGGCGGACCTGGGGAGGGAGTGCGCAGATGGCCAGGAACGTCGTCGTCACCGGCGGTGGCACGGGAATCGGGTACGAAGTCGCGCGGCGCTTCGCCGAGGCGGACGACCAGGTGGTGATCGTGGGCCGCCGACGCGCGGTCCTAGAGAAGGCCGCAGCCGACCTCGGGCCGAACGTCACCCCGCTGGTGTGCGACCTCGCCGACCCGGACGACGTCGAGTCCGCGCTGCGCGAACTGCCCGAGCGGATCGACATCCTGGTCAACAACGCCGGCAGCCGCGAGACCGTGGTCGGCGGCGGGCCGCACGCCCTGCTGGCCCGCTGGCGCGGCGACTTCGAGCGCAACGTGCTGACCGTGGTGCTGCTCACCGAGTCGGTCCGCGACCGGCTCACCCCGGGCTCCGGCCGGGTCGTCACCATCAGCTCCATCGCCGCCCTGCGCGGGGCCGGCTCGTACGGGGCGGCGAAGGCCTCGCTGCACGCCTGGAACCATTTCCTGGCCGCCCAGTTGGGCACCTCGGGCATCACCGCCAACATCGTCGCGCCGGGGACGGTCAGCGGCACCGAGTTCTTCGGGCCCCGGCTGGACGAGGCCGAGGTCGCCCGGCGGGCGGCGCGCACCCTGCTCGGCCGGATCGGCGAGACCGGGGAGGTCGCGGCGGCCGTGCACTTCCTGGCCTCGCCCGAGGCCGGGTTCATCACCGGCGAGATCCTGCACTGCAACGGCGGCGAGCTGCTGGGGCGTTGACGCGCGGCGAAGGCTCCGGACCGGGTGTCGGTCCGGAGCCTTCGTGCTGTCGGGGGCCGGGCGGGTCAGGCGGGGCGGAAGCGGCGCAGCCGGAGGCTGTTGGTGACCACGAAGACCGAGGAGAAGGCCATCGCGGCCCCCGCGATCATCGGGTTCAGCAGCCCGGCGGCGGCCAGCGGGATCGCCGCCACGTTGTAGCCGAAGGCCCAGCACAGGTTGCCCTTGATGGTGCCGAGGGTGCGGCGGGAGAGCCGGATCGCGTCGGCGGCGGAGCGCAGGTCGCCGCGGACCAGGGTGAGGTCGCCGGCCTCGATCGCGGCGTCGGTGCCGGTGCCCATCGCCAGACCGAGGTCGGCCTGGGCGAGCGCGGCCGCGTCGTTGACGCCGTCACCGACCATCGCCACCACCCGGCCCTCGGCCTGCAGCCGCCTGACCGTCCCGACCTTGTCCTCGGGCAGCACCTCGGCGATCACGTCCCGGGCCGGGATGCCGACCTCGGCCGCCACGGCCTCCGCGACCAGCCGGTTGTCACCGGTCAGCAGCACCGGGCGCAGGCCGAGCGCGCGGAGCCGGGTGACCGCCTCGGCGCTGGTCGGCTTGACCGCGTCGGCCACCTCCAGGACGGCCCGCGCCTCGCCGTCCCAGCCGACCGCGACCGCGGTGCGGCCGGCCGCCTCGGCGGCGGCCTTGGCGCGGGCCAGGGAGGGCGGCAGGTGCAGCGCCCGGTCGGCGAGCAGGGCCTCGTGCCCGGCGACGACCGTGCGGCCCGCCACGCGGCCCTCCACGCCCCGGCCGGGGACCGCGCGGAAGCCCTCGACCTTCGGCAGCTCGCCGGTGGGCTCGGCGGCGAGCGCGGCCGCGGCGATGGCGGCGGCGATCGGGTGCTCGGAGGCGTGCTCCAGGGCGCCGGCCAGGCGCAGCACCTCAGCCTCGGTGGTGGCGCCGGTGGTGTGGACGGCGAGCAGGGTCATCCGGCCGGTGGTGACGGTGCCGGTCTTGTCCAGGACGATGGTGTCCACGGTGCGGGTGGACTCCAGCACCTCCGGGCCCTTGATCAGGATGCCCAGTTGGGCGCCGCGGCCGGTGCCGACCATGAGGGCGGTCGGGGTGGCCAGGCCCAGGGCGCACGGGCAGGCGATGATCAGGACGGCCACGGCGGCGGTGAAGGCCCCGGTCGGGCTGTCGGTGACCAGCAGCCAGCCGACCAGGGTGGCCAGGGCGATCAGGATGACCACGGGGACGAAGACGGCGGAGATCCGGTCGGCGAGGCGCTGGGCGGCGGCCTTGCCGTTCTGCGCCGCCTCGACCAGCTTGGCCATCCGGGCGAGTTGGGTGTCGGCGCCGACCCGGGTGGCCTCGACCACCAGGCGCCCGCCGGCGTTGACGGTGGCGCCGGTGACGGTGTCGCCGACGGTGACCTCGGCCGGGACGGACTCGCCGGTGAGCATGGAGGCGTCCACGGCGGAGCTGCCCTCGACCACCAGGCCGTCGGTGGCGATCTTCTCGCCGGGGCGGACCACGAAGCGCATGCCGACGGCCAGCCCCTCCACCGGCAGGCGCACCTCGCGGCCGTCCTGGAGCACCGCGACCTCCTTCGCCCCGAGGTCGAGCAGGGCGTGCAGGGCGGCGCCGGCCCGGCGCTTGGAGCGGGCCTCCAGGAAGCGGCCGAGCAGGATCAGCACGGTGACGGCCGCGGCGGTCTCCAGGTAGAGCGTGGCGGAGGCGTCGGTGTCGCCGATGGTGAGGGAGACCTCGTGGCGCATCCCGGGCATGCCGGCGTGGCCCCAGAACAGTGCCCAGAACGACCAGCCGAAGGCGGCCAGGGTGCCCAGCGAGACCAGGGTGTCCATGGTGGCGGCGCCGTGCCTGAGGTTGGTCCAGGCGGCGCGGTGGAACGGCAGGCCGCCGTACGCCACGACCGGGCCGGTGAGGGCGAAGGCCAGCCACTGCCAGTTGGTGAACTGCAGGGCCGGGACCATCGACAGCAGCACCACCGGGACGCTGAGGACGGCGCTGATCAGCAGCCGGTCCAGGAGCGGGTCGGCGGCGGGCTGCTCGGGCGCGGTGGTGGCGGCGTCGGTGCGGCCGGACGGTGCGGGGGCGGCGGGCGCGGGGGGCGGCGGGAGCTCGGCGGTGTAGCCGGTGCGTTCGACCGTGGCGATCAGGTCCTCGACCGTGGTCCCGGGGCCGAAGTCGACCCGGGCCTTCTCGGTGGCGAAGTTGACGGTGGCCTCGACGCCGTCCATCCGGTTGAGCTTCTTCTCGATCCGGGCCGCGCAGGAGGCGCAGGTCATCCCGCCGATCGACAGCTCGACCCGGTCCCGGGCCTCGACGTCGGGGGCGGACGTGCTCATGCGGATCAGCTCCTCGGTGGGGGCGGACGGCGGGGCCGCTGGTCCGGCCCCACCGCTCGACGGGTTCAGGCGCTGCGGCCGACCAGCTCGTAGCCGGCCTCGTCGACGGCGGCGCGGACCTGCTCGTCGTCCAACGGTGCGGCGGAGGAGACCGTCACGGTCCCGGCCTTGGAGTCGGCGGCGACCTCGGTGACGCCGGTGAGGGCGGAGAGCTCCTCGCTGATCGCCTTCTCGCAGTGGCCGCAGCTCATGCCGGACACGGTGTAGGTGATGGTGCTGGACATCGGGGCCTCCGGGAGGTCTGGTGCGGGTGCGTGCGCTGGTTCCTGCACGGATCCGTGCGCTGTTCCTACGGTGATTCCTATGATGAGAACACCATACCCCTCTGGGGTATTCCAGGAAGGTCCCAGGAAGGGGTGGGGGAGGTGCAACGCATCGTAGGCGACACGGCGGGTGGGTGACGGCGCAGATCGTCCCTTATGTTCGATATGTGTTCTCGTTCCGCCGCGCCCAGTCACCCTCGGCTCCCACGGCAGCCGGACTGTCACCGGGCCGGCAGCGCGGCGCCCTGCTCGCCGCCGACCTCCAGGACATCCCGTTCTGGCGGCGGGCCACCCCCGCCCTGCTCGCCGTCCTGCTGGTCGGGCTCGCGGACCTCCTCTCCGGCAAGGACCGCTACCTCGCGCCGCTGATGACCGTCGTGCCGACCATCGCGGCCCTGACCCTGCGCCCCCGCGAACTGCTCTCGGTCTGCGCGCTCGGGCTGATCGCCGTCTTCGGACTCAGCCACTACGACGAGGTCGACAACATCAACGACGCGCGCTTCCTCTACGGCGCGATGGTCAGCTACCTGGTCGTGACCCTGTTCTCGGCCTGGGTCGCCAAACTCCGGATGCGCCGCGCGGCCGCCTTCGCGGCCGTCAGCTCCGTCGCCGAGGCCGCCCAACGGGCCCTGCTGCGGCTGCCCGGGCCGGCCGTCGGGCCGCTGCGGCTCGCCGTCCGGTACGTGTCGGCGGCCGACGCCTCGCACATCGGCGGGGACCTGTACTCCGTCCTGGAGACGCCGCACGGGACCCGCGTCGCGGTCGGGGACGTCCGCGGCAAGGGGCTCGCCGCCGTGCAGACCGCGGCCGTGGTGCTGGGCGCGTTCCGCGAAGCCGCGTACGACGAGTCCGGGCTGCGGGGCGTCGCGGCGCGGATCGAGGCCAGCGTCGAACGGCACGTGCCGGACGGGGAGTTCACCACTGCGCTGTTCGCGGAGTTCCGGACACCGGGGGTGATGGAACTGCTGCAGTACGGGCACGTGCCGCCGATCAGGGTCGACGGCGAAGGGCGGGCGCACGTCCTGGACGCGCCCGACCCGTGGGTGCCGCTGGGCCTCGGCCGGCTGGCCACCGGGGAGCCGACCACCTGGGGGCAGCCGTTCGGGCCGGAGGACGTGCTGGTGCTCTGCACGGACGGGGTGATCGAGGCGCGGCACCGCGAGAGCGGGGAGTTCTACCCGTTGGCGGAGCGGGTGGGGCCGCTGGTGCGGGGCGCTGCGCGCTCGGCGGGGGATCTGGAGGCGGCGGTGGGGCGGGTGTACGCGGACCTGCTGGCGCACACGGGTGGGGAGCTGCGGGACGACGCGTTGTTGTTGCTGATCACGCGGACGGACGAGTGAGGTTCCGCCGCGCGGGGCTGGGGTGGGGTCGGGCTCTCGGGGGATGGGTGCCGGGTCAGGAGGCGGTGGTGTCGGCGAGGGTGCGGAAGAGGAGGGCGGTGGAGGTGGCGCCGGGGTCCTGGTGGCCGATGCTGCGTTCGCCGAGGTAGGAGGCACGGCCCTTGCGGGCCTGGAGGGGGACGGTGTCGCGGGCGCCCTGGTCGGCTGCGTCGGCGGCTGCGGCGGCGGCCTCGGGGAGGGTGGCGCCGGCGGCGGCCGCGGCGCGGAAGGCGGCGACGGCCGGGGTCCAGGCGTCCACGATGGTCTTGTCGCCGGGTTCGGCCTTGCCGAGGAGGCGGACGGCGTCGAGCCCGGCCGCGAGGGCTTCGGCGAGGGCGGCCGGGGCGGCGGGCTCGGGCAGGGCGGTGCCGATGGCGCGGAAGGCCTTGCCGTAGAGCGGGCCGGAGGCGCCGCCGACCTTGGAGATGAGGGTGGTGCCGGTCTTGGTGAGGACGGCGCCGGGCCCGGCCGGATCGAGGCCGTCGAGGGCGGTGAGGACGGCCGTGAAGCCGCGGTGGAGGTTGCTGCCGTGGTCGCCGTCGCCGATCGCGGAGTCCAGCTCGGTGAGCCGGGCCTGCTCCTTCTCGACGGCCGCGGCGATCGCGCGGACCCAGGCCTCGGCCAGCGGGGTGTCGAAGTCCATCGCGAATCCTCCTCAGGCCCGCTTGAGGGCGGGGGTGTCGACGGGGGCGTCCCAGAGTTCCAGCAGCTGGGTGTCGGCCTTGGTGAGGGTGAGCGAGAAGCCCGCCATGTCGAGGCTGGTGACGTAGTTGCCGACCAGGCTGCGGGCCACCGTGATGCCGCGCTCGGCGAGCCGGGCGGCGACCTCGCCGTAGACGACGTACAGCTCCAGCAGCGGGGTCGCGCCCAGGCCGTTGAGCAGGGCGATCACCTCGTCGCCCGGGGTCAGGTGGTGGTCGGTCAGGATGGTCTCGACCACCTCGGCGGCCAGCTCGCGGGCCGGGCGGAGCTTCTCGCGGCGGCGGCCGGGCTCGCCGTGGATGCCGACGCCGACCTCGATCTCGTCCTCGGGCAGGTCGAAGCCGGGCTTGCCGGCGGCCGGGACGGTGGCGGGCGAGAGCGCGATGGCGAAGGAGCGGGAGGCGGCGTTGACCCGCTCGCCCAGGGCAGCCACCTCGTCCAGCGGGGCGCCGCGCTCGGCCAGCGCGCCGGCGGTCTTCTCCACCAGGACGGTCGCGCCGGTGCCGCGGCGGCCGGCCGTCCAGGTGGAGTCCTCGACCGCGACGTCGTCGTTGACCAGGACGGTGCGGACCTCCAGGCCCTCCTCGGCGGCGAGTTCGGCGGCGAGCTCGAAGTTCATCACGTCGCCGGTGTAGTTCTTCACGACGAAGACGACCCCGGCGCCGCTCTCCACGGCCTTGGCGGCGGCCAGCATCTGGTCCGGGACGGGGGAGGTGAACACCTCTCCGGGGCAGGCGGCGTCGAGCATCCCGGGGCCGACGAAGCCGCCGTGCAGCGGCTCGTGGCCGGAGCCGCCGCCGGAGATCAGCGCGACCTTGGGCCCGGCCGGGCGGACGGCCCGGGTGATCACCCGGTTCGGGATGTCCACCGTCAGCTCGGGGTGGGCGGCGGCGACTCCGGCCAGGGCGTCCTCCAGGACGCTCTCCGGGGTGTTGATCAGCTTCTTCAACGCTCTTCGCTCCCTTGGTGGCCTTGGTGGGCTTGCTGAGGACGCTACGGCGGCGGACGCCGGCGGGGACTGTCGCGCGGGACGGGCTCCGGACCCGACGCTACGCCAGACGGGGGGGCCGGGCACGGGGTACGACACGCGGGATCCCGGTCACTCGCCCGGAGTAGTGGGAGCGGGCCGTAGGGTCGCGGGCATGAGCGGAAACGTGGGCATTGTTCTGGTCTCGCACAGCGCCCGGCTCGCGGAGGGGCTGCGCGAGCTGCTGGGCGAACTCGCCTCGGACGGTGTGCGGGTGGTGGTCGCGGGCGGTACGGAGGACGGCGGGCTCGGCACCAGCTACGAGCTGATCGCGGGGGCGATCGCGCAGGCGGAGGGCGGGGCGGGCGTGGTCGTGCTGCCGGACCTCGGCAGCTCGGTGCTCACCGCCGTCACGGTGCTGGAGGACGAGCCGCGGCCGGGCGTGCGGCTGGTGGACGCGCCGTTCGTGGAGGGCGCGGTGGCCGCGGCCGTCACCGCCTCGACCGGGGCGGGGCTGGCCGAGGTGGTCGCGGCGGCCGAGGAGGCGCGGGGCTTCCGGAAGCTGTAGGGCCCGCCTCGGAAGGGCCCCGCTTCGGAAGGGCCCGCCTCGGAAGGGCTCACTTGGCGTCCGCGTAGCAGTCCACCACCGCCGTGCTGAGCGGGAAGCGCACCGGGGTGTCGCCGAACACCAGCCGGCGGGCCTCGTCGGCGGCCGCGTCGGCGGCGGCGGCGACCTCGTCGGCGAGGTTGGCCGGGGTGTGCACGATCACCTCGTCGTGCTGGAAGAACACCAGGTGGGGGCGGTCCGCCGGGCCGGTTGCGGGCAGCTCGTTCAGCCGTCGGCGCAGCGCCGCGAGCAGGGCGAGGGCCCAGTCGGCGGCGCTGGCCTGGATGACGAAGTTGCGGGTGAAGCGGCCGCGGGCGCGGGCCGTGCGCCCGCCGGACTCGCCCGCCGTGTCGGCCTCGGTGAGGTCGAGGAAGTCGGCGGAGGCGGGCGGGCAGACCCGGCCGAGCCGGGAGGCGACCACGCCGCCGTCCTCGCCGGTGCGGGCGGCGGCCTCGACGTAGCCCATCGCGGCCGGGTAGCGGCGGCGCAGGGTGTTCAGCAGCGGGCCGATGTCGCCGCCGGTCTGCCCGTACATGGCGCCGAGCAGGCCGAGCTTGGCCTTGTCCCGGTCGCCCTGGAAGGCGGTGGCGGCCAGCGCCTCGTACAGGTCGCCGCCGGCTGCGCTGCGGGCCAGCCCGGCGTCCCCGGAGAGTGCGGCGAGCACCCGGGGCTCCAGTTGGGCGGCGTCGGCGACCACCAGCAGCCAGCCCGGGTCGGCGACCACGGCCCGGCGCAGGATGCGCGGGATCTGCAGGGCGCCGCCGCCGCGGCTGGCCCAGCGGCCGGAGACCACGCCGCCGACCACGTACTCGGGCCGGAAGCGGCCGCCGCGGGCCCAGGCGTCCTGCCAGGCCCAGCCGTGCGCGACGTGGATCCGGGAGAGCTCCTTGTAGCGGACCAGCAGCCGGGCGGCCGGGTGGTCGATGCCCTTGAGCTCCCAGGAGCGGGTGGAGCCGAGCTGGATGCCCGCCTCGGCGAAGGCGCGCAGCACCTGGGTGTGCGAGTCGGGGTTGAACGGCTTGCCGCCGAGGGCCTGTTGGAGTTCGTGGGCGAGGTCGGCGAGCAGCCTGGGCTGGGTGCCGGGGACGGTCGGGCGGGGGCCGAGCAGATCCGTCAGCAGCCGGTCGTGGACGTCGGAGCGCCAGGGCAGGCCGTCGTGCGCGATCTCGGCGGCCACCAGGGCGCCGGCCGACTCGGCGGCGACCAGCAACCGGAACCGCTGCCGGGCGGCCGGGTCGGCGATGGCCGCGATCCGGCGCTGCTGCTCGGCGTGGACGGCGACCACGGCGGCCAACGGGTCGGCGCCGGGCGGAAGTTGCATCCGGTCGGGGGCGAAGAGGGTGTCCTGGCCGTCGTCGGCGTCGGCGAGGCCGGGCTCGGGCAGGTCCTCGGGGACGGGCAGGCCGCGCAGCCGGGACCAGGCGGCGCCGAGCGAGCGGGGCGCGCCGAACCGGCCCTCGTGCGCCAGCAGCAGGGCCTCGACCAGCCGCAGGTCGTGGCAGCGGGCGAGCCGGTCGGGGAGCCGCGGCAGCAGCGGGGCGTAGCCGGAGTCGGCGGCGGCCCAGACCCAGCGGGTCTGCTCGGCGGCCTCCCGGGCGGCGACGGCGGCGGCGAGGTCGCGGACGGCCTCGGGCGGGCCGAGGGGCACGCCCGCGTCGTCCAGCGCCTGGAGCCGGCCGCCGGGGCCGTGCGGGTCGGGCACGAGGGCCGTTCTGGGGGCCACGGGGGCTGCTCCTCTCCGGCGCGCGGTCGGGCGTGCGGCTACGGGCGCGGGCGTGTGGACACGGGTGTGCGGGTCTAGGGGTACGGGTGCGGGTGTTCGGTCTGCGGGTGCGGGCGTGCGGGGCGACATTCGTCCGGGTCGACGTTAACGGGTGGGTACGACAACGGGAGGAGGGGCACATGGGCAGGGCGGGTGACACCGCGTAGGGTCGGCGGAATGACCGAGAACCCGTTCTTCCGGCCCAGCACGCTGGAATACGAACTGCCGCCCTTCGCCGAGATCCGTGAGGAGCACTACCTGCCCGCGTACCGGCGCGGGATGGCCGAGCAGTTGGCCGAGATCGCGGCGATCACGGCCACCGGGTCCGCGCCGACCTTCGAGAACACCCTGGTGGCGCTGGAGCGTTCCGGGGAGCTGCTGCGCCGGGTGGACGTGGTGTTCCGCAACCAGGTCTCCTCCGACACCACCGACGCGCTGGACGCCGTGGACGCCGAGGTGAGCCCGCTGCTCGCCGCCCACCACGACGCGATCCACCTGGACCGCGCGCTGTTCGCCCGGATCGAGGAGCTGTACGGGCGTCGCGACGAGCTGGGCCTGGACCCGGAGTCGCTGCGGCTGCTGGAGCGCTGGTACACCGGCTTCGAGCGTTCCGGAGCCCGGCTGGGCGAGGCCGAGCAGGCCCGGCTGCGCGAGCTGAACGCCGAACTCGCCGCGCTCGGCACGACCTTCCAGCAGAACGTCAACGCCGCCACCCGGGCCGCCGCGCTGGTCCTGGACTCCGCGGCCGAGCTGGCCGGGCTGGACGAGGGTGCGATCGCCGGCGCCGCGGAGAACGCGCGGGTGCTCGGCCACGAGGGCAAGTACGTGCTGAGCCTGAAGAACACCTCCGGCCAGCCCGAACTGGCCCAGCTCGCCGACCGGTCGGTGCGTGAGCGGCTGCTGGCGGCCTCGCTCGGCCGGGGCGTCGAGACGAACGGCCCGCTGGCGATCCGGATGGCCGCGCTGCGCGCCGAGCGGGCCGGGCTGCTGGGGCACCCGAGCCACGCCGCGTACGTGGTGGCGGACGAGACGGCCGGCACCGTCGAGGCCGTCTCCGGCCTGCTGTCCCGGCTGGTCGGGCCGGCCGTGGCCAACGCCCGCCGGGAGGCCGCCGAACTGGCCAAGGCGGCGGCCGAGGACGGCATCGAGGAGATCGCCGCGCACGACTGGGCGTACTACTCGGAGAAGGTCCGGCAGAGCTCGTTCCAGGTCGACGCGGCGGCGCTGCGCCCGTACTTCGAGCTGGAGCGCGTGCTGCGCGACGGTGTGTTCTTCGCGGCGGAGCTGGCGTACGGGCTGCGCTTCACCGAGCGGCCGGACCTGACGGCCCACCACCCGGACGCGCGGGTCTTCGAGGTGTTCGAGGCGGACGGCACCCCGCTGGGCCTGTTCATCGGCGACTTCCACGCCCGGGCGTCCAAGCGCGGCGGCGCCTGGATGGACTCGCTGGTCGCGCAGTCCGGGCTGACCGGGCAGCGGCCCGTGGTGCTGAACACCCTCAACATCCCGCTGCCGGCGTCCGGCGAGCCGGCACTGATGTCCTGGGACGAGGTGCGCACGCTCTTCCACGAGTTCGGGCACGCGCTGCACGGGCTGTTCTCGGACGTGCGCTACCCGCGGTTCTCGGGCACCTCGGTGCCGCGGGACTTCGTCGAGTTCCCCTCGCAGGTCAACGAGATGTGGATGGTCCGCCCGGAGGTGCTGGCCAACTACGCCCGCCACCACGAGACCGGGGAGCCGCTGCCGGCCGAGCTGGTCGAGCGGATGACGGCGGCCGAGGGCTTCGGGCAGGGCTTCCGGACGGTGGAGTACCTGGCGGCCACGCTACTGGACTGGGCCTGGCACACCGTGCCGCAGGGCGAGGAGGTCGCGGACGCCGAGGAGTTCGAGGCGCGGGCGCTCGCCGCGGCGGGGATCGCGGTGGACGCGGTGCCGCCGCGCTACCGGACGGCGTACTTCCAGCACATCTTCGCCAGCGGCTACAGCGCGGCGTACTACGCCTACATCTGGTCGGAGGTGCTGGACGCCGACACCGTGCAGTGGTTCGAGGGCAACGGGCGCACGGTGCGGGAGAGCGGCGAGACGTTCCGGCGCGAGCTGCTGGCGCGCGGGTTCAGCCGGGACCCGCTGGAGTCCTTCCGCGCGGTGGTCGGCCGGGCGCCGGAGACCGGGCCGCTGCTGGCCCGCCGGGGGCTCGTCTGATCAGTTCGGTTCGAGTCGTTCCGGTTCCGGGTCATTCCGGTCGGAGCGTGATCGTCACCGGGGTGCCCGGACGGGCGTGCGGGAGCCGGATCCGTACGGTTCCCGCGCGTCCGTCCGCGGGCTGCTCGACCTCGACGCGGGCGTCGGCGGGCGAGACGGTGACCCGGGCGCCGCGCGGAAACGCGGACGGCGGCAGGAGGAGTTCGCTGCTGTGCCCGGTGCCGTCGGCGCTCCAGCGGACGGTGCCGCCCGCGGTGCCGCCTTCGGTGCCGGTCTCGGTACGGACGTCGGTGCCGGCGACGGCGGCCGGGTACGGGCCGAAGGCGGGCTCGTCGCCGGGGGCGGGCCGCCCGGCCGGGTCGAGCGCGCAGTAGCCGCCGGTGCCCCGGCACCAGTACCACATCGTCCAGCCCTCGGCGAAGCCGTCCATCGCGGCGACCTGCCGGGAGACCAGTTGACGGTTGCCCGGCGTACGGGAGTTCGGCGGGCCCCACTCACCGACCAGGACCGGCAGGCGGTGGGCGGCCGGGTAGCCGGTGATCGCGGCGGTGTACTGCTCGACGAAGCCTGCCGCCGGATCCCAGTCGGCGCCGTTCTCGACCGCTGTGTCGTAGAAGTGCGGCGCGTAGCCGAGCCGGGGTGCGCCGGGGCGCGGGTCGGTGAAGCCGGGCAGCCGGGTGGGCACGCCCTGGCCGACCAGGACCGTCGGCTCCACGAACAGCCAGGCACGGGAGTCGACTCGGCGCACCGCGGTGATCAGCCGGCCGTACATGTCGGCGAGCCGGCCCTGTTCCAGGGCGGCGGAGGCGGCGGCCAGGACGGCCGGGTCGCTCGGGTCGCCGTCCACCGGGCCGAACGGCTCGTTGAACAGGTCGTAGCCCAACAGCG
The DNA here is from genome assembly GCF_900199205.1 of Streptomyces sp. 1331.2. Taxonomy (NCBI): domain Bacteria; kingdom Bacillati; phylum Actinomycetota; class Actinomycetes; order Kitasatosporales; family Streptomycetaceae; genus Streptomyces; species Streptomyces sp. 1331.2. The sequence goes on along the minus strand of NZ_OBMJ01000001.1, from coordinate 2,211,010 downwards.
AGCGGTGGCCGCGTAGTTCGCGGGCGAGCCGGGTGTAGAAGTCGGCCTGCCAGGCGCGCAGGTCGGGGTCGTCGTAGAGGTGGCGGAAGGCGGCCTGGACGGCGGGCTGGAAGTAGCCGGCGAACCAGTCGTCCGGGTCCGGGGTGAAGGGCAGGCCGTCGTCCCGGGTGGCCCAGACCGGGATGCCGTTGGTGCCGCCGCCGAACTTCGGCCCGTAGACGTCCTGGTGGAAGTCGACCAGGACGAGCAGGCCCAAGCGGTCGGCCCGGTCGAGGAGTTGGTGCAGGCGGCGCAGTTCGGTCCGGTCGAGGCGGCCGCGGGTGGGCTCCAGCCTGGTCCAGGAGACCGGCAGCCGGACGAGGGTGAAGCCCTGCTCGGCGATCGCGTCGAGGTCGGCCGCGGTGGCCTCGGCGTACTTGTCGAGGTTGAAGCCGCGCAGTCGGAGCTGCCGCCCCTGGGCGTCGGTGAGTGAGGTTCGGCCGTCCGCGGCGGTGGCCGTTCCGGTGGGGAAGCGGTCCTGGTACCCGCCGTGGGCCGGGGCCGCGGTCGGGCTCGCGGGCTGGGCCGCGGCCGGTTGCGGGGCCGGGGCCGGGGTCGGGGCGCCGTGGGCCGGTCCGGTGGTCAGGGCGGCGGTGGCGGCGAGCAGCAGGGCGACGGCGGTGCGGCGCAGGCGCATCGGGGACCTCGCACGGCGGGGTGGGTGGGGGCCCGATGATGCCCGGCTCGCCCTCGGCGGCACAAGGGTCGTGCGCACCAGAGTCGTGTGCACAAAGGTCGTGCACGGCAAGGGAGTTCCGGTGAGTTCAGTCCGCTGCCGGGGCCGTGGGCTCGGTGGGGGCGGTCGGCAGGACGGCGGTCGGCAGGTCGGCGGCGGCGGCCAGCCGGCCCCAGAGCAGGTCGGCCAGGGCCTGCACCATCCGGGTGCGCGAGCAGGGCCTGGACTCCAGCCACCAGTCCCCGGCGGCCAGCACCATGCCGGTGATGCCCCGGCCCCAGGCCTCGGCGAGCAGGTCGCGGTCGGCGCCGAGGTCGATCTGGCTCTGGACGGCGCGGGTGATCTCCTCGGCGATCTGCCGCAGGGCGGGGGCGAGTGCGTTGCCGGCGCCGCTCGGGTCGCCCGGCTCGGGGTGGGTGAGCAGTCGGTAGACCTGGGGGCGGGCCTCGATCCCGGCGAGGTAGGTGTCCAGCACGTGCTCGACCCGGTCGCGGCGCTCCAGCGGTTCGGCGAGGGCGGCCCGGACAGCGGTCAGCAGGCCGCTGGTGTGGCGTTCGGTCAGGGCTCTGATCAGGCCGTTCCGGTCGCCGAAGTGCCGGTAGAGGATCGGCTTGGTGATGCCGGCCTCGGCGGCGATGGCGTTCATGCTGGCACTCGGCCCCTCGCGCTGGATGACCCGGTCGGCGGCGTTGAGCAGCTGCTCGCGGCGGGGCTCTCGGGACATGCGCTGCTCCTCGGATTCGGGGGTGGATCTGGGGGGTCGTCACCGGTCAGGGCCGTTGACACCGGTTACCAATCAGTAGCAGACTCCGTCGATGTTACCGGAGGTAACACCCTGGTCGGCCGCACACGTCTTCGGAGGCAAGCACCATGAGCAGCACGTTCTCGCTGGACCCGGGCGCGGACCAGCTCGCCGTACGCGACTGGCTGCACGGCTTCGCCGCCGACGTCATGCGCCCCGCCGCCGCCGAGTGGGACGAGCGCGAGGAGACCCCCTGGCCGGTCATCCAGGAGGCCGCCAAGCTGGGCATCTACTCGCTGGACTTCTACGCCCAGCAGTACTTCGACCCCTCCGGCGTCGGCATCCCGATCGCCATGGAGGAGCTGTTCTGGGGCGACGCCGGCATCGGGCTGTCCATCGTCGGCACCACGCTGGCCGCCGTCGCGGTGCTGGCCAACGGCACCGACGAGCAGATCGGCACCTGGACCCCGCAGATGTTCGGCACCCCGGACGACGTCAAGGTGGCCGCGTTCTGCTCCTCCGAGCCGGACGCCGGCTCCGACGTCTCCGCGCTGCGCACCCGGGCCGTGTACGACGAGGCCAAGGACGAGTGGGTGCTCAACGGCACCAAGACCTGGGCCACCAACGGCGGGATCGCCGCCGTCCACGTCGTGGTCGCCACCGTCGACCCGGCGCTCGGGGCGAAGGGGCAGGCCTCCTTCGTCGTCCCGCCGGGCACGCCCGGGCTGAGCCAGGGCCAGAAGTTCAAGAAGCACGGCATCCGGGCCTCGCACACCGCCGAGGTCGTGCTGGACGGCGTCCGGGTGCCCGGCAGCTGCCTGCTCGGCGGCAAGGAGAAGCTGGACGAGCGGCTGGCCCGGGCCCGCGAGGGCGTCAAGCGCCCGGGCGGCAAGGGCAACGCGGCGATGGCCACCTTCGAGGCCTCCCGCCCGGCCGTCGGCGCGCAGGCCATCGGCATCGCCCGGGCCGCGTACGAGGTGGCGCTGGATTACGCCGGAACCAGGGAGCAGTTCGGCCGCCCGATCATCGACAACCAGGGCGTGGCCTTCCAGCTCGCCGACATGAAGACCCGGATCGACGCGGCCCGGCTGCTGGTGTGGCGGGCGTCCTGGATGGCGGCCAACAACCAGCCGTTCACCGCCGCCGAGGGCTCGATGTCCAAGCTGTACGCGGGCGAGACGGCCAAGTACGTGACGGCGCAGGCGATGCAGATCCTCGGCGGCAACGGCTTCACCCGGGAGTACCCGGTGGAGCGGATGCACCGGGACAGTGCGATCTACACGATCTTCGAGGGGACCAGCGAGATCCAGCGGCTGGTGATCGCCCGGGCGATCTCGGGGATACCGATCCGCTAGACGCTGGTGGCCCGCCCTAGCGGGCGCCCCAGAAGGTGAGCCCGGCGGTGAGTGCGCCCACCGCCGTGCCGACGACCGTCTGGGCGACGGTGTGGTCCCGCAGCACCACGCGGGACCAGCCGACCACCGGGACCAGCGGGGAGAGCAGCAGCCAGAGCGGGCCGAGCGCGATGGCCAGGCAGACCACCGCGCCGGCGGTCACGGCGGTGTGCACGGAGACCTTCCACCAGGCGGTGATCACCAGGATCGGGATCAGCGAGGCGAACATCGCCAGGACCAGGGCGGTCAGGTCGGCGGGGGCGTCCAGCCGGATCATCACCGCGAAGCTGAGCAGCACCGAGCCCATGATGAACGGCAGGACGGTCAGCCGGCGCTGCCGGTGGCCGACGTGGCGGTCCGCCACGGTGCCCCTGCGGATGCCGCGCCGGATGAACAGGGTCGGGATGACGGCCGCGAAAAGGATCGCGAACAGTGCCCAGCCGACGCCGGGCAGGCCGTAGCGCAGGCCGCCCAGCAGCGGGAGCAGGGCGATGATCACGTTCTTCGGCTCGACGCCGTCGGTGATGCGGCGGGCCCAGACCGTTCGGGCGGTGGGGGCGGCCCCGCCTTCGGTCGTGGCCTCGGTCATGGCCTCGGGCGTGGCCTCGGTCGTCATCGGGGTGGTCGCTCCGGGGTCGTGAGGGGCTGGACGGCGGCCGGATGATCGTACGGGTGTCGCCGCCGTGCACGGACCCCGGCCGCGCTTCCCGGCCACCTGCTCCGGTCCGGGATCAAACCGGTCCCGGTTCAGAACCGGGCCGGCCGGCCCTCCAGGAACGCGGCCAGGCCCTCGTGGACGTCCGGGGCCTGCCGGGAGCGGCGCTCCCAGGGGGCCAGCGCCTCGGCGGCCTGCTCGGGCGGGACGGCCAGGGCGGCCTTGACCGCACCGATGGTCTGCGGCGAGCGGAGGGTCAGCAGGCGGGCGAAGTCCAGTGCGGCGGCGTCCAGTTCGGCGTCCGGCAGGACGCGTTCGGCGAGGCCCAGCGGCAGCGCGTCCCGGCCCGGCACCAACTCGCCGGAGAACAGCAGGTACTTGGCGCGCGCCGCGCCGACCAGCCGGGCCAGCCGCAGGGTCGGCACCGCCGGGTAGACCACCCCCAGCTTGGCCGGGGTGATGCCCAGCCGGGCGTCCTCGGCGACGAAGCGCAGGTCGCAGGCGACGGCCAGTTGGCAGCCGCCGCCCACGCAGGCGCCGTGCACCACCGCGATCGTCGGGTGCGGGAAGGCCGCCAGCGCCTCCTCGGCGACGACGTTGATCGCGTGGTAGGCGTCCGCGCGTTCCGGAGCGCCGTACATCTCGGCGAGTTCGCCGATGTCCGCGCCCGCGCTGAAGGTGTTGCCGGCGCCGGTGAGCAGCAGGGCGCGGATGCCGTCCTGGGCGGCGAGCTGCTCCAGCACGGCGGGGATGGCCTGCCAGATCGCCAGGGTCACCGCGTTGCGGCGGTGCGGGCGGGCCAACTCCAGCACCGCGACGCCGTCCTCGCCGACGTACGCATGGAGGCCCTCGACCCGGGTGGGCAGGTCTGAGCGGTCCTGCGTGAGCAGCGGCTGGTCGTCCATGCGCACCTCCGGTGGGTCGTGGTGCGCCCACTCTCTCAGGCGGTGGCGGCGCAGTAGTCCCCGAGGCCCCGTTCGACCAGGGCGAACGCGCGCCGGGTCGCGCCGAGGGCGTCCGGCAGGATGTCCGCGGCGCGTTCGCCGGCCAGCATCCGACGCTGGTTCTCGCCGGCCAGGGTCAGCTGGGCGGCCACCAGTTGGGCGGCGGCGACCCTGGCGGTGAGCTCGTCGTGGGCCGGGTCCTGGGCGAGCAGTTCGGCGGCCAGCAGGGTCTGCGTCTTGCGGTCGAAGCCGGCGGTGGCGCGAATCGCCAGGGCCGGGGTCTGGTGGATCACCCGGACCACATTGAGGACGACCGGGTCGTCGCTCAGGCCGGTGGAGGGGTCGAACCGTTCGAGCGCGGCCAGGTAGTGCTCGCGCAGCGCCACCACCGCAGAGGTGCCCGGGGCGCGCTCGCGCACCACCCGGGCCGGCTCGTCGAGGTGCTGCTCCAGCGGGGCCATGACCAGGTCTTCCTTGGTGGGGAAGTAGTTGAAGACGGTCATCTTGGACACCTCGGCGGCTGCCGCGATCTCGGCGACCGAGACCTGGTCGAACCCCCGCTCGGCGAAGAGTCCGATGGCGGTGTGCCAGATCCGCATGCCGGTCTGGATCTTCTTGCGCTCGCGCAGCGGGAGCGCGCCGAGGTCGCGGTCGGCGGCGAGGTCGAGGGCGGGGTGTGTCGCCATGGGGAGACTGTACCAGGATCAAAGGTGGACTCGGCTGAATGATTGGTCAGAGCGAATAATTGGCTTGGGCGAAGAATTGACCAGGTATAAAAATGCTGCCATGGTGGTGCCGAGCCCGCCGGATCACCCCGGTCGGGCCGAACTCCACTGACTCCGGGGGGACTTTCCGATGGCATCCGATGCCCTGGCCGAACCGGCTCCGACCGCACCGACCCTGATGACACCGGCCCGGCGAAGGCTGGGCATGATGCTCTGCCTGGTCACGATCGTGCTGGCCGTGCTCGACATGAACATCGTGTCGGCGGCCACCGTGCCGATCGTCCGCGACCTCGACCCCGTCCACGGCGTCGACCGGCTGCCCTGGCTGGTCAGTGCGTTCGCCCTGGCCGCCACCGCGCTGCTGCCGCTGTACGGCAAGCTCTGCGACGTCCACGGCGCCAAGCGCGTGTTGCTCGGGGCCGTCGGCACCTTCCTGGTCGGCTCCGCGCTGTGCGGGGCGGCCCAGACCATGGGCCAGCTGATCGCCTTCCGGGCCGTCCAGGGCATCGGGGGCGGCGGCCTGATGAGCGTCACCATGGTGGTCATCGCCCAGTTGAAGGAGCCGGAGGAACGCGGCGGCGGCAAGGGCGGGGCGATGGGCGGGATCGTCGCGGGCCTCGGCATGGCGATCGGCCCGCTGATCGGCGCGCTGTTCACCGACCACCTGAGCTGGCGCTGGATCTTCTACGTCAACCTTCCGCTCGGCCTCGTCGTCCTGGCCGGCGTCGCCCTGGTGGTCAAGCTGCCGTCGGCGGCCGGGCGTCGGAGACTGGACTTCCCCGGCGCCGCCCTGGCGGCCGCCTTCGCCACCGGGCTCCTGCTGGTCACCGAGTGGGGCGGCAAGGACTACGGCTGGGCCTCCCCGGTGATCCTCGGGCTCGGCGCCGCCACCCTGGCCGTGCTCGCCCTCTTCCTGTGGCGCCAGAGCACCGCCGCCGAGCCGGTGCTGCCGCTGTCGCTGTTCCGGATCCGGGTGGTGCGCCTCGGCTTCGCGATCCAGGGCCTGGTCGGGATGGGCATGACCGGCTCGATCATGTTCGTGATGCTCTACTTGCAGATCGCCCGCGGGGTCGCACCGACCGCGGCCAGCCTGTACCTGATCCCGATGGCCGCCGGGATGACGGCCGTCGGCCTGCTGACCGGCCGGCTGGTCTCCCGCGGCCACTCGTCGCGCACGTTCCTGGTGACCGGCGCGGGCTGCTCGGCGCTCGCCCTGGCCCTGCTCGCCCTCAGCGGGCCGGCCACCGGCCTCTGGACGGTCTGCCTCGAACTCGCCCTGCTGGGCGGCGGGCTGGGCCAGCTGATCGGCCAGCTGATCGCCGAGGTGCAGCAGGCCGCCCCGGCCCACCAGCTCGGTGTGGCGACCACCGGGGTGCGCTTCTTCCAGACCCTCGGCAGCGCGCTCGGCGCGGCGCTGTTCGGCACCGTGCTGGCCCGGGTGTTCGAGGCGGGGGAGTCCGGCCGGACGCTCGACGCGGTCAGGACGCTCACCGGCGCGGCCCGCGAGCACGCGCTGGGCAGCTTCACGGACGCCGTGGACGTGGTGTTCCTGTCGGCGGGCGGGGTGATGGCGGTGGTGCTGGTGCTCGCGCTGCGGCTGCGGGCGGCCGGGGCGCCGGTGGCGGTGGCCGGATCGGCGGAGGAACGCTCCGAGCAGGAGAAGCCGGTGCTGGCGGCCTGAGCGGGCCGGGACGACCGGTACGGCGCGGGGCCCGGTGGACCACAGGGGAGTCCACCGGGCCCCGCGCCGTCGGTGCTGCCGGGAAGGGCGTCGCCGCCGGGCGTCAGGCCGCCCGGGCGGCCCACTCGGAGGCCAGGATCGCCCAGATCTCCTTGTCCAGGCGGACCCCGTTGTGCAGGTACCACTCGCGCAGCACGCCGTCCCGCGTCATGCCGACCCGTTCGGCGACGGCGCGGCTGCGGGCGTTGACGGAGGTGCACCACCACTCGGCCCGGTGCAGGCCGCGGGTGACGAAGGCGTAGTCGAGCAGCTGCCGGACGGCGGCGGTGACCAGCCCGCCGCCCTCGCCGGCCGGCTCGGTCCAGGCGCCGATCTCGCAGACGCCGGACTTGGTGTCGAAGCTGACGAACATCACGCCGCCGACCAGCGTGCCGTCCCGCCAGATGCCGAAGATCCGCTTCTGGTCGGCGGCCTGGCCGTCGGCGTAGCGCTGCAGGGTGGCCCGGGCGGAGTCCAGGTCGGTGGAGAAGGTGGCCCAGGGGATCCACGGGTCGGTGTGGGCGCGGGCGCGGTCGATGTGGGCCAGGAACTCGGGGGCCTGCCAGGGCTCCAGCGGGCGCAGTTCGGCGTGGTCGGTGAGCTGTACGGCAAACACGGGCGGGCCTTTCACGATGGTGCGCGGGCTGGTCGGATCTATTCATAACAAACGTTTGGTATGTACGATAGCCCCCATGACACCGGCCCGTGGAGACCATGACGCCCGCCGCTCGGACGTGTCCGAGGGGGTGTGGCGAGTGCTCTCCACCCGGGGCTTCGAGGGGCTGACGCTGCGCGCGGTGGCCACCGAACTGGGCGCCTCCACCGGGCTGTTGACGCACTACTTCCCGAACAAGCGGGCGCTGCTGAGCCATGCGCTGGAGGAGCTGGACCGGCGCTCGGGCGACCGGCCCCGGCGGGCCGCCCCCGCCGACGGCAGCCCGCCGCCGCCTCCCGGGCTGGCCCGGCTGCGGGCGGCGCTGCTGGACGTCCTGCCGCTGGACGGGGACTCCGCGGCCGGCAACCGGATCTGGGTCGGCTCCTGGGACCACGCGCTGGCCGATCCGGAGCTGGCGGCCGCGCACGCGGGCCGCTACGCCCGGTCGCGGGTGGCGCTCACCGGGTTCGTCCGGGACGCCCAGCGGCTCGGGGAGCTCCCGGCGCAGGCCGATCCGGCCGAGGTCGCGGCGGGGGCGCAGGCCTTCGTGCTCGGACTGGTGGTGCAGGCGCTGTTCGCCCCGGACGAGTTCCCGGCCGGGCGCCAGGAGGCCCTGCTGGACGCCTATCTGGCGGGGCTGACGGGGCCGGCGGGGCCGGCGGCGCCGACCGAGTCGGCGGACTGACGGCGCTTTCCGGCTCGTGTTCCTGGGTGTCCGCTGGGCGTTCCCGGGGTGCTTTCCGGGTGCTTTCGAGCGCGACCGGTGCGCTTTAGGGCGTTTCCGGGTGCTTCCGAGAGCTTCCGGGCGGGGAGTTCCCCCGGGATTTCCGCCGTACGGGCGGCCCGGCGGGATTGTCCGGGCCGTGGGATTGTCCGAAAACGGCCCGGAACCCGACCGAGCACCGCACCTGCCGCCGGCAATGGCCGCCGGCACTTTTTCGCGGCGGCATGACACGCATTGTCACGGGTTATGCGCGGTGCGTGCGCAGTATGACCGGGAGAACCTATCCGGCTACGCATAGTCGCGGTCGTGCGGCGATCCGCGGAAATTGTCGGGTGGCGCCCCCAGCAGGATTCGAACCTGCGACCTACCGCTTAGAAGGCGGGTGCTCTATCCGCTGAGCTATGGGGGCGGGACGGGCGGCGCCCGGGTGGGCGTGACCGTGGCCGGGAGCGGGCGACGAGCGCCGAGGGCGCGCGCTGTCCGGCCCCGTACCTGAGGGTGGGGGTGGGGGTGGGTGGACCCTCGACCTGTCGGGGACAGGATAAGGGTGTCCAGTTCCTCGGCCGAGTGTGACGACACCGTCGTTGGTGTGTCGGTTCGGTGGAGCGGTCCGATAATCGCAGGTGAACGCCGTGAGTGCAGCGGTCTGGGAGTGTTCCGCGCCGGACGTTGTGCAGTCGTTACGGGGCTGCCTCCTCACCCGTTATGGATTCGGCACGGAGAATGCGCCGCCGGCGGCGCGAGTGGGGCGCTAATCGTGGTTGCGCCGGTCGGATGACGTGCGCGGACGGTCGCCGGGGGGCGTTCCCCCGGCGGCGGGTGGGGGCGGCGATCAGCGGGTTTGTTGTCATGGCCGCGAAGAGGCGGGGGCGAAGCGGTCTCCGGAGGGCAAAATTCACCCCTGCGAGTGACAGCTGTTCCACGAGCCCGAGTTATCCACAGGATTTCGGAAGTCATTGGCCGTTATTTCCCGCGGGGTGCACGCTCAAGGCGCACCGGTCGATTCCGTACGGTGCATCGGCGAGAACGGAGAGTGTGCCGTGAGCGAGACGCATGTGACGGTGGTCGGCAATGTCGCGACGGAGGTGACCTACGGGGAGACCTCCGGCGGGGTGCCGATGGCGAGCTTCCGGGTCGGCTGCACCGAGCGGCGGTACGACCGGCAGCGCGAGTGCTGGGTGGACGGCGAGACGCAGTTCGTGGCGGTGACGGCCTGGCGGGCGCTCGCGGTGAACCTGATCAGTTCGCTGAACAAGGGTGATCCGGTGCTGGTGAGCGGCCGGCTGCGGGTGCGGGAGTGGAAGGAGGGGGAGGTGAAGCGCAGCCGGGCTGAGATCGACGCCCGATCGGTCGGACACGATCTCACCCGCGGTACCTCGGCGTTCCGTTGGGCGTCGGCGGTGCGAGGGCAGCCCGCGGGCGGCGTGGGGCCGGGCGGGGCGGAGGCCGCGGGCGAGGCCGGAGGTGAGCCCGGGGGCGAGGTGGTGCCGGGGTGGATCGTGAGCGCACTGGAGGCGCGTCGGGCCCTTGCGGCCGCCGCGACAGCTCCGGCGGCGGCCGTGCGTCCGGTGATGGAGGGTCAGAGCGAGGTGGCCGGGAGCGGTCGGGGAGGTGACGTGCAGGGCGTGGTGAACTGACCGGTCGGTGGCCGACTCTGTCGACAAATATGTTGATCGAGATGGTTGTTGTGCCCGCACGCACAATGCCGACCGGATAACAGAAAGTGGCCCGGAGTTTCCGGCCATCCGTCAGCTTGTGTGGAATCTGGGAGGGTTGATAACGATCCAGATACGGAATCGTCCTGATTTCGCATGGGGGTTTCGGGGCCTCTGGGGGTCAATAGGATTCGTCTGGTTCATACCCGCAGCAGTGCCACAGGGGGCACGCGCGGCACGGCAAGTCGGCGGGCCGTCCATCGGACCGGCCCGGCCCGGAGGGATCCCAGATGTTCCAGAGGCAGGGGCGGAGTCTGTCCCGGATAACCACTGTCATGCTCACGACCAGCGTGGCGCTGGGCGGAGGCCTGTTCGCGGCCGGTGCGGCGGTCGCAGCGGACACCCCGGGTTCGGGCGTCACCGCGGTGGTGCAGAACACCATGCTCGGCGAGAAGGTCGACGTCGAGGGCAAGGGGACCGTCGACGCGGGTCTGTTCACCCTCAAGACGGCCGCGGGCGAGAAGCTGCAGACCTACTGCATCGACTTCGACAACCCGGTCTACCTGAACAGCCGCGCCAAGTACCACGAGGCCGACTGGGCGTCGAGCTCCCTCAACAGCAACGCCAACGCCTCCAAGATCCGCTGGATCCTGGACAACTCGTACCCGCAGGCGAACCTGGCCTCGCTGGCCGCGGCCATCCACGTCAACAGCCTGAGCGACGAGGACGCCGCCGCCGGCACCCAGGCGGCGATCTGGAAGTTCTCGGACGACAAGACCGCGATCCCGCGCACCGAGAACGCCAAGAAGCTGCGCAACTACCTGACCAGTGACGCCAACAAGGGCGTGGCGGCCGAGCCGAAGCCCTCGCTGACGCTCACCCCGGACTCCGTCTCCGGCAAGTCGGGCGGCAAGCTCGGCCCGTTCGTGCTGAACTCCAGCGCCGGCGCCGTCAAGCTGGCCGTCTCCGGCGACGCCGCCGACAAGATCAAGGTGCTGGACAAGGACGGCAAGCCGGTCGCCGGCAACCTGGCCGGTCCGATCGCCAAGGACACCCAGCTGTTCCTGGACGTGCCGGCCGGCACCCCGGACGGCAAGGCGGGCCTCGACGCCAGCGCCGAGGCCACCGTGCTCAGCGGCCGGGTCTTCATGAGCGACCTGGACGACGACGGCAACCACAGCCAGACCATGATCCTGGCCGGCTCCACCAAGGTGAACGTCGCGGCCTCCGCCAAGGTCGCCTGGAAGCAGGGCAAGGGCGCGCTGGTGGACAGCTCCGCCAAGGTCGAGTGCGCCAACAACGGCGTGCGCGTCTCCGTCACCAACAGCGGTGACGAGGCCGCGACCGTCACGGTCGACAAGCAGCAGGTGACCGTCCAGCCGGGCAAGATCGAGAGCGTGCTCGTCAAGGTCGCCGAGAAGGCCAAGTACGACATCAAGGTGGCCGGCCCGAACGGCTACGCCAAGGAGTTCACGGGCGTCCTGGACTGCAAGACCGGTGTGACCCCGACCGGCACCCCGACCACCCCGGCCGGCACCGCCACCCCGTCGGCGACCTCGACCACCCCGGCCGCCGGCCAGCCGACCCCGGCGACCACCAGCTCCGCCCCGGGCACCGGTGGCCTGGCCCAGACCGGTGCCAATGACTCGACCCCGATCCTCGCCGCCGTCGCCGGTGGTCTGGTCGTGGCCGGTGGCGCCGCCGTCTTCGTCCTGCGCCGCCGCGGCCGCCACGGTCGCACCGCCGCCTGAGGCTCCCGAAGCGCCTCAGCGCCTGAAGCGCACCGTCGCCTGAGGCGCCTGAGGCGCCCGGGCGGGCCGGGGGAGTCCACCTCCTGAGGCCTGAAGAACGGAATCGGCCCGGTTCCCCGCAGTTGCTGCGGGGAACCGGGCCTTCGCCGTTCCCGAGGAGTCCCGGATCCGTTCGGGATACCCCGGCGGGGGTCCACCTGGGCGGTTCGGGGGTTCGGGCCGGGTGCGGCACAATGGAAGGCTGCAAGCCGAATACTCCCGACGACGCCGGAGCGATCTCACGTGGCGGAATACATCTACACGATGCGCAAGGTGCGCAAGGCTCACGGAGACAAGGTCATCCTTGACGACGTGACGCTCAGCTTCCTCCCCGGAGCGAAGATCGGCGTCGTGGGCCCCAACGGTGCCGGTAAGTCCACCGTGCTGAAGATGATGGCCGGCCTGGAGCAGCCCTCCAACGGCGACGCCTTCCTCTCGCCCGGCTACACCGTCGGCATGCTCCTCCAGGAGCCGCCGCTGGACGAGTCCAAGACGGTCCTGGAGAACGTCCAGGACGGCGTCAAGGAGATCAAGGGGAAGCTCGACCGCTTCAACGAGATCGCCGAGCTGATGGCGACCGACTACTCGGACGAGCTGCTCGACGAGATGGGCAAGCTCCAGGAGGAGCTGGACCACGCCGAGGCCTGGGACCTGGACGCCCAGCTGGAGCAGGCCATGGACGCCCTGGGCTGCCCGCCCGGCGACTGGGCCGTCACCAAGCTGTCCGGTGGCGAGAAGCGCCGCGTGGCGCTCTGCAAGCTGCTGCTGGAGGCCCCCGACCTGCTGCTCCTCGACGAGCCCACCAACCACCTGGACGCCGAGTCGGTGAACTGGCTGGAGCAGCACCTGGCCAAGTACAAGGGCACCGTCGTGGCCGTCACCCACGACCGGTACTTCCTGGACAACGTGGCCGGCTGGATCCTGGAGCTCGACCGCGGCCGCGCGATCGGCTACGAGGGCAACTACTCCACCTACCTGGAGAGCAAGCAGTCCCGTCTCAAGGTCGAGGGGCAGAAGGACGCCAAGCGCGCCAAGCGCCTCAAGGAAGAGCTGGAGTGGGTCCGCTCCAACGCCAAGGGCCGCCAGGCGAAGTCCAAGGCCCGTCTGGCCCGCTACGAGGAGATGGCGGCCGAGGCCGACAAGATGCGGAAGCTGGACTTCGAGGAGATCCAGATCCCGCCGGGCCCGCGCCTGGGCAGCGTCGTCATCGAGGTCGAGAACCTCAACAAGGCCTTCGGCGAGAAGGTCCTGATCGACGACCTCAGCTTCACCCTGCCGCGCAACGGCATCGTCGGCATCATCGGCCCGAACGGCGCCGGCAAGACCACCCTGTTCAAGATGCTCCAGGACCTGGAGACCCCGGACAGCGGCAAGGTCAAGGTCGGCGAGACCGTCAAGATCAGCTACGTCGACCAGACCCGCTCCAACATCGACCCGAAGAAGACCCTCTGGGAGGTCGTTTCCGACGGTCTGGACTGGATCAACGTCGGCCAGGTCGAGATGCCGTCCCGCGCCTACGTGTCGGCCTTCGGCTTCAAGGGCCCGGACCAGCAGAAGCCGGCCGGCGTGCTCTCCGGCGGTGAGCGCAACCGCCTGAACCTGGCGCTCACCCTCAAGCAGGGCGGCAACCTGCTGCTCCTCGACGAGCCCACCAACGACCTGGACGTCGAGACGCTCTCCTCGCTGGAGAACGCCCTGCTGGAGTTCCCCGGCTGCGCCGTGGTCATCTCCCACGACCGCTGGTTCCTCGACCGAGTGGCGACCCACATCCTCGCCTACGAGGGCGAGAGCAAGTGGTTCTGGTTCGAGGGCAACTTCGAGTCGTACGAGAAGAACAAGATCGAGCGACTGGGCGCCGACGCCGCCCGTCCGCACCGGGCCACCTACAAGAAGCTGACCCGAGGCTGACACCCAGCTGTCACAACGGCCCGGCAGACTGCCCTCCGGGGCGGCCTGCCGGGCCGCGGCCCGTCACCGACGTCCGACGTCCGAACTCCGACGTCCGGCGTCGGGCCACCGGACACCGAGGAGAACACCCGTGGCTCGCCACATCTACCCCTGCCCGCTGCGCTGGTCCGACATGGACGCCTTCGGGCACGTCAACAACGTGGTCTTCCTGCGCTACCTGGAGGAGGCCCGGATCGACTTCATGTTCACCCAGGCCGCCGAGGCCGGCGCCGGGGAGTTCGCGGGCGGCTCGGTGGTGGCGCGCCACGAGATCGACTACAAGCGCCCGCTGGTGCACCGGCCGACGCCGGTCACCATCGAGACCTGGGTGACGAAGATCGGCGGAGCCTCGCTGACCGTCTCGTACGAGATCAAGGACGTCGCCGAGGACGGCACCGAGACCGTGTACGTCCGGGCGTCCAGCGTGGTCGTCCCCTACGACCTGGCCGAGGGCCGGCCGCGCCGGATCTCGCCGGTGGAGCGGGAGTTCCTGTCCCGTTTCATGGACGAGGAGCCCGCCGTCGCGGCAGTCTGAAAGCCCACCCCACCGATCGATTCGAGCTGAGCCGCGTGACCATCACCGCCCGCCTCGCCCTGGCCGACGCCGGGGAGGCCGCCGACCTCTCCGCCTTCCTGCTGCGCCTGTTGCGCTTCGACAAGGCGGCGGCCGTGCGCCTGCAGGCGGTCGGCCCCGCGCCGGAGGACGGCGTGCTGGCGGTCTTCGGCCGGCTGCCGCTGGGCGGTTCGGGCGTGCTGGTGATCCGCACCGCGCGGCTGGGCGGCCTCGACGAGCCGGTGGACCTGACCGCCTCGGCGGGCCAGCTGCTGGACGGTGTGGACGCGGAGGCGGGCACCGTCGCGCTGCCCGCGCCGGTGACCGGCCCCGCCTGGGCCGGGCTGCTGCCGCCGCGCACCGGCTGGCGGCCGGTCGGGGCGCCGCCGGTGGCCGAGGTGCACCCCGAACTCATGGCCGGGGTGCGGGAGTTCCGCGAGCGCAGCGAGGCCGTCCCGGCGCACCACCGCACCCGGTCGGTGCTGGACGCGCTGGCCGACGAGATCTGGTCGCGCCCGGTGTCCGCGCTGCCGGAGCTGCCGCTGCGGGCGGTGCACGCCGCGTACGTGATCGGTTTCCTGAAGCCCGGCGCCCCGCTCACCGTGCACCGGGCGGGCGGCTGGCTGCGGCTGAGCGCCCCGGCGGGTTCGGTGGTGGTGCGCACGGCGGCCGCGCCGGGCGCGGGGCTGGGGCTCAGCCCGATCCGGTAGCGGCCGGATCCGGTAGCCGGGCTCAGCCCGGGGTGTTGATCATCGAGGCGGCGGCGTAGGTCAGGTAGTCGATCAGCTGCTGTTCGTGCTCGGCGGGCAGTTCCAGGCCCGCCACCGCCGCCCGCATGTGGGTGAGCCAGGCGTCGTGCGCGGCCTTGTCGACCTTGAACGGCGCGTGCCGCATCCGCAGCCGCGGGTGGCCGCGCCGGTCGCTGTAGGTGCGCGGGCCGCCCCAGTACTGCATCAGGAACAGCGCCATCCGCTCCTCGGCGGGGCCCAGGTCGTCCTCGGGGTACATCGGCCGCAGCAGCTCGTCCTCGGCGACGCCCTGGTAGAACAGCCGGGCCAGCCGCCGGAAGGTCGGCTCACCGCCGACCTGCTCGAAGAAGGTCTCCTCGCTCAACGTGCCCCGTCGGATCTCGTTCACCCGACCATGGTCGCAGACGCCGGTGGGGCCGTACACCAGGACAAAAGGCGTACGACCCCACCGGGGACGGTCAGCGGGAGGTCAGTGCTCCCACGTGATCAGTCCTCCCACTTGAACAGCTTCCAGGAGATGCCGGTCAGCACGGCCGCGAAGAGCAGCAGGCCGCCCATGGTCGGCAGGGCGTCCATGACGCCGCCGCCGCGGGTCAGCACCGACTGTGCGGAGTTGACCAGGTAGTGCAGCGGCATGACCTCGGAGATGGTCTTCAGCCAGCCCGGGGCGCCGTCCAGCGGGAAGAACGAGCCGGACAGGAAGGACATCGGCAGCACGATGATCTGCGAGATGCCGTTGGCCGCCTCCTCGGTCTTGGCGACCGAGCCGGCCAGCAGGCCGATCGACATGAAGGCGAGCGTCGCGCAGCACACCAGCGGGATGATCAGCCACCAGTTGCCGGTCAGCTTGAGCCCGAAGAAGCTCGTGGCGACGACCAGGAAGACGGTGGTCTGCAGGAGCGCGGTCACCAGCGAGACCAGGACCCGGGAGCTGACGACCGTACCCGCGTTGATCGGGGCCAGCCGCAGCCGGCGCAGCACCTTGGTCTTGCGCCAGTTGACCAGCGTCAGGGCGGCGCCGAACACCGCGCCGGTGGCGACGGCCCAGCCGAGCAGGCCGGGGGTGAGGAACTGGATCGGCTTGAGCGACTTGTCCTCGACCTGCTGGGCGTCCAGGACGTAGGCCGGCTTCTGGCCGGTGGCCTCCTGGTTGGCGCTCTGCACCACGGAGTTGAAGATGCCCTGGACGGCGCCGGCGCGGACGGTGTCGGCAGCGGTGAAGCGCAGCTCGACCTTGCCGTCCGGGCCCTGCTTGATCATCGCGTCGAAGTCGCCCTTGCGGACCTTCTCCAGCGTGGCCGACTCGTCGTCGGTCCTGGTGATCGTGAGGACCTGGTCCAGCCCGGCCCGCTCGCCGCCCTGCATCGAGTCGAACAGCTTCACCGCGCCGACCTGCGCCACCTTGGCGTGCGGGCTGCCGGAGCCCTTGGTCACGGCGCCGAAGAAGACCAGGAAGACCAGGGGGAAGAGCAGGATGAAGAAGGTCGCGGTGCGGTCGCGCTTCATGCCGAGCAGCATGGCGCGGGACAGGCTCCAGAACGCGCTGACCCGCTCCCGTTCGCCGGCGGCGCCGGCCGAACCGCCCCGCTGGGCGGGGACCTTCGGCTCGGTGGACGTGCTGGCGGTCATGCGCGGAACTCCCGTCCGGTCAGCTGGAGGAAGACGTCCTCCAGGGTGGCGCCCCGCACTTCGAGGCCGCGCAGGGCGTTCTGCTCGGCCAGGACGCTGAGCACCGGGGCCGGAAGGCGGGTGGAGACGGAGAGCGAGACGGTGTCGTCCTCCAGGGTGGCGATGTCGGCGCCGGCCGCGGTCAGCAGCTCGCGGGCCCGGTCGAGGGGCAGCTGGCCGGAGGCCACGCTGATCCGCACGGTGTCGTCGATCTCGCGGATCAGCGCCGCCGGGGCGCCGGTGTGCAGGATCTTGCCGTGGTCCATGATCGAGACGCGGTCGCAGAGCACCTCGGCCTCGTCCAGGTAGTGCGTGGTGAGCACGACCGTGCGGCCCTCGGCGTTGATGTCCCGCAGGAGGTCCCAGAGGTTGCGCCGGGCCTGCGGGTCGAGGCCGGTGGTGGGCTCGTCCAGGAAGACGAGCTCCGGGTCGTGGGCCAGTGCGCAGGCGATCGACAGGCGCTGGGCCTGGCCGCCGGACATCTGGTCGGTCATGGCTTCGGACTTGTCCGCGAGGCCGACCCGCTCCAGCATCGCATCGGCCCGCTTGGCACCGACCCCGTAGAACGACGCGAAGGTGCGAATGGTCTCCCGGGCCGTCAGTTTCCGGAAGAAAGCGGAGGCCTGGAACTGCACGCCGATTCTCGGCAGCAGTTTCGGATTGCGCGGCCAGGGAGCCATCCCCAGCAGCTCGACCCGGCCCTCGTCCGGTTCCCGGACGCCTTCCAGGATCTCCATCGTGGTGGTCTTCCCGGCGCCGTTGGGGCCCAGGATCCCGTAGAACTCGCCGGCCTCGACGGTGAAGGACACCCCGTCGACGGCCTGCACATCCCCGTACCGCTGACGGATGCCGTCGGCGGATATAGCTGCAGTCATGTGCCCTGACAATAGGGCTAGCGGAGCGTCTTGTGCACGTCCCGGAGCGGGATTTGCGGATCCTTTGAGGAAGCCGGAGGAAAAGGGCCGGGCCGGGCGAAATGTCGAATTCCGCTCGGCCCGGCCGCAGTTGCCGCTGACGCTGGCTCAGAGTGCGTCAGGCGCGGTGCACCGTGATGGTCGTCCAGGCGCCGATGTGGATCCGGTCGCCGTCGTTCAGCGGCACCGCGGTGTGCGGGGCGACCGGCTCCGCGCCGCCGTTCACGGTGGTGCCGTTGGTCGAGTCCTGGTCCACCAGCACCCAGCTGCCGTCCGCCTGTTCGGCGAGCAACGCGTGCTGGTGGGAGGCGCCCGGGTCCTCCGGCGGGACGGACAGGTCGATCTCCGGGACGGTGCCGCGGTGCTGGCTGCGCCGCCCGATCCGCAGCTGGCCGCGGCCGGTCAGCGGGATCCGGCGCTCGGGGCAGTACGGCGGGAAGAACAGGCCGGCAGCCTCGGGGCCGCTGCGGGCCATCATGTCGGTGAAGTAGTCCCGGTCGGCCGCGACGACGGCGATCCAGGTGGTCCGCACCGGCTCGGCCGGGGCGGCCTCCTGGTGCGGAGGCTGCGGCTGCTGCGGCTGCTGCGGCGGGGCGAGGTGGAAGGAGGTGCCGAAGTCGCCGCCGCGGGTGTTCGGCCCGGGGCCGGCCGGCTGGGCGTACACCGGGCCGGAGTCCTCGCGCAGCTGGGCCTCGGGGAAGGCGCCCTCCGGCGGAGGGTAGCCGTAGGTGTGCTGCTGGGCCGGTGCCTGCTGGGCGGGGGCCTGCGGCTGCTGCGGCACGGGCGGGGCGACGGCCTGCGGGGCCGCCGGGGGCTGCTCGGCCGCCTGCCGGCCGTACGGGTCCTGGCCGTACGGGTCCTGGCCGTGTGGGGCCTGGCCGTACGGGTCCTGCGGGTGCTGGGGCTGCTGCGGGGCGCCGCCGTAGGCCGCCGGGATGTTCAGCGGCGCGGGCTGGGCGGGGCCGGGGACGGGCGCGGCGGCGGCCGGGGTCTGGCGGCGCGAGGGCGTGGAGAGCTCGTAGTCGTAGCCGCACTCCTCGCAGAACCGGCCGGTCTGCGGGCTGCGGCAGATCGGGCAGACGGTCAGGCCCTCGGTGAGGCCCTGTGCCGGCGGCGGGTAGGACCCGGGCGGCGGGTAGGACCCGGGCGGGGGCACGGCACCCGGCGGGGGCACCGCCCCCGGGGGCATCGGCGGCGGGGGCGGCGGCGCGCCGAAGGACGCACCGCCGTGCTGCGGGTGCCCGGCGGGCGTGCCGGGTGCCGGGTGCTCGGCTCCGGGCGCGCCCGGGTAGCCCCCGTGGGCGCCGGGGGCCGGGGCCGGCGGGGTCATCGGGAAGCCGCAGAAGTCGCACCAGTCCTCGGCCTGCGACTCGTGGCCCCTCGGGCAGATCGGCATCAGGTCCCCCTCGTTTCGGGCCGGCTCCGTGCGGCGTCGGGCCGGGGCGCCGGCCCGGTCACGTCTTCAGCGGTCACTTCTTCACACGTACCGTCTTGGTCGACCGGGTCTCAAGGGTCATCGAGTCGGCCTCGCTCACGTTCTTACGGAACCGAACCGTACCCTCCTTCGGGTCCACCACGTCCACCACCTTCTGCAGCAGCTTGTAGGTGCCGTCGTTCCCGGTCGCGTGGGCGATCCGGACGGCGGCGCCCAGCTTGGCGGTGGCGGTGTCGACGTCCCCGGCGCGGTGGGCCTCCAGTCCCTCCTGGATGGAGGAGGCCAGTTCGGCCTGCCCGGTGTAGTGGGCGACCTGTGGGCTGATCCGGGTGGAGGAGGCCAGGTCGTCGGTCCACACCGCCTTGACCAGGCCCTGGCTGAGCACCTCGGGGGTGCCGCTGCCGACCTGCGGGGGCAGCACCAGGCTGATCCGGGCGGCGAGCATCTCGTTGCCGATGGAGGCGGCCGGGACCTCGACGCAGACGTGGTAGTCGCGGCTCTCGTCGCCCCAGGAGCCGGTGGGGTAGTCCCCGGCCCGGGGCCCGGCCTCGGTGCGGCGGGCGGTGAGGTCCTCGACCGCGGGGGCGACCTGCTTGACGAACTTCACGGTGGCGTTGGCCGGGGTCCAGATCCGCAGGGCGACGTCGGCGACCTGCTTGCCCATGGCGCCGGCCATCATCGAGCGGAAGTCCTCGGCCAGGCCGGAGGGTTCGGCGACGATGTCGACGGTGCCGAGCAGCGCCGAGGAGATCTTGCGCAGTTCGTCGATCCGCCAGTCGGTGCCGACGCCCCGGCAGTCGGCGGTGAAGTGGCCGGTGACCCGCTCGATGGTGCGGGCCAGGTCCTCCGCCGACTCGTGCTCGTTGTTGCCGTCGGTGAGCAGGATCGCGTGCCGGATGGCGATGTCGTGGCGGGTGAGGAAGAGCTTGTCGGCCTTGGCCAGCCAGGTGCCCATCGCGGTGCCGCCGGCCGCGGTGAGGCGGCGCAGCGACTCCTTGGCCTGCTCGCGGGTGGCGGCGGAGGCGGTGGCCAGGGTGCCGTCGCCGGGGTAGATGTCGCGGGCCTCGTGGGTGCCGGCGACGACGGCGAAGGCGGTGCCGTCGCGCAGGGCGTCGATGGCGGCGGAGGTGGCCTCCCGGGCGCCGTTGATCTTGGTCTTGGGGTAGTCCATCGAGCCCGAGCAGTCCACCAGGATCACCACGGCCGCCTCGGCCCCGGCCCCGGCGGGCCCGGCGTCGGTGATCCCGAGCGGGCGCCCGCCGGAGGTGCCGCCGCCGGTCGCGGTGACGGTGACGATGGCGTTGACCTCGCGGGCGCCGTCGGCCAGGTACTCGTTCTGGAAGATCTCCACGTCGAACCTGGGCAGGTTCGGCTTCGCCAGTGTTGCCATGGGGCGGTCGGCTCCCGTCGGGTGAGGGGGTGGATGCGATCAGGACGGTGGGGCGGTGCGCCGGGCCGGCCGGCGGACCGTGGTCCGCGAGCTCCGGTGGCGGGCCGGTCAGGCCGTCGGCGGGTGCGGCGGCTGGGGTGGCTGCGGCGGGACGGGCGGGGCGGCGGGAGGCGCCGGCGGGACGGCCGGGACCGGTGGGGCCTGGGGCGGCAGGGCGGCGGGCAGCGGGGCGGCAGGGGAGCCGATCACCGGGATGTCCGGCAGGGTCGGCTCGTAGTCCTCGTCCTCCTCGACGGCCGGTCGTGCCGCCGGCGCCGCCGGGGTCAGCACCGGCAGGTCCAGTGCGGTCGGGGTCTGTTCGGCCTCCTCGACGGGGACGACCGGCGGGTCGATCGGCAGCACGGCGACCGTGATGTTGTCGTGGCCGCCGGCCGCGACCGCGAACTTCACCAGGGTCTGCGCCGTGGCGAGCGGCTCGGTGCGGGCGTCCGGCCGGACGTAGTACGCCAGGTCGGTGGCCGCCTCGGCGTAGTTCCACAGGCCGTCGGTGCAGATCAGCACCACGCCGGGGACGTGCGGGGTGAAGTCGAGGGTGTGCGGCACGACCTCCTCGGCGTCGGCGCCGAGCCAGCCGGTGATCGCGTGGGCGCGCGGGTCGGCGTAGGCCTCCGCCTCGCTCATCAGCCCGGCCTCGACCATCCGGGCCGCCCAGGAGTCGTCCTGGGTGAGCCGGAAGGGCTCGGCGGCGGCGCGGTCGTCCGGGATCCAGTACGCCCGGGTGTCGCCGACCCAGCCGATGGTGACCCGGCCGCCGGCCGCTATCGCGCTGACGTAGGTGCAGGCGGGCGCGTTGAGGTCGGGCCGGGCGGGGCCGGCGCCGTCGGTGGCCAGGTCGGCCACGGCCCCGGCGGCGTCGGCGATGGCCGCGCGCATCGCCTCGTTCGGGTCGCGGCCGGCCTCCAGGGAGGTCAGCAGGGACTCGGAGGCGGCGTCCACGGCGGTCGCCGAGGCCTCGTCCGGGCGGTCGGAGGAGGAGACGCCGTCGCACACCACGGCGACCACGACCGGCTCGCCGCCGGGCAGCGAGGTCGCGGCGACGGTGAAGCTGTCCTCGTTGCGGTGGTGGCGCACGCCGCGGTCGCTGACCCCGGCGACGCCGCCGAGCGCCTTCTCCATGTGGTCGCGCGGGCGCGGCTGGGCGCCGCCGCAGCCCTCGCAGTAGCCGTCCGGGGTGACCTGCGGCTGCCCGCAGTGCACGCAGACCGGCCCGCGCTGCTGCGGTACGGCCTCACCCCGGGCGGCGGCCCAGCCCGCGGGCATCGCGCCCGGGGCCGGCCGGCCGTCCCGGCCTGCCCCGCAGGAGCCGCAGTAGGCGTCCTCCGGATCCATCGGCTCGGAACAGCTCGGGCACTCGGTCTGCTGCGGCATCGGCTACACCCACGTCCTGGGACGGGCACGGTTGGCCCGTTCCACCATCTCGATCCTGGTCTCCGCCCGGTCGGCCAACCGGGCGAGTACCCGGTAGGACTGTTCCAGGGCGAAGCGCAGTTCCCGCTCCTGCGCGGGACGTCCCAGCACCACCAGTCCGGCGGCCTGCGGGGCGCCGGCCGAACCGGCGCCGATCCAGCCGAGGGCCGCGCTGAGCACCTCGACGGACAGCTCCTCGCGGCGGCGGTCGTCCAGCCGCAGCGCGGTCAGCTGCTCGGAGCCGGCGCCGAGGTCGGCGGCCAGCTCGTCGGTGGCGGGCCGCTCGCGCAGCCGGGCGCGGACGGCGGCGATCCGGGCGGCGGTGTACTGGCTGGAGGTGGCCGGGACGGACTCCAGGACGCGGACCGCGCCGGGGCGGTCGTCCTCGGCCAGCCGGACCCGGGCCAGCCCGAAGGCGGCGCTCAGGTAGGCGTGGTCGGTGCTCCACACCAGCCGGTAGAACTCGGCCGCGTCGCCGCCGTCGCCGAGGAGTTCGGCGCAGATGGCGAGGGCCAGCTTGGGGGCGGCCTCACCGGGGAAGGCGTCGTAGACGGCGTCGAAGGCCTCGGCCGCCGCCCGGAGGTCTGCTACGCGCCCGCTCGCCGGATCGGCTGCTCGGGGCGGCTCCGCAAGCCCCTCGGCAGCCCCGACGAGGGCGGTGAGGCCGCGGTACCAGACCACCCGCCAGTCGTCCGGGTGGTCCTGTTCCAGCTCGGCGAGGCGGCCCACGGCGTCGCGGTGGCGGCCGAGTTCGAGCAGGGCGCGCAGTTCGCGCAGCCGGCTCTCCATCGAGACGGCGGGTGCGCCGGCCAGGGCGGCGAGCGCGTCGGCGGGGTCGGGGGAGAGCAGGGTGGCGAGGAAGCCGGCGTTGGGGTCGCCCGGGTCGACCCGGGGGATGGGCAGGGCGAGGGCGGCGGCGGCCGGGTCCAGGGCGGTCACCCGGAGCTGTCCGGGCGTGCTGGCCGGCAGGACCAACTCGGTGTCCACGACGCGTAGTTCGGGCCCGAAGAGGGTGGAGAGGGCCGGGTAGGGCCGGTCGTTCCGGAGGGCCAGGATCTCCCGCAGCACGGCGGTGAGCTGGTCGGCCATCTCCTCGGCGGAGGCGAAGCGGCGGGCCGGGTCCGGGTCGGTGGCGCGGACCAGCAGCCGGTAGTACGACTCGTACCGGGCGAAGACCTCGACGTCCTCCGGGCCGGGCAGGGTGTCCCGGTAGGTGCTGCTGTAGCCCTGGAAGTCGAAGGTGAGCACCGCGAGGGTGCGGGCCACGGTGTAGAGGTCGGAGGCGGGGGAGGGGCCGTCGGTGGCGATCTCGGGCGCCTGGTAGCCGATGGTGCCGTAGATCGGGCCGTCGTCGTCGAGGCGGCGGACGGCGCCCATGTCGATGATCTTGAGGGTGTCGCCGCTCTGGATGGCGTTGTCGATCTTGAAGTCGCAGTACACCAGGCCCCGGTCGTGCAGGTAGCCCAGGGCCGGCAGCGCCTCCAGCGCGTAGGCGATGGCCTGCTCGACCGGCAGCGGCTCGCGCCGGCCGTCCGGGGCGCGGCGGTCGTTGGCGATGTCCTTGAGCGACTTGCCGCCGACGTACTCCATCACGATGTAGCCGTCGGTGGCGCCGGTGCGCAGGTCCGGGTGCTCGGCGAAGTTGATGATCCGGACGATGTTCGGGTGGTCGACCTCGGCCAGGAAGCGCCGTTCGGCGACGGCCGCGGCCAGCGCGTCCTCGTCCCCGGTGTCCAGCAGGCCCTTGAGCACCACCCACTTGTCGTCCAGCCGCCGGTCCACCGCCAGGTAGATCCAGCCGAGCCCGCCGTGCGCCAGGCAGCCCACCACCTCGTACTGCCCGCCGACCAGGTCGCCGCGGCGCAGCTTGGGCGTGAACGAGTACGGCGTGCCGCACTTGGTGCAGAAGCCGTCCGGGCGGCCCGGGCGGCCGTTCTTCTCCCGGCCCACCGGGGCCTCGCACTTGGAGCAGAACCGCTTGCGCTCGGGCACCTCCGGGTTGGCCAGCACCGCCTGCGCCGGGTCGGCGCTCGCCACGGTCGGCACGGTGACCAGGCCGGCGCCCAGCCGGTTGCGGGTGCCCGCGCTGCTGCTGCCCCGGGTGGAGCGCACCGAGACCGAGCGGCTGCTGCCGGTGCGGGTCGAGCGGTGCGAGCGGGAGCGGCCGGACATCGAGCGGGCCGAGCCGGTGCGGGAGGAGCGGGCGGAGGCGCTGCGCGCCGAGTCCGGGGCGACCCGGGCGGAGGGGACGTAGGGCTGGGTGACGCCGGTGTCGGGGCCGGGCGGGGTCAGGCCGCAGTCGTCGCAGTAGCCGTCGGCGTCGATGGTGCCGGAGCAGTCCCGGGGACAGGGCGAGCCGGGGCCCGCCGCGGCTGCCGGTGCGGGCGCCTGGGGCGTGGCGGTGGTCCCGCCCGCCGGGGCCAGCCCGCACTCGTCGCAGTAGCCGTCCGCGTCGATCCTGCCGTCGCCGGAGCAGTCCGGCCGTACGCACGTCTCGCCCATCAACCTCAGCCCCCCTGAACCTGTCCGTCGACCGGCGTCTGGCCGGTCGCCCCCTGAGCCTGCCCGGCCTCGGCCCGGGCCTGGTCCTCCGCCTCGGCCCGGCCCGCTGCCTCGGCCTGGCGCTCCGCCTCTGCCTGGGCCGGGCGCAGCGACTGCTGGAACCGGGCCACCGCGGCGGCCGCCGCCCGCAGGTCGCACGGCGCGCTCCAGAGCAGCCAGCGCGCCTTCTCGTACCGCTCGATCACTTCCGGGTCCTCGGAGACCCGCAGCCGGGCGGCCATCGCCTTGTAGGCGTCCAGCCGGCCGCGCAGCTCGGCCCGGACGGCCAGCGGCTGGGTCACCTCGGTGAGCGCCTGCCGGGCCCGGGCCAGCTCCTTGGCGGCGGCGTCCTCCAGGGTGTCCAGCAGCGGCGCCAGCCGGCCCCACTGCCCGCTCTGGCGCAGGTCCAGCGCCGCGACGATCCGTTCGCGCAGCGCCGACGCCGGGCCGGGCACCGCCGGGACGTCGCTGGCCGCTATCTTCGCCAGCACCTCGCCGCGCGCCCGGCGGGCCTCGGCCAGCGTCGCGTCGGCCCGCTGGAGGAGGTCGCCGACGCCCTGCAGCCGCTCCTCGGCCTCGTCGCGCAGCCGCAGCAGGTCCTCCAGCTCCAGCCGGACGCCGTCCAGCGCCCGCCCGGCCCGGTCGAACCGCTCGGTGTCCACCACCCCGGCGGGTCCGGCGAAGGCCGAGCCCTCCGGCACCGTGCCGCGCTGGGCGGGCACCCGGGCCGGGCGCCACAGCGCCAGCGGGTCCGCGCGCACCTCGGTGCGCAGCTCGGTGAGGTCCTTCTCCAGCCCGGCCAGGTCGTCGCCGAGCGGGTGGGCGCCGATGCGCACGCCGAGCGAGGCGGCCAGGGTGCGCACCCGGTGCAGTTCGGCCAGCAGCAGGTCGATCCGGGCCGGCAGCGCCGACCAGACCGCGTCGGCGGCGCTGACCACCTCCAGCACGGTGGCGTACCAGGAGTTCATCCGGGCCATCAGCGCGTCCAGGCTGATCCGCTCGACCAGCTTGGCGGGCGCGCCCAGCAGTTGCGGCCCGTCCGGCACCGCGCCGCCCGGGACGGTCACCGCGTCGCCCGTCAACAGCTCGCTCAGCTCGGCGAGTTCGGGCGCACCCGGCTTGGCCTTGCGGGCCCGTACGGCGCGCGCCGAGGCCAGCGCCTCGGAGTAGCGGTCGAACAGTGCCCAGAGCAGCGGCAGACCCTTCCCGGCGACGGACCACCGCTCCAGGGTGCGCCCGGCCAGCTCGGCGCCGTCCAGCAGCCGCAGGCCCGGGTGGTCCTGCAGCGTGAGCAGCGCCGACTCGACCGCGTCCCGCTCCGCGCCGAGGCGCGCGAGCGCGCGGTCCACCTCCTCCCGGCTCAGTACCGGGCCAGCCGATGCTGCCACCGCGGTGTCCTTCCTTCCTCGCGTGCGATCCCGACGTGCGTGACGCGTGACCCCACGACAACCCCCGTGTCCACCACCGGTCTCCCCGTGGTGATCGTCCCGAACCCTAGCCGGTGACCGTTCGGGCGGAGCGGGCGCGGGGCGTCAAGACCGTGTCAACGCCCCGGGCCCGCCAGCTGTGGATCCGGCCCGGTGGACGGCTCAGTGCGTGCTTCAGTGTGTGCTTCAGTGCGTGCCCGGCCAGTAGTGGTCGGCCTCGCCGCCCATGTACGGCTTCAACCAGTGGTCGTATGAACGGGCCCAGTCGCCGCGGGCGTAGTAGTCGGCCAGCACCTGGTTGACCCGGGCGGTCAGGTCGGGGCTCTCCTTCAGCATGGCGACGCCCATCACCTCCGGCTGCGCCTCGCCGTCCACCATCCGCACGGTCTGGTCCTGGGCGGCCTGACCGGCCGCCAGGCCGGTGTCGGTCATGGTGGCGTCGACCTTGCCGAGCTGCATCAGGACCAGGCAGTCCAGCTGGTTCTCCACCGTGACGACCTTCGCCGCGGTCTTCTTGCCGGTGACCACGGCCTGGGCGGTGGAGCCGTCGGCGGCGCACACCGTCCGGTCCTTGATCGCGTCGTCGACGGACTTCGCCGGGGAGGCCTTCGGGACCAGGACGCGCTGGGTGGTGTTGAAGTACGGCTTGGAGAAGGCGACGTCCTCCATCCGCTTGCAGTTGATCGTCATGGTGCGGACGATCAGGTCGACCCGGCCCTTCTTGACGGCGTCGATCCGGTCGGCGGTCGCCACCGGCTTGAGCACCACCTTGTCCGGGTCGCCCATGACGGCGGCGCCGATCGCCCGGGCGAGGTCGATGTCGAAGCCTTCGATCTGGCCGGTGTTCGGGTTGCGGGCGCCCCACCGGTAGCTGTTCTGGTCGACGCCGATCACCAGGCTGCGCCTGGCCTTGATGGCCTTCACGGCCGGGCCGTCCTCGGTGCTCGGCGGCACGCTCTTGTAGACGTCGCAGGTGTCGGTCGGGCCCTGCTCCTGTTGTTCCTGCTGGGTTTGTTGTTCCTGCTGGGCCTGCTGGGCCTGCTGGGCCTGCTGGGCCTGCTGGGCCTGCTGGGCCTGCTGCGCCGCCTGGGGTGCGGCGCCGACCGGCCCGCCCGCGGTGAGCACGACGGCGCCGGCCGCGAGCAGGGCCAGGGCCCGGGTGGCTGTTCCGATGACGGTCCTCTTGCGCATCTGTCCGTTTCCCCCTTGCCCGTTACCGGTACTCGGCCAGTCGCCGCCCCAGGCCCCGCAGCGCGGCGGCCGCCGCCACCAGGCCGAGCAGCGCGGCCGCGACGGCGGTGGTGCGCAGGTCCCCGCCGGTGCCCACGGCGGCCTGCGTGAAGTGGTCCTGCTCGATGTCGGCGGCCCGCGCGAGTGCCCTGTCGGTGGCGTTGAAAGCGGCGTCGGCGGTGGCCGCGTCGGGCTTGGCCGTCACGGTCGCGTCCAGGGCGCCCTGGTAGTCGGCGTTGCCGGTCTCCTGCGCCCGGGCCGCGTCGTGCCGGGTGCGCCACTCGTCGAACTGCTTGGCCGCCTCCTGGACGCTCGCCTGCGCGGCCGAGGGGGCGAGCCGGACGGCCTGCGGGAGGGAACCGTCGCTGCGCTCCGGCGGGAGGTCCGCGGACCCGGCGAGGTGCGCGGTGGCCCTGGCCCACTGGTCGACGTACTTGGTGGTCGAGCCGCGGGCGACGAAGTGCAGGTTCTCCGCCAGCCGGGCGGTCAGCACGTCGACCCGGGCGGAGTTGAGCGCCCGCAGCGGGCCGGCCCCCTCGCGCTCGCTCTGCTGGAGCGCCGAACTGATGGTCAGCCCGGTGACGGTGAGCCAGAGCGCGCCCGCCAGCACCGCGGCGGTGGCGCCCAGCAGCCCGACGTTGAACACCCGGTTGGTGCGGCGGAACAGCGTCAGCTGCACCCAGGCCAGCGCCGCCAGGGTGAGCGCCGCCAGGCCGTACGCCGCCCAGGGCACCGACTCGGCCGCGGCGTAGTCGTCAGCCAGCTCCTGGTTCTCGACGGCGGCCAGTTCGGCGGCGGTCGGCAGCAGGACGGTCTGCATCTGCTCGGAGGCGTACCGCAGGTAGGCGCCGCCGAGCGGGATGCCCTGCCGGTTGTCGGCCCGGGCGGTTTCCACCAGTCCGGCGTACGCCGGGAGTTGCTGGTTCAGCCGGGCGAGTGAGTCCTGCGCGGGGGAGGTCGAGGTGGTCCGGGCGGCGGCCTGGGCGACGAGCTTGGCGGCCGTGGCCAGGTCCTGCTCGTAGCGGTCCCGGACCTCCTTCGGCTCGGCCCCCGCCAGCAGGAAGCCGGTCGCCGCGGTGGTGGCGGCATCGGCCAGGTTGCGGTGGATCTCGGCGGCGTCCCGGCTGAGCGGCTGGCTGTACGAGACCACCCGGTCGGCGGCCTGCGCCCTGGTCTCCAACTGCCAGGCGGTGAGCCCGCCGAAGGCCACCGTCAGCACCGTGAGCACCACCCCGGCCAGCCGCAGCCGGCCGGGCGCCGTACGGGTGGCCTGCGCCAGCCGGGCCCGTACGCCCGTGGCCAGGACGGCCCGGGGGCGCGGGGCGGGCGCCCCGCCGGGGCCGGGCGCCGCGAGGGCGCCGGGCTGCGCGGCGGCGTGCGGGCCCGCGAACGGTGCCGGCGCGATGGCGGCCGGCCTGACCGCGGTGCCCGGTGCCCCGGCCGTCCGCGGTGGTACCGGCGGGCCGTTCGGCCGTGCCGGGATCGGGGCGCCCGGTGCGCCGTTGCCTGCTGGTGTCGCCACCCGCCTCATCCTCCCCTGGAGCCGAACCCGTTCCCCGGGGCCCGGCCGATGGCAGCAGTATGGCCGCGACTCCCCCCGGCCACACCCGACTTGCGCCGATCTTGAGCTTGTCGTGCACGGTTTCCGCACGTTCCCCCCGGGGCGTTTCCGACCCCGTACGGAGAGGTGGCGAACCGTCCGACGCGGCCCGCACCCTACGCGGTTCCTTCACACGGGGGGAATGCGGGGGTCCGTTTGTGGGCGCGCGCTCCCGGGTGCGGCAGCCCCCCGCTCCGTACGATGGCCCCATGCGCCTGCTTGGAACGATCACGCCCGACCGCCCGCTGCTCGTCGTCGCCGTCCGCGAGGAGGCCGCCCACCTCGGCGACGGGCTGCCCGTGCTGCTCACCGGGATGGGGAAGGTCAACGCCGCCGCCGCGCTCGCCGCCGTCCTCGCCCAGGGCGAGAAGCCCTCCGAGGTGATCAACCTCGGTACGGCCGGCGCGCTGCGCCCCGGCTGGGAGGGCACCCACCACGTCGTCCAGGTGATCCAGCACGACCTCGACACCGCCGCCCTGCACGCGCTCACCGGCCGCCAGTACGGCGCCCCGCTGGTGATCGGCAAGGGCGACGGGCCGGTGCTGGCCACCGGGGACCTGTTCGTCTCCGACGCGGCGGCCCGCGACCGGCTCGCCGAGCACGCCGACCTGGTCGACATGGAGGGCTACGCCGTCGCCACCGTCGCCCACCGGGCCGGGGTGCCGGTGCGCCTCGTCAAACACGTCAGCGACGAGGCCGGCGAGGGCGCGGGCCACACCTGGCGGGAGTCGGTCGACGACTGCGCCCGGCACCTCGCCGACTGGGTTGCCACGCAGGGCTGGTGACCGTGCGTCAAAGTCGGTTCTCCGTGGCGGAGAAGGTGGCTAGGGTGGCTCGGTGACCCAGAATCCCGAGCCGAGCAAGCTCTCCGACACCCGCCCGCCGAGCCTGAACGCGGACGAACCGACCACCCTGCTGGCCTTCCTCGACTACCTGCGCGAAGGGGTCATCGGCAAGGTCGACGGGCTCTCCGACGAGGACGCCCGGCGCCCCGGCGTCGCCTCCGGCACCAGCCTGCTGTGGCTGCTCCGGCACCTGACCGCGGTCGAGCACAACTGGTTCGCCTGGGCCTACCAGGGCGAGGCCGAGGGGCCGTACGACGTGGACCGCGACCCGCTGGACGGCGTGACCGTGGCGGAGCAGGTCGCCGCCTACCGGGAGGCGGTCAAGCGGTCCAACGCGGTGGCGGCCGCCGCTCCGGACCTCGACCGGCCGGGCGTGCGGTCGCTGCGGCCGGACGTCATCGAGGGGCCGTCGCTGCGGTGGGTGCTGGTCCACATGATCGAGGAGACCGGGCGGCACGCCGGGCACGCGGACATCATCCGCGAGCAGCTGGACGGGGCGGTCGGGCGCTGAGGGCGGGCTGCTCCGGAAGGGGGGTGGGAAGGCGGTCGCCTTCCCACCCCCCGCCCGTCGACGGCTCCGGCGGTCCTACCGGTCGCGGAAGGCCGAGAGGTCCAGCGCCGCCAGCCGCTCCGGGTCGGTGAGCACGTCGATCGCGACGATCGCGCCGGCCACGACGGTGAACGCCATGATCGACAGCGCCCGGCCGTTGTCGCCGATCACCACCGCGCCCGCGGTGCCGTTGACCAGCGCCGGGCGGGCGAACGGCGACAGCGTGCCCCACAGCACCGCCTGGCCGGCTACCGTGGCGGCGCCCGAGAGCACCACCGTGTGCCGGGCCATCACCGCCCCGCCGTCCGAGCGCAGCACCACGTCCGGGTCGAGCACGGCGACCAGCGCGTCCAGGTCCCCGTTGCGGGCGGCGGCGAAGAAGGCGTCCACCGCCAGCCGCTGCCGGCCCAGGTCCGGATCCGGCGCGGGCGCCTGCCGCTGCACCTTGCGGCGGGCCCGGCTGGCCAGCTGGCGGGTGGCGGCCGCGGTCTTCTCGATCAGCGGCGCGATCTCGTCGAAGGGCACGGCGAACAGGTCGTGCAGCACGAAGGCCACCCGCTCGGCGGGCGACAGCGACTCCATCACCACCATCAGCGCCAGCCCGACCGAGTCCGCCAGCATCACCTCCTGCTCCGGGTCCACCACGCCCTCCCGGCGCAGCAGCGGGTCCGGGATGCGCGGGCCCGGCTCGCCGCCCGGCCCGGCCGGCTCCAGCGGCTCCTCCCGGCGGGCGGCGCGGGCGCGCAGCAGGTTCAGGCAGACCCGGGAGACCACCGTGGTCAGCCAGCCGCCGAGGTTCTCCACCGCGGCGGTGTCGGAGCGGTCGTAGCGGAGCCAGGACTCCTGGAGGGCGTCCTCCGCCTCGCTGATCGAGCCGAGCATCCGGTACGCGACCGCGCGCAGGTGCGGGCGCTGCTCCTCGAAGAACGCGGCCCGGGCAGCGCTCTCCTCCTTCGTCCCGACTTCTTTCCCGTCTTTCTTTCCGTCTTTCTCGTCCACCTGTCACATTCCTTCGTCGCCGGGGGTCAGAGCAGCAGGAGCCACCCAACAACGGCTGCGGCGGGGAGATCAACTCCCCGCCCGGGACGAACCGGAGACGATCGTGACGAACAACCCCGTGCTTGTGACCGGCGGCACCGGCACCCTCGGCCGGCAGGTCGTACCGCTGCTGCGCGCGGCCGGGCGGCCGGTGCGCGTGCTCAGCCGGCAGGAGCGCACCGCCGCCGACGGCGTGACGTACGTACGCGGCGACCTGCTCGGCGATCCGGCCGAGGCGGCCGCCCGGTTGGACGAGGCGCTGGTCGGCGTGGACACCGTGCTGCACCTCGCAGGCGGCCCCAAGGGCGACGACGCCGCCACCCGCCTGCTGGTCGCCGCCGCGCAGCGGGCCGGGGTGCGGCACCTGGTGTACATCTCGGTGATCGGCGCCGACCGGATCCCGCTCGGCTACTTCCGGGCCAAGCACGCCGCCGAGGAGGCGGTGGCCGGCTCGGGTCTGCCGTACACGATCCTGCGCGCCGCACAGTTCCACGACCTGGCGTTCACGGTGGTGGAGAAGATGGCGAAGCTGCCGGTCGTGCCGGCGCCCGGCGGGGTCCGCTGGCAGCCCGTGGACGTGCGCGAAGTCGCCGCCCGGCTGGTGGAGTTGACGCTGCACGAGCCGGCCGGGATGGTGCCCGACCTGGCCGGGCCCGCGGTGTACGAGATGGGCGAGCTGACCAGGCGCTACCTGGAGGCGCGCGGGCGCAGCCGCCGGCAGTTGCCGGTACGGGTGCCCGGCAAGGTCGGGCGCGCCTACCGGGCGGGGGAGAACCTGACCCTCGCGGGCGCGGAGCTCGGGCGGCGGACCTGGGAGGAGTTCCTGGCGGAGCGGCTCGCGGCCTGAGCCGGCTGTGGCCCGAGCCGGCTGTCGGGGGCGTGTCCGTGGGGCGTCGTAGGGTGGCCGCCATGTCCCTCCTCGACGCGCTCCGCGCCAACCCCGACGCCCTCGACCACCTGATCTGGCACGGGGACTTCGACCCCACCCGCAGCTACGAGCACGTGGAGGAGGTCGTGCTCGCCTCCGGAGCGGCGCTGGAGCGGTTCGCCAAGGACAACGCGGGCGGCACCTACTTCCTGTGCGGCGAGGGCGGCGAGGAGCGGCCCGTGCTGTTCGCCGACTCCGAGGGCGGCGCGGCCCTGCTGGCCGTCGGTGTGCCGGAGCTGGTCCGGCTGCTGCTGGCCGTGCCGTGGTGGCGGGACTGCCACCGGCTGACGCAGGAGGAGAGCGCGAATGCGACCGCGGAGTACCTGGAGATGGCCGAGGAGTCCCTGGAGCGCGACCTCGACCTGCCCGCCGAGCGGGACGCCGTCGCCGCCGCCCTCGGCCTCGAAGTGCCTTCCGAGGCCGAGGCGTTGGCGCGGCTGCGCGAGGTGGCGTTCGGCCTCGGGCCGTCCTTCGTGCTGCTCAACGCGGAGGAGGGCGGCGCGTACGAGCCGCTGTTCCGGGCGTAGCCGTCAGGCCTTTGCCGCTCGGACGACGTCCTCCGTCGTGACCACCTTGGCGAAGCGCATCGCGTGCAGGGTGGTGGCGGTGGCGCGGGCGAGGTCGGCGGCGGGGACGGTGGTGCCGTCGGGGCCGGTCATGTCGAAGGAGTGCATGGCGTCGGTCGGGAAGATCGCGTCGTAGCCGAGGTTGCCGGCCATCCGGGCGGTGGTCTCGTTGCACACGTTGGTGATGATCCCGGTGATCACCAGCTGGCGGGCGCCGCGCTCCTGCAGCCAGGCGTGCAGGTCGGGGGTGCCGTAGAAGGCGCTGTTGACGGTCTTGGTGACGTGCAGGTCCGGGGTGAGCCCGGCGACGAAGTCCTTCAGCTCGTACCCCGGGGTGCCCTCGGCCAGCGGCCCGGCCTTGGAGGCGTGCTGAACGGTGACGATCGGCCGGCCGGTGGCCTGCCAGGCGGCGATCAGCTCGGCCATCCGCTGCTCGGCCTGCGGGTTGTCGCGCGGGCCCCAGAAGTCGCGGTCCTCGAAGCCCTTCTGGACGTCGATGAGGAGCAGGACGGCGTCGGAGTCGAGGGTGAGCGGGGCGTCGAAGGCGTCGGTGTTCGTCATGCGTCCATGGTGGGCGCGGGGGCGGTGCGGCCGTGATGGGCAGAGAAGCCACCCATCGAGAGATTCCTGCCATAGATTCTCTGCCATGCGAACCGTGGGCTGCCTGATCTTCGACGGTGTCCGGGCCTTCGACTACGCGGTGATCGGCGAGGTGTGGGCCAACCGCACCTCCCGGCCCGGCCTGCCCGCCTTCGACCTACGGGTCTGCGGGCCGGACGGCGCCCGGGTCCGGCTGGGCGGCGGGCTGGAGCGCGTCCCCGACCACGGGACGGAGGCGCTGGCCGACTGCGACCTGGTCGTGGTCCCCGGCGTCGAGGACCCGGGCGCCGCCCGCGACCCGGCCGTCCACGCCGCCCTGCGGGCCGTCCGCTCCCGGGGCGTGCCCATCGCCTCCCTCTGCGCGGGCGCCTTCGTCCTCGCCGAGGCCGGCCTGCTCGACGGCCGCGAGGCCACCACCCACTGGGCGCTCGCCCCCGAACTCGCCCGCCGCTTCCCGGCGGTGACCGTCCGCCCCGAGGTGCTGTTCACCGGCGGCGACGGCCTGTGGACCTCGGCCGGCGTCGCGGCCGGCATCGACCTCTGCCTCCACCTCGTCCGCACCGCCCACGGTCAGCGGGCCGCCGCCACCATCGCCCGCGCCATGGTCACCGCCCCCTTCCGGGCCGGCGGCCAGGCCCAGTTCATCCCCACCCCGGTCCCGGCCCCCACCGCCGACGACCCCCTGTCCCGGGTCCGCGCCGAGGTCCTGGCCTCCCTGGACGCTCCCTGGACCGTCCCGCGGATGGCTGCTGCCGCCCTGATGTCCGAACGCAGCTTCGCCCGCCACTTCACCGCCGCCACCGGCACCACCCCCGTCCGCTGGCTCCTCGACCAGCGGATCCTCACCGCCCAACGCCTCCTGGAGGAAACCGACCTCCCCGTCGACACCGTCGCCACCCACTGCGGCTTCACCTCCGCCGTCTCCCTCCGCCCGGTCTTCACCACCAGGGTCGGCGTGGCCCCCCGCGAATACCGCCGCGCCTTCCGCGGCCGGGAGGCGGAGGGTTAGGGGGTGCTCGGTGCCGACGGCGAGGCCGAGTCGGAGGGCGGGATCAGGCAGGGCGTCCGGACCGCGAGGGACATCCGGTTGTGTCCCTCCGTGCTGTCGACGTCCACGACGTACCGGCTGTCGGGGTGCCGGGCCGAGAAGGCGACGATGGGCTGGGCGGACGGGGTGCCGACGGGGTTCTCCCGGTACTCGGTGACCGTGAGCCCTTCGCCGGTGAGCAGGTCCCGGACCTTGTGGAGCACGTCGTTCTGCTGGTCATCCGGGACGTCGGCGTGGACACCGTAGTTGAGCGTGTAGCGGCCGTCGGACGCCTTCTCGCCGTTCATCCCGGACGGCGAAATCGCTGCTGACGGCCCGCCGGCTCGCGCGCGAACTGGGGCCGGATGCCTGGTCGTGGTGCTGCTGCCGGACTCGGGCCGGTTGGGGGGCGATGTGACGGGGTGACCCGGGATGGGGGATAGGTATAAAACTGGCAGCACGTCCGCGACGGTGCTTGCATGGAGATTGAGACATGCCCTCGTGTGAGCACCGAGGAAGGTTCATCTACCCGCTCAGCTGCCCCGGCTTTCGTCGCCCGTCTGCAGCGCACAGCAGCATGCCGGACAGGATCAGGTCCGCACGACGCAATTCATCAACCAGAGGCGACAGCCATGCCCGCGACCGCCACAAAGATCGACTCCACGTGCCATTCACCACTGTTGTTCATCGGGGAAGTGCTCTTGCGCCCGTCGGCCCCGAAAGCCCTGGAACAGTTCCCAGACGCGGAATACGAACTCGGCGTGGACATTATCGGCCCGCCCGGGTACAGGGTCGTACTGGATAACCTCATGCTGTTCCTCACCATCACGGATCCCCCCTTGAACGCGGACGGGACCGGGGTGTTCTTCGTCCAGCATGCGGATACCGGCTGGTATTGGGGCCTCCCCGTAAGTGACACCACACCCCCAGGTTTGGACGGCTGGGTAGAAGACCTGCACCAGCCGCATCAGCCCACGAGGCGACTGCGAGGCCGCAAGGAGCATGATGCGATCTGGTCCGGCCCCGGTAACGGCTCGACCTACTGGATCGGCGTGAACGGCTTGAAAGACACGCAACCCTTGTCCTTCACCGCCTACCCGATGGCAGAGAAGGCTGTCGCTACCACGAGCGGATGCACTATCCAGCTGACGGGCCTCAGCATCAACGAAGAACTGACCGGGACTTGGGGCGGTTAGTACTCCAGCTGTAGATCTTGATCGTCATGGTTGTTGGGCTGCCTGCCGCTGGTAGTGGCTGGTGCGGGCGCGTGCTTGGTGCCGACACCGCCATTCCGACCAGCGGAGTTAGTTGGCGAGGTCGCGAAGGGGCGGCGGGAGTTCCTGGCGAGGCTGTGGGCGGGGGTGTGGGGAGGGGTGGCGGCCCTCAGCGCCGCCACCCCTTCTGGCTTCTCGGCAGGGGGGTGGTGGTTCGTTGAGCCAAACCGCTCGGTGGGGTGAAGTCGGGTGGGGATCTTCGTGGGGTTTGGCGGAGGTGGTGTGGGAGTCGTTCCTCGGGCGTGCGGTTCGTCAGAGGGTGGCGAGGTGGTCGGCCAGGGCGTCGAGGCCGAGGGAGCCCTGGGCGAGTGCGTTCATGTGCCAGGACTTGAGGTCGAAGGCGGCGCCCTGGCGGCGGCGGGCGGCTTCGCGGCCCTGCAGCCAGGCGCGTTCGCCGAGCTTGTAGCCGATGGCCTGGGCGGGCCAGCCGAGGTAGCGGACGATCTCGCTGTCGCGCAGTTCGGCGGGGCTGCCGTTGTAGGTGGCCATGAACTCGGTGGCGAGTGCGGGGGTCCAGCGTTCGCCGGGGTGGAAGCCGGAGTCGGCGGGGACGGCGAGTTCCAGGTGCATGCCGATGTCGATGATCACGCGGATGGTGCGCAGCATCTGCTCGTCGAGGAAGCCGAGCCGGTGGGCCGGGGTGTCGAGGAAGCCCAGTTCGTCCATGAGGCGTTCCGCGTACAGGGCCCAGCCCTCGACGTTGGCGCTGACCATGCCGAGGGTGGTCTGGTAGCGGCTGAGCCGGTCGGCGAGGGCGACCCACTGGGCGAGCTGCAGGTGGTGGCCGGGGACGCCCTCGTGGTACCAGATGCTGACGAGCTGCCAGGTCGGGAAGGTGTCCCGCCCGAGGGTGGGGAAGTAGGTGCGGCCGGGGCGGCTGAAGTCGAGGCTGGGACCGGAGTAGTACGGCGAGGCGGAGCTGCCCGCGGGGGCGAGCTTGGATTCCACCCGGCGCAGCGGTCCGGAGATGTCGAAGTGGGTGCCGTCGAGGGCGGTGATCGCCCGGTCCATGACCGACTGCAGCCAGTCGAGGACCGCCTCCTCGCCCTCGACCGCGGGGCCGTGCTGCTCCAGGTGCCGCATCGCGGCGAGGGCGCCCGCGCCGGGCAGGACGCGTTCGGCTTCGGCGCGCATCTCGGCCGCGGTGCGGTGGAACTCCTCCCAGGCCCAGGCGTAGGCCTCGTCCAGGTCGACGTCGGCGCCGGTGTGGTGGCGTACGGCGAGCCGGTAGCGTTCCCGGCCGACGGCGTCCGGGGTGTCGGCGGTGGCGGGCGCGTAGGTGTTGCGCAGCCAGTCGCGGAACTCGGCGACGGCGACGGTGGCGCGGAGGGCGGCGGCGTCCAGTTCACCGCGCAGCTGCTCGGGGCCGGGGGTGACGAAGTCGGCGAACCAGCCTGCGGCGCCGGTGTTTTCACCGGTGCCGGTGGTGCCGGTGGGGCCGGGCTTTTCGCCGGTCCAGGCGGTGAGCTGGTCGATGACGGCGGCGGCCTGGCGGGGTGCGACGAGCAGGCGCCGGGACATCCCCTCGGTGAGGGTGGCGCGGTACCCGTCGAGCGCGGCGGGCAGGTTGCGCATCCGGCCGGCGACCGCGGCCCAGTCGTCGTCGGTGGCGGTCGGCATGTAGCTGAAGATGTCCCGCACCTGGTGGACGTGGGCGGCGATGTTGCGCAGCTGCCGGAAGTTCTCGCCGGAGTCGTGCATCGCCAGTTCGGCGGTCAGGCGCTCGCGGAGCAGCCGGGCGCAGGCCCGGTCGGCGGGGTCGTCCACGGGGGCGGTGGTGGGGGCGGCGTCGAGAGTGGTGAGGGTCCGGCGGGCGAGGTCGGCGAGCGCGTCGAATCCTGCCGGGGAGAGGTCCGGTTGCCGGTCGTCGCCCGGGTGCAGGCCCAACCAGGCGGCGTGCAGCGGGTCTTGGGCGGCGACCTGGTCGAGGTAGCGGTCGGCGATGGTGCGAGCGGTGATCGTTTCATCTGCCATGGCGCCATGATGGCGCACCCGCCGGGCGCCCCGACGGCGAGTTCGCCGCCGGGGTTCCTCCGCGCCCGGGTGACGCCGGGCCGCCGTCAGTCCGCGGGGGCGTCCCGCAGCAGCTTCTTGTCCGGCTTGCCCACCGGCGTCAGGGGGATCTCCGGGACGATGCGCAGCACCTCCGGGGCGTACATCCGGCCCTTGTGCGCGGTGACGAAGGCGCGCAGCTCCTCCAGTTCGGGCCGCTGCCCCGGGGCGGGGACGACGGCGACGTGGACGTGTTCGGCCTGCTCGGCGTCGCGCACCCCGTAGACCGCGCACCGGGCGACCGCGGGGTGGGTGAGGAGCAGGTCCTCCACCTCGCTCGGGTAGACGTGCCCCCCGACGACGATGATCTTGTCCTTGAGGCGGTCGGTCAGGTAGAGGTAGCCGTCGGCATCGAGGTAGCCGATGTCGCCGGTGTTCAGCCAACCGTCGTGCAGCACCTCGGCGGTGAGGTCGGGCCGCTTCCAGTAGCCGGCCATCACGGTGGCCGAGCGGACGTGGATCTCGCCCTGTTCGCCGGTCGGCAGGTCGGTGCCGTCGGTGGAGCGGATCATCACCTCCACGCCCGGGAGGGGCCTGCCGACGGAGAGTTGGCCGCCGTGGCCGATCCGGTCGTGCTCGTGCGGCAACAGCATGGCGATGTTCTGCGCCTCGGACTGCCCGTAGCCGCTCACCAGCACCGGCCCGAACACCTTGATCGCCTCCCGCACCCGGCTCGGCGAGGCCGCGCAGCCCCCGTACGCGACCCGGCGCACGCTGGACAGGTCGGTACGGCCGAGCGCCGGGTGGTCGAGCAGTCGGTAGAGCAGCGGCGGCAGTACCCACAGGTCGGTGATGCGCTCGCGCTCGACCGCGGCCAGCACCTCGCCGGGGTCGAAGGAGCGCTGGAGGACCACCGAGCCGCCGCTGTACAGCACCAGGTCGGCGAGGACCCCGGCGAGGTGGGCCAGCGGGGTCGCGGCGAGCAGGCGGGGCGGGACGCCGTCGGGCCCGCCGCCGTACGGGACGTCGAAGGCGCCCCGGTAGGCGCCGTGCAGGCCGCGGACGCCCTTCGGGATGCCGGTGGTGCCGCCCGTGTGGCGGATGGTCAGGTCGTCATCGGGGCCGATCCGGACGGCCGGCGGCTCGGCGGGCCGGTCGGCGGAGGCGGCGATCACGTCCTCGCCGATGGGCTCGGCACCGACGGTCTCCGGGCCGGGGCCCAGGGCGAGGACGGTCGGCCCGTCGAGCAACGGGACCAACTCGGCTGCCCCGGCGAACCGTTCGGCGTCCACGAGCAGGATGGTGGTGTCGACGCTGGCGGCGATCTCGGCGAGGATCGGCGCGCTCATGCCGTCGTACAGGTTCACGATCCGTGCACCGGCGAGCCAGGCGGCGTACCGGGCGCTCAGCGCCTCGGCGGTGTTGCCCGTCAGCAGGGTCACGGTGGTGCCCCGGGTCGCGCCCCGGGCGATCAACTCGTGGGCGAGGCGGTACGTGGCGGCGGCGAACTCCCCGGCGGTGATCACGACGCCGTCGGCGGTGGTGATGGCCCGCCGGTCGGGGTCGGCGAAGAGGGAGCGGAGGATCAGGGCGGGGGCGCTGACGAACTCCGCGTCGGTCATGGCCACTTCTTCTTGGTGGGTGGTAACCATGGTCGCAGACTAACCCGATCCTTCGTGCCCCATCGGGGAGTTGGGAGCCCGGCCGGTCAGAATGCTTCCGGGGGAGGAGGGCGAGGTCCGTGGCGCCCAGCCCGCTGGTTTATGAGTTTTCGTCAGTGTGACGAAAATTGGCTAGGCTGGGCTGCCACATGGGCCGACGGGGATAGGGGTGGGGGCGATGAACCAGGTCAAGGTCCGCCGGTTGGAGAAGCGCGCCTGAAGGCGGAGATCACGCGGCTCAGCGCGGTCATCGGACTGACGGGCTGGTCGGTGCCCAGCTTCGAATACCGCGACGGCGAGTTCCTGGAGGTCGGCCCGGACGGCGTGCTGCACTTCCTCGCTGCGGACCGGGGAAGAATCTGCCTCCATCGGACGACCCGTGATCCTGATGAGCTGCTGTACTGGGCGTTCGAGGAGCCAGTCGCAGGGCTCGCCCACACGTGGGTGAGCAGATGAGGCCTGGTCGGGGAGAAGGGCACGGCGGCCATGTGGAAGCGTCGCGCGATGCTGCTCCACGTGATGAACCCCGACTGGGCGCGGCGGTGGCGGGCGGAACTGGTCGAACGCCTGGGGCCCGACGGCGACTTCGGCCTCGTCCCGGACCTGCCCCTGGCTCCGTCGGTCCTCGATGACAGCGAAGCCCTACGTGCGGGGCCGGCTGGATGAACCGGGTGAGTTGCGCAGGAAGTCGACCTGGTCGACTTCCTGCGCTTACGGGCTGGCCGTTTGGGTGGCGTGGGTGCGGCAGCGGTGGAGGGCGTATGTGAGGCGGGTGTCGGGGTTGGGGGTGGTGGTGAGGAGTTCGCCGGCCTGGATGAGGGTGGTCCAGTAGAGGGTGGGGTTGCCGGTGCGGGGCATGGGGCGGGCGGCGGTGAGGGAGAGGTAGGCGGTGGTGAGGTTTCCGGTGGTGAACCAGCGGTGGAGGCCGTGCTGGTGGCCGGGGCGGATGCCGCCCATGGCG
This sequence comes from Streptomyces sp. 1331.2, assembly GCF_900199205.1. Lineage (NCBI taxonomy): Bacteria > Bacillati > Actinomycetota > Actinomycetes > Kitasatosporales > Streptomycetaceae > Streptomyces > Streptomyces sp. 1331.2. Next base: position 2,170,928 of record NZ_OBMJ01000001.1, on the reverse strand, counting down.
TCGACGGCGGTCAGGAAGAGGTCGATGACGGCGAGTTCGGTGGGGGTGAGGGGTTTGGGGACGTCGAAGACGCCGAGGGCTTCGAGGAGTTCGCCGGTGTCGGCCTCGGAGCCGGGGCGGGGGGTGGCGAGCAGAGCGTCGTAACAGTCGTCGAGACGGCGGTCCATCTCGGCGGCGGGGATGCCGAGGGCGGTGCAGACGGCGCGGGCGCAGCGCAGGGGTGCGCGGGTGCGGCGGGCGAGGAGGGCGTAGGTACTGGCGGGGGTGTGGCCGCGGGAGAGCGCGTGGCGGGCGAGGGTGGCGAGGTGCATCAGGAGTCGGGCTTTCAGGCGGCGTGGGCAGTGGCGGTGGGGCGGCTGGGCGGGACGAGAGCCCAGATGAACTTGCCGATGCCGCCGGCACGCGGGCAGCAGCCCCAGCGTTCGGCGAGCTCGTTGACGAGGAACAGGCCGCGCCCGTGCTCGTCGTCGGGCGCGGCGGACCGGACGGAGGGGCGTCCGCTGCCGGCGTCGTGGACCTCCAGCCGCAGGCGGGAGTTGGCCATCGCGAAGCGGACCTCGATGAGGCAGTCGTCGGGGGCGTTGCTGTGCTGGACGGCGTTGGCGAACAGCTCGCCGAGCAGGAGTTCGGCGACATCGCGGTAGCGGTCGCCGGCCGGGAGGGCGGTGAGGTAGGCCCGGAGCAGGTACCGCGCGAGGGGCGTGGATTCGGTACGGGATTCGAGCCTGGCGGCGAACGTGCGGGGGTGGTGGGTTGCGAGCATGGCGAAGTACCTCTGGGGGCGGTTGGGGGAGCGCGAAGGGCGCGCGCAATCACGCTATGCATGCAGATGATTGCGTTCTGGTGTCAATCATCGGGGCTGCGGAGGTACGGTGACGCCCAAATCGGTGTGCGGGACGTGTGATGCACAAACGGGGGCAGCGATGACACAGCGGAAGATCAAGGCACCGACGGCCAGTTCCGCGATCATGTTCGGCGCCGAGCTCAAGTACGCGCGCGAGCGGGCGGGCTACCGCCAGGAGGACATCGCCAAGATCCTCCATTGCGACCGGACGGTGATCTCGCGGATCGAGAGCGGCAAGCGGAAGCCGTCGGTCGAGGAAATCGAGGCGATCGAGCGCCTGTTGGACACCGGCGACCTGCTGATGCGGCTGTACCTGCGGGTTGACTGGGATGCGCAGGTCGAGCACCCGGACTGGTTCCAGGAGTACGTCGATGTCGAGGCCATCTCCATTGGGGCTCGGGTGTACCAGGGCGACGTGATGCCCGGTCTGTTGCAGTGTGAGCGGTACGCACGTGAGCTATTCGCCACCGGTGATGCGGCAGGTAACGCCGAGGAGATCGAGGAGCTGACCAAGGTTCGACTCAGTCGGCAGAGCCGGTTCCTGGAGCCAGATGGGCCGTTGTTGCTCGTCATCCTCGACGAGAGCACCATCCGCACCGTTGTGGGCGGCCCTGGTGTGATGAGGCGGCAGATGGAACACCTTCTGCAGGTGGCTCAGCTTCGGAACGTCATCATTCACGTGGCGCCGTTTTCGGCTCGGCGGACCCGCATCAACACCTCTATGGTGTTGCTTGAACTGCCGGACGGGCAGCGCTTCGTCTATTCGGAGAGCCTTGATCGGGGCCACCTCAGCGATGCCTCGGCCACCGTGGCCAAGCATCAGCGTCGCTATGATCAGGTACGTGGCGAATGCCTGTCGGAGAGCGACTCGCTTCGGCTGATTGTCGAGGCGCTGGAGGGTTTCAGGGATGATGAGCAACGAGCTCGCCGCAGCCGCCTGGCGGAAGAGCAGCTACAGCGGCAACAACGGCGGCAACTGCATCGAGGTAGCCCCCGGATTCCCCGGCCTCGTCCCCGTACGTGACTCCAAGGACCCCCACGGCCCGGTGCTCGTCTTCCCCGCCTCCTCCTGGGACGCCTTCATCGACGCCGTTCGGACCGGCCGCCTCCCGATCGAGGGCTGAGCACCCCCAGGGGGTCGTCCGGGGGTGGTCATCAGCACCTCTCCAGATGGTCTATAGTTAACCCATCACCCAGATGCGCGGGTGGCGGAATAGGCAGACGCGCTGGATTCAGGTTCCAGTGCCCGAAAGGGCGTGGGGGTTCAACTCCCCCCTCGCGCACAGCGAACGGCCGGTCGATCTTCGGATCGACCGGCCGTTTTGTTTCGCGCGACACCTTCCACATGCGAGGGGGCGGGATGGACGCCGTACTGGGTGGGCTGTAGGGGGCGTACTACCGTCGGCGGTCGCCTCGACTATCTCGTCACATCGGCGCCTACCCGCGCATTCTTTGGAATCACAGGTCGCACGTATGGCCGAGGCGGCCTCTTTGACGGCAACCGCGACGGCAACGCAGGACGGACGAGGCGCCAGTTGCGGGCCGTCAGGTCTCTTCATCCAAGAGCCGCGCGGCCGCCTTGGGGTCCATGAGGTCGGACCAGACCTGTTCGGCAGGCAGCAGCTCGCGCTCGGGCAGCGCGGACTCGGGGAACCCTGCCAAGTCGACGGCGTGCTCGTGGCCATCTCGCAGCGAGCCGCGCACCACGTCGGTGATCACCCCGCTCAGTCGCAGGGCGAAACGGGTCGCTGCCTCCAGCTGGTAGCGGTCGCGGTCGTCGGGGCCGGGCAGCAGATGATCGCTGTGCGTGTCGGTGGCGACAGGCCGGTCGTGTGTGGCGTTATAGCGCTGCCGGGCCGGTCAGCATGGCGACGCTGGAGGTGAGCGAACCATCCAGGACCTTCATCGACTCGACCATGCCCCGGCGGACCTCCTCCCGCCGCTGCTCCAGATAGATCAAGGCGCCGTCCTGCGGCCGACGCTTCGCTCCACTCGGGCCGGGCCGTCGAGTGTTCCCTCTCCTCCCTCGATCGGGGGAGGTCGGTGCCGGGAGCCCCGACGATACTGGCGACCATGATCAAGGTGATTCGGCCGCTGTTGCGCGGCTCCACGTACACAGGTGTGCTGTTCGCGCTGGTCGGGGCGGTGGCGGGGCTGCCGTTGGCGCTCGTCGCGCTGGTTCCTGCTGCGGGGATGTCGGCGAAGCCGTATGTGCTCTCCGCCGCCCTGTCGTTGGCGCTCTGGGTGGTGCTGATCGGGCTTGTCGGGCTGGCCGGGGCCACGCGACGGGTTTTGGTGCGGGCGGCGCGGCGGTTGTTGCGGGTGGCGGTGGCGGACCCGGCGGCGGGGGCCTCGGGGGAGCGGTGGCGGACTCCGGTCTTCTTCGTCCTGCACGTGCTGCTGGGCTGGGTGCTGCTGTTCGGCGGGAGCACGCTGCTGGTCATGGGGGTGGCGCTGCCCGGCGGATACGCCGACGGCGAGGCGCGGGTGAGTCTGTTCGGCTGGTCCACGGACCTGACGGGCGGCTGGAGTTGGGCCACCGCAATCCTCTGCCTCCTGCTGGCGGCCGTACTGTTCGCGGCCGTCTCCGCCGCGCTGCGGTGGCTGGCGCCGCGCCTGCTCGGGCCCTCCTCCGCCGAGCGGCTGGCGATGGCGGCCGAGCGGGAGCGGGCACTGGCCGAACGCAACCGGCTGGCGCACGAGTTGCACGACTCGATCGGGCACACCCTGACCGCCGCCACCATCCAGGCTGCCGTGGCGGGAGAGGTGCTGTCCGCCGATCCGGTGGCTGCCCGGGCCGCCATGCGCAGCATCGAGGAGTCGACCCGGGCCGCTCTGGAGGACCTGGACTACGTGCTGGGCGTGCTGCGCGCGGAGCAGGCGGGCACGGCGCCGACCCGTACCCTCGCCGACCTTCCCGAACTCCTCGACCGGCTGCGGCACGCGGGCGCGGTCGTGGTGCCCGAGACCGTCGGTGACCCCGCCCGGGTGCACGGCACGCTGTCCCGCGCCGCGTACCGGATCGTGCAGGAGGGCCTGACGAACGCGCTGCGGCACGGCGCGGGCGGGCCGATCCGGCTGCGGGTGGCGGTCGCGGGGGAGTGGTTGGAACTGAGCGTGCTGAACGGGATCAAGAGCGGGCCGAGCGGCTTCCCCACCTCCGGCCACGGCCTGCCCGGGCTCGCCGAGCGGGTCCGCCTGCTGCACGGCGAGTTCGAGGCCGGTCGGCACGGTACGGACGAATGGCGGCTGGCCGTCCGGCTGCCGATACGGTTGGCGGCGTGAGCAGCGCAGAAGCCCTCGTCACCGTCCTGATCGCCGACGACGACCCGGTGACCCGCAGCGGGCTGAGCACCCTGCTGAACGCCCAACCGGGCATCGAGGTGGTCGGGCAGGCCGCCGACGGCGTCGCCGTTGTGGAGCAGGTGCGGCTGCTGCGGCCGGACGTGGTGCTGATGGACGTCCGCATGCCACGCCGCAACGGCATCGACGCGACCCGCGAACTGCTCGCCGACGCGACGGCGGAGCCGCCGAAGGTCGTGGTGATCACCACCTTCGAGAACGACGACTACGTCACCGCCGCGCTCGGTGCCGGCGCCAGCGGTTTCGTGCTCAAGCGCCTGCCGGTCCCGCAGATCGCCGAGGCGGTGCGGGTAGCGGCGGCCGGGGAGGCGATCCTCTTCCCGGCCGCGCTGCGCCGGATGGTGGCGGCCCGCCCGCTGAACTCCGCCGAGGCGCTGCCCCGGGCGGCGCTGACCGGGCGGGAGGAGAGCGTGCTGCGGCTGATGGCGACCGGGCTGTCCAACCCGGAGATCGCACAGTCGCTGGCGGTGAGCCTGGAGACGGTGAAGACGCACGTCGGGAACGTGCTGACCAAGCTGGACGCGCAGAACCGGACGCACGCGGTGGTGATCGCGTACGAGTCCGGGCTGGTCGTGCCGGGCCTGCAGGGCGCCTGACCGTCCCCCGGCTTCGGCCGCGTGGGTCAGGTCCGCGGGTCGATCGGGGTGAGCACGCCGAGCCGGTCCTCGACGGCCTGGGCGGCGGCCAGGCACAGGTCCTCGCGGAACGCCCGGCCGATGAGCTGCACGCCGGTGGGCAGCCCGTCCTCGGCGAGCCCGGTGGGGACGGCGACGGCCGGGACGCCGACGAAGCTGGTCACCGAGCAGAGCCGCATGCCCGACGCGACGCGGTCGCGGCCCGCCTGGTCCCGCGACTCCAGGCCGGGTTCGACCGGTGGCTCGGTGAAGACCGGGCCCAGCAGCAGCGGGTACGCGTGCAGGAACTCCGTCCAGGAGCGGCGGATGTTCATCCAGGTGCCCAGGAGCCGGAGCAGCCCGGCGGCGTCGGCGGGCGGGGCGGTGCGCATCGTGAAGCCGATGAAGCGGTCGCCGCCCGGGCCCAGCAGCTGCCGTACGGCGGGCCAGTTCGGGGCGAACTCGGTGTTGGTGAGGCGGTGGTAGGTGTCGAGGGCTTCGTCCAGCCGTGGGACGTCGGGGACCTCCCGCACGTCGTAGCCGGCGTCGCGCAGCGCGTCAGCGGCGCGGGCGACGGCCCGGCGGACGGTGGGGTGGACGCCGTGGCCGCCCGGGTCGGTGACGACGGCGACCTTCGGCGGGCCGTTGAGCGGTTCGCCGTACAGCGGGGCGGGGACGGAGCGCGGGTCGCGGGGGTCGGGACCGGCCAGCGTCTCGTAGGCGAGCCGGAGGTCGGCGACGGTGCGGGCCAACGGGCCGTCGGTGACCAGGACTTGGGAGGCCGGGCCGGGGTCGTCCGGGCCGAGGAGGCGCTGGTCGGCGGGGAAGCGGCCGGTGGTGGGCTTGAGGGCGGCGACGCCGCAGAAGGCCGCCGGGATCCGGAGCGAGCCGCCGGAGTCGTTGCCGAGCCCGAGCGGGGCCAGGCCGGCGGCGACCGCGACGCCGTCCCCGCCGCTGGTGCCGCCGGGGGTGCGGCCCGCGTCCCACGGGTTGCGGGTGTCGCCGTACAGCTCGCTGCGGGTGTGCATCCCGGCCAGGATCAGGGTCGGCATGTTGCTGTGGCCGACCGGGATCGCCCCGGCGGCGCGCAGCCGGGCCACCGGGATGGCGTCGGCGCGGGCGGTGTGGTCGCGGAAGTGCGGGGTGCCGAAGGTGGTGGGCACGCCCTCGACGGGGGTGCACTCCTTGACGGTGAAGGGCACGCCCGCGAGCGGGCCCAGTTCCTTGCCGGCGGCCCGGCGGCGGTCGGTGTCCCGGGCGTCGGCGCGGGCGCGGTCGGCGAGGAGCTGGGTGACGGCGTTGAGGTGGGGGTTGACCTCGGCGATGCGGGCGAGGTGGCTGTCGACCACGTCGAGGGCGGAGACCTCGCCGCTGCGGACGGCGGTGGCGAGTTCGATGGCGGGTTTGCTCCACAGGGGCACGGGGCGGGTCTCCTCGGGTCGTCGTGGTTCCGTTCCGATGCGGGTGCATCGGAACTGGGGACAGAACCATAGCGGGGAACCGATACGCTTGCATCGAATAAGGCGGGCATCGCGCCACAGCGGGCATTGCGCCACAGCGGACATCGCGCCACAGCGGACGAGGAGGTCGGGCATGCCGAAGCAGGTGGACCACGACGGCCGGCGCCGGCAGATCGCCGAAGCCGTCTGCCTGCTCGTGGACGAACACGGGCTGGCGGCCGTCACCCTGCGGGACGTCGCCACCCGCGCCGAGGTCTCCATGGGCGCCGTCCAGCGCTGCTTCCGCACCAAGGAGGAGATGCTGCTGTTCGCCCTCGCGCACATCGGCGAACGCGTCACCGCGCGGGTGCGCAGCCGGCTGTCCGCCGGGCCCGCGCAGTCCGCCGCCACCCGACTCGGGCTGGTGGCCGGGGAAGTGGCGCTGCTGCGCGAGGAACACCGGGCCGAGGCCAGGATCTGGCTCGCCTTCGTCGCCGGGGCCGCCGTCACCCCGATCCTGGCGCAGACGTTGCGCAGCAGCTACGCGGAGCTGGAGGAGCTGATGGCGCGGCTGGTCGGGGAGGCGGCCGGTGAAGCGCTGGACCCGGCTGCGGAGGCGCGGACGCTGCTCGCCCTCGCCGACGGGCTCACCGCGCACGTGCTGATCGGGCACCGGACGGCGGAGGAGGCGGAGGAGGTCCTGCACACGTACCTGGCCGGGCTCTGGGCGCGCTGCTGAACCCCGGCAGGCTCCCGTTCGCGGAGCCGTCGCCGTCCGGTCCGTGGATGGTCGACCGCAGCGGCAGCCGGATCGGGCAGGATCGGGGCCGACGCCGCTGGACACACCTGAATCGGGAGAGCCTGCCGTGACCGTCGTCGAGATCCCCGGGTCCAAGTCCGTCACCGCCCGGGCGCTGTTCCTGGCCGCCGCCGCCGACGGCGTGACCACCCTGCACCGCCCCCTCGCCTCCGACGACACCGAGGGGTTCGTACAGGGGCTGGACACGCTCGGGTACCGGGTCGACCGCGCGGCGGACCGCTGGCACGTCACCGGCCGTCCCACCGGTCCCGCCGTCAAGACCGCCGACGTCTACTGCCGGGACGGCGCCACCACCGCCCGCTTCCTGCCCACCCTCGCCGCCGCCGGCCACGGCAGCTACCGCTTCGACGCCTCGGCCCAGATGCGCCGCCGCCCGGTCGCCCCGCTGACCCGGGCGCTGCGCGAACTCGGCGTGGACCTGCGGCACGAGGAGGCCGAGGGGCACCACCCGCTGACGGTCCGCGCCGACGGCGTCCGGGGCGGCGAACTCACCCTGGACGCGGGGGAGTCCTCGCAGTACCTGACCGCGCTGCTGCTGCTCGGCCCGCTCACCCGGGACGGGCTGCGGATCACCGTCACCCGGCTCGTCTCGGCCCCCTACGTCGGCATCACCCTCGCGATGATGCGGGACTTCGGGGTGGAGGTGAAGCGGGAACGGACGCCGGCCGGCGAGGTGTTCGACGTCCCGCCCGGCGGCTACCGGGCCGCCGACCACGCGATCGAGCCGGACGCCTCCACCGCGAGCTACTTCTTCGCCGCGGCCGCCGTCACCGGCCGGGAGGTCACCGTCCCCGGCCTCGGGCGGAACGCCCTCCAGGGTGACCTGCGCTTCGTCGAGGTGCTGCGCCGGATGGGCGCCCGCGTGGACGTCGGCAGTGACCGTACGACGGTCGCCGGCTCCGGCTCGCTGTCCGGGCTCACCGTCAACATGCGCGACATCTCCGACACCATGCCCACCCTCGCGGCGATCGCGCCCTTCGCGACCGGGCCGGTACGGATCGAGGACGTCCACAACACCCGGGTCAAGGAGTGCGACCGGCTGGAGGCCTGCGCCGCCAACCTGCGCGCGCTGGGCATCGCGGTGGCGACCGGGGACGACTGGATCGAGATCCGGCCCGGTACGCCGCGCCCGGCCGAGATCGCCACGCACTCCGACCACCGGATCGTGATGTCCTTCGCCGTCACCTCGCTGCGCACCTCCGGGATCACCTTCGACGACCCGGGGTGCGTGCGGAAGACGTTCCCGGGGTTCCACGAGGCGTTCGCGCGGCTGCGCGCGGAGTGGGAGCTCTGACGGCGGGGCACAGGCCGGGATTCCCTGTTGCCAGGGGCCTGCTCCGGCGGCGAGGATCCTGTGCGTGTCCGAGACGACGACGGAGCCGACGGCGGGGCTGACGGCAGGGCTGACGACAGGGCTGACGACAGGGCCGGCGAAGGCGCTGAGGCCCTACCCCAAGATCCCCGCGCGCGGCCGCTCCGGGGGGCCCGGCAGCCGGGAGTGGATAGCGGCGGAGAAGGTGCACGGCGCGCACTTCGCGGTGGTCTGCGAGGGCGGCGCGTCGGTGCGGGCCGCCAAGCGGCGTGAACTGCTGGACGACGAAGGGCTGGACGGCTTCTTCGGGGTGAGCCGGATCTGGCCGCAACTCGCCGTCGCCGCCGCCCGGTTCGCGGACGTGCTGCGGGGGACGTGGGGCCCCTCGGCGGTGGTGACGGTCTACGGTGAGCTGGCCGGCGGACGCTACCCGCACCCCGGGGTGCCCGCCCTCGCCGGGGTCGATCCGGTGCAGACCGGCGTCTGGTACGCCCCGGGGCTGCACTGGCTGCCCTTCGACGCCACCGTGGAGACGGCCGACGGCCGGTGGTGGATCGCCGACCGTGCGCTGCGCGAGGCGGCGGGCGCCGCTGGGCTCGCCTGCGTCCCGCTGCTGGGCCGGGGTGCGCTGAACACGCTGCACGACCTGCCGGTGCGGTACCCGAGCCGGGTGCCGGCCCTGTTCGGCCTGCCCGAACTCGCGGACAACCTCGCGGAGGGCTATGTCCTCAAGCCCGCCGGGGAGTGGCGGGAGGCGGGCGTGGCAGAGGTGGTGGCGCGCCCGCTGGTGAAGGTCAAGCAGCAGGCCTTCGCCGAGGACGAGCGCTACGACGGCGCCCGCCCGTACCTCCCTCCGCCCGAGGGGGCGGCCGGAGTCCCGGCCTGGCTGCTGGTCCAGGCCTCGGCGCTGCTCACCCCCGCGCGGGCGGCGGCCGCGGTCAGCAAACTGGGGCCGGGTACGGGCGCGGAGGCCGTAGTGAGCGAGATCGCCCAGGACGTGGCGGACGAACTCGGGGACGCCCTGGGCGGGTTGGAGGAATCCGTCCGCACGGCCCTGCGGCGGGCACTGGAACCCGGGGCGCGGGCACTCGCGTCCTTCGACGCGGAGGACCGGCGCAACCCCCGACGGTGAGGGAGCGGAATGGCTCAGGCAAGGAAGCGGCTGTCGCGCGCGGAAGCGCTCCGGCGCCGGGCGGGTGCCCAATTCGTCGGTCGGCGCGCCCAGTTGGCGCTGTTCGCGGAGAACTTACGCCGGAACCCCGACTCGGAGGCCACCGACGACCCGGCCGACTTCCTGTTCCACGTCCGCGGCGTCGGCGGCGTCGGCAAGTCGACGCTGATCGCCGAATGGCGCGAAGCGGCCCGGCGGGCCGGGGCGTTGACGGCGGTGGTGGACGAGAACGACGTCCACGGAGTCGAGTCCGCGCTGAGCGCCATCGCCCGCCAACTCGCCGACCAAGCCGGCCCGTTGAAGGAGTTCGACCGGGCCCTCGACCAGCACCGGCGATCCCTGCAGGCCGCCGCCGACCGGGCACCGGCCCCGCCCACCGGCGGCGAGACGGCCTCGCTGCCGGCCCGGATGATCACCCAGGCGGCGTTCGGCGCCGCCTCCATGCTGCCCGGTGCGGGCGTGGTGGCCGCGGTGGCCAACCCCGAGAACGTCGCCCTCGGCACGGACCGCCTCATCGCCGGCCTGCGGCAGCGCCGGCGGGGCAACGACAGCGAGGAGGAGGCGCTCAGCCGTGCGTTCGTCGCCGAACTGGAGAAGCTGTGCGGCGCCCGCGACAACCAGTGGGTGGTCATCTTTCTGGATACCTGGGAACTGACCGGCCGCCACCTGGACGCCTGGCTGCGCGAATTCATCGACGGCGCCTACGGCGAGGTCCCGCTCGACGTCGTGATCGTCCTGGCCGGACGGGACGAACTCAGCGAACGCGACTGGGGCACCCTGCGCTCGGAAGTCGTGGACGTCCCCCTCGACGTCTTCACCGAACAGGAGACCCGCGAACTCCTCGCCGTCCGGGGCGTCACCGACCCCGAGGTGGTCGAGGCCGTCCTGGGCCTGTCGATGCGGCTGCCCCTGCTGGTCGCCTTGCTCGCCCAGACCGGCCTCCAGGCCGTGGACGACGTCGCAGACGCCGATGCCGACCTCACCGACCACGCGGTCGAACGCTTCCTGCAGTGGATCCCCGAACCGGACCGCCGCGAGACGGTGCTCGCCGCGGCGCTGCCCCTCCAGCTCAACCACGACCTGTTCGCCTGCGCCGTCCCGGGCGCGGCCGCCGACGCCTGGGACTGGCTGCTGGACCAGCCCTTCGTCTCCGGCCGGGGCTCCTACCGGCAGTACCACGCCGTGGTCCGGGCGAGCATGCTGCGCCGTCAGCGGATGCACTCGCCCACGGCCTGGTCGGCGGCGCACACCCGGCTGGCGGAGCACTTCACGGCGGCCCGGGAGGCCCTGGAGCGGCGGCTGCCGGAACGGAAGCGGCGCACGGACGAGCAGTGGCGCCGTGCGACGCTGAACGAGACCTACCACCTGCTCTGCGCCGACCCGGCCGCCAACCTGGCGCAGGCCCTGGAGCACGTCGCGCGGATCACCGGAGTGGCCCGCGCGGACCTGCCCGCGTGGCTCGACATGCTGCGGCAGGCGGCACAGGACGGCGACCACCCGGAGCTGACCCGGTGGGCGGGGAAGCTGCGCACGGCAGCCGCCGAGGAGCAGCCGGAGACGGCGGTCCTCACCGTCCTGTGCGCTCCGGGCCTGCCGCCGCACGTACGGGCCTGGGCGCTCGCCGAGCGCGGGGACTACCACTCCATGTCGGACCGTACTCCGGAGGCCATCGCCGACCTCGACCGCGCCATCGCGCTCATGCCCGGGCTCCCCGATGCACGCGCGTACCGCAGCCGCGCCCACGTCGAGCGCGGCGACGAGCAGGCGGCCATGGCCGACCTCGACGCCGCCCTCGCACTCGACCCCGAGTACGCGTGGGCGTTGTGTTTCCGCGGCGTGATCCACCTGGATGCGGGGCGGCCCGACGAAGCGATGGCGGACGTCACGGCGGGCCTCGCGCTGGACCCCGACCTGAACTGGGCGCTCATCGTTCGTGGTGAGGCCCATCGCGAGGCCGGTCGGCTGGAGGAGGCGGTGGCCGACTTCACGACCGCCCTGGAGACGATCCCGGAGGCCGGATGGGCGCTGAGCCGCCGCGGAGAGGCCCATCGGCAGGCCGGTCGGCTGGACGCCGCGATAGTCGATCTCACCGCGGCCATCGAGCTGGACGGTGAGGACGAGTCGGCTCTCGGATCCCGAGGGCTGGCCCACCACGCGGCCGGTCGGTTGGAGGAGGCGGTGGCGGACTTCACGGCGGTCATCGAGCTGGGCGCCACGGACGGATGGGCGCTGGCACAGCGCGGCAACAGCCATCGGGTGGCGGGTCGGCGGGAGGAGGCGATGGCCGACCTCACGGCGGCCCTGGAAGCGAACCCGGCGGACGACGTCGCGTTGGCCCGCCGTGGTGAACTCCACCGTCTGGCAGGCCGGTTCGAGGAGGCGTTGGCCGACGTCACGGCGGCGCTCGAACTGGACCCCGGGTACGTGTGGGCACTCGGTGAGCGTGGTCAGCTGCACCAGGAGGCCGGTCGGCCGGAGGAGGCGCTGGCCGACTTCACGGCGGCCCTGGAGCTGAGCCCCGACTATGCGTGGGCACTCGTTCAGCGTGGTGAACTCCACTGTCTGGCAGGCCGGCTGGAGGAGGCGGCGGCCGATCTGACGGCGGCCCTGGAGCTGGACCCCGCCTATGTGACGGCGCTGGCCCAGCGAGGGCTGGTCCATCGCCTCGCGGGCCGACCGGAGGAGGCGTTGGCCGATCTGTCGGCGGCGCTGCAGCTGGACCCCGCGAACGAGTGGGCGCTGGCCGAGCGTGGTGAACTCCACCGTCTGGAGGGTCGGCCGGAGGAGGCGGTGGCCGACCTGTCGGCGGCGCTCGCACTGGACCCCGCGTACGGGTGGGCACTGGCCCGGCGCGGCGGAGCCCATCGTCTGGCCGGTCGGCTGGAGGAGGCGTTGGCCGATCTGTCGGCGGCGCTGCAGCTGGACCCTGCGAGCGCGTGGACACTCGGTGAGCGCAGCCTGGCGCACCAGCAGGTGGGTCGGTTGGAGGAGGCGGTGGCCGATCTGTCGGCGGCTCTGGCGGTGGATCCCGGGTACGGGTGGGCACTGGTCCGGCGCGGGGAGTTCCATCGCAGCGCCGGCCGGTTGGAGGAGGCGTTGGCCGATCTGTCGGCGGCGCTGGAACTGGACCCCGGGTACGTGTCGGCACTCCTCCAGCGCGGGGACGTCCATCGCAGGGCCGGCCGGTTCGAGGAGGCGACGGCCGATCTGACGGCGGTGCTGGAGCTGGAGCCCGAGCACGTGTGGGCGCTCGTCCTGCGGGCGTGCACTCACCAACTGGCCGGCCGTGAGGCCGAGGCGGTGGCGGACGCTTCGGCAGCTCTCTCCCGGAACTCCGACGATCCGGAGGTCGGATCCTTCCTGGTCATGATCTTCCTGCAGGCCGGTCGTTTTCAGGAGGCCCGGGAGGCCCTTCGCCGGGCGGCGCAGCCGGACCCGGACGACTCGGACGTCCTGCTGGACACGGCGATGCTGGCGCTGCTGGAGGGCGGGCGGGAGGCGTCCCTCGCGGCCTGGAACGACTATGCGGCGGCGGCAGGGGCCGGGAAGGAACTCGAAGTGGCGGCGGCCGCGCTGCTGCACGGTCTGGTCGTCGGCAGCGCTCCGCCGGATGCGTTGGCCCGCGCGTTCCTTTCCGTGCCCCAGGGCCGTCTCGTGCTGGTCGACGTCCGCGCCTACGTGGAGGCGCTGACCCGGGTGGAGGCGCCGGTCGGGCCGCGGGCCGACGCTGCGCTGCGGGTGCTGAGGGCGCCTGACGCACCTTGATCGTCGGCGCCTTCGGGAGGCCTCTTCGGGATGTTCCAGGGCGCGGAGAACTTCTCGGAGAAAATTCCCGACCGATGTCGAGGTCCCGTTCGGCGGCTCCGACCGGGAGGTGACCGCGCGCCGGAGGGGCGCGTGAACCGGAAGGACACCCGAGATGAAGTACGTCGCGATGATCTACGGCAACCAGGCCAAGTGGGCCTCCTTCCCCGCCGAGGCGTGGCCGGAGGCGATCGCCAAGGTCGAGGCGTTCACCGCCAAGTACCGCGGCACCGGCGAGCTCGTCGGCGCGTACGGGCTGGCGGACGCGGCCGCCGCGCAGCTGGTGCGGCGGGTGGCCGGTGTGCCGGTGGTGACCGACGGGCCGTACCTGGAGACCAAGGAGTACCTGGCCAGCTTCTACCTGCTGGACTGCGAGGGCCTGGAGCGGGCCCAGCAGATCGCCGCCGACATGCCGTTCGCGGACCTGGAGCCGGTGGAGCTGTGGCCGATCCTGCACGAGTCGCCGGTGAACGACCTCCCGGCGGGCGAGTGAGCCTGACGGGCGGCGCTGCCCCCGAGGACCTGCTGCGCGAACTGGCGCCGCAGGTCCTCGGGGTGCTGGTGCGGCGGCACGGCGCGGCGGCGTTCGACGCGTGCGAGGACGCGGTGCAGGAGGCGCTGTTGGCCGCCGCGTTGCAGTGGCCGGAGGAGGGCGTGCCGACCAGCCCGCGCGGGTGGCTGGTGACCGTCGCGGACCGCCGGTGGGTGGACCAGGTGCGCAGCGAGTCGGCGCGGCGCCGGCGGGAGGAGTCGTCGGTGCTGGCGACGCCGCAGTCGGCGCTGGTCGCTCCGGCCGCCGACGTGCCGGATCCGGCGGCGGACGACTCGCTCGCGCTCCTGTTCCTCTGCTGCCACCCGGCGCTTTCCGTGCCGAGCCGGATCGCGCTGACCCTGCGGGCGGTCGGCGGCCTGACCACCGCGCAGATCGCGGCTGCGTTCCTGGTGCCCGAGGTGACCATGGCGCAGCGGATCAGCCGGGCCAAGCAGACGCTGAAGGCGGCGGGCGGCGGGTTCGGGCTGCCCGAAGGGGAGAGCGCCGTCGCCCGGCTGGGTGAGGTCAGGCACGTGCTCTACCTGGTCTTCAACGAGGGCTACACGGCCAGTGGCGGCGAGGAGTTGACGGTGCCGCGGCTGGCCGTCGAGGGGGTCCGGCTGGCCCGGCTGCTGCTGCGCCTGACTCCGGGTGACGCCGAGACGGCGGGACTGCTCGCGCTGATGCTCCTCACCGAGGCCCGCCGGGCGGCCCGCACCGGACCGTACGGGGAGGTGGTGCCGCTGGAGGAGCAGGACCGCGGCCGGTGGGATCGCGAACTCCTCGCTGAGGGGCTTGAGTTGATCGAGGCGGCGCTGTCGCGTGGGCAGGCCGGGCCGTACCAGGTGCAGGCGGCGATCGCCGCCGTGCACAGTGAGGCGGCGACGGCCGATGCCACCGACTGGCCGCAGATCCTGGTGCTGTACGACCTGTTGCTGCGATTCGACGCCAACCCGGTGGTCGCCCTCAACCGGGCCGTCGCCGTGGCGATGGTCCACGGGCCGGCGGCCGGGCTCGGCCTGCTCGACGAACTCGCCGCCGACCGGCGCCTGGCCCGGCACCACCGCCTGCTCGCCGTCCGCGCCCACCTCCTCGACCGGCTCGGCACCGACCCGGCGGCGGCCGCGCGTGCCTACCGGGAGGCCGCCGCCCGTACCTCCAGCGGACCGGAGCGACGCCACCTGACCGCCAGAGCGCTGCGGGTCGGAGCGGCGGGCCCGGGGGCGTGAGCCGTACGGGGACGGGGGCGTGCGCCGCCGGGCCGCACGCTGGTTCGCTGCTGCGCAGGGGGTTCTCGGCGTGCGCAGGGGGTTCTCGGCGACCCGCTCTTATTGTACTGTCCGTCTAATAAGCGGGTGAGCGGGAACCCGCAGGAGCAGGCACCCGGAGGCAGCCATGGCTCTCACCGACCCGGCGGCGCGCAGGCAGGACCACCGCCACACCACGGCCGACGACGACGTCTCCCGGCGGCTGCTGGAGTCGGCCGCCGCGCTGTCCTACGACCCCTCGACCGAGATCGACTGGGACAGCCCCCTCCCGGAGGGCCACTACGGCCTCAACCCCGAGTGGAGCACCCTCTACGGCACCCGGCTGTGGGACGAGATGACCGAGCACCAGCGGGTCACCCTGACCCGGCACGAGGTCTGCTCGATCATGAACACCGGTATCTGGTTCGAAATGATCCTCCAGCAGATGGTGCTGCGCGACCAGTACCTCAAGAACCCGGTCAGCGCCGAGTTCCGGTTCGCGCTCACCGAGATCGCCGACGAGTGCCGCCACTCGATCATGTTCGCCCGCGCCTGCGAGAAGATGGGCGTCCCCGCCTACCGGCCGAACAAGCTCATCGCCCAGGCCGGGCGCGCCTACAAGTCGCTCGCCAAGGGCGAACTCGCCTACGGCGGCATCCTGGTGGCCGAGGAAGTGCTCGACGTCATGCAGCGCGACTGGATGCGCGGCGAGAACGTGCTGGACATCGTCCGCGGCACCTCCCGGATCCACGTGGTCGAGGAGTCCCGGCACATGAAGTTCGCCCGGCAGGAGATCCGCGAACGGCTGCGGTACGCGAGCCCGGCCCGCCGGCGCGCCTCGGCCACCGGCATCGCCATCGGGGCGTACGTCATCGTCACCAGCATGGTCCACCCGGGCGTGTACAAGGCCGCCGGGCTGGACGTCGGACGGGCGCTCGCCGAGGTGAAGGGCAACGAGCACCGCAAGGCGATGATGCGCAACAGCTCCCGGCACCTGATGGCCTTCCTCGCCGAGACGGGGCTGCTCACCAGCCGCTCGGCGGCCGTCTACCGCCGCGTGCACATGCTCTGACGGTCAATCAGCTACAGCGAGGATCCGACTCCGGCCATGGCCTACGCGATCACCCAGACCTGCTGCAACGACGCCTCGTGCGTGTCCGTCTGCCCGGTCAACTGCATCCACCCGACCCCGGACGAACCGGAGTTCGGCAGCACCGACATGCTGTACATCGACCCGCAGGCGTGCATCGACTGCGGCGCCTGCGCGGACGCCTGCCCGGTGGACGCGGTGTTCCCCGTCGACCGGCTGCGCGGGCCGGACACCGTGTTCGGCGACCTCAACCGGACCTGGTTCCGCGACCACCCCAACGACCACGCCTGGGGCCGGCCCAGCTTCCCGCGCAGCCTGCCGGGCGAACTCGGCACGCTGCGGATCGCCGTCGTCGGCACCGGGCCGTCCGCCGGGTACACCGCGCAGGAACTGCTGCGCAGCACCAGCGCCGAGATCACCATGATCGACCGGCTGCCGGTCACCGGCGGACTGCTGCGGCACGGCGTCGCGCCCGACCACCAGGCCACCAAGCGGATCGCCGAGAGCTTCGCGAGCGTCTTCCGCGACCCGCGCCTGCGGATGCACCTGAACGTGGAGATCGGCACCGACGTCACGCACCGGGAGCTGGCCGCCCACCACCACGCCGTGGTGTACGCGGTCGGCGCGGCCGCCGACCGCCGGCTCGGCATCCCCGGCGAGGACCTGCCCGGCAGCCTGCCCGCCACGGCCTTCGTCGGCTGGTACAACGCCGACCCGACGGTGCCGGCCGACACGGTCGAGCTCCCGGCGGAGCGGGTGGTGGTCATCGGCAACGGTAACGTCGCGGTGGACATCGCCCGCATCCTGCTCACCGACCCCGACCGGCTCGCCGCCACCGACATCGCCGACCACGCCCTGGCCGCGCTGCGCCGCACCCGGGTGCGGGAGGTCGTGCTGCTCGCCCGGCGCGGGCCCGAGCAGGCGGCGTGGACGACGGCGGAGTTCCTGGCGCTGCGGCAGCTGCCGGGGGTCGAGGTGGTGGTCGAGGACCACCCGGAGGTGCGGGCGGCGATCGAGGCAGCCGCACCGGACTCGCGGGCCGCGCTGCTCGCCGGCCTGCCGCTGGTGCCGTACGACGGGGGCGCGGAGCCGGCGGCGGAGCGGCGGCTCGTGCTGCGGTTCCTGTCGTTGCCGGTCGGGATCTCCGGGGACGGGCGCGTCGAGTCGGTGACCGTGGAGCGGACCACGCTGACGGCGGACGGGCGGGCCGAGGCCACCGGGGAGACCGACGTCCTGCGGGCCGGCCTGGTGGTGCGCTCCATCGGGCACCGGGGTGTGCCGCTGCCCGGACTGCCGTTCGACCAGCGGGCGGGGACGGTCGCGCACCGGGGCGGGCGGGTCGTCGACCCGGCGACCGGGCAGCCGTTGCCGGGCGCGTACGTGGTGGGGTGGGCCAAGCGCGGGCCGTCCGGCGGGATCGGCGCCAACCGGGCCTGCGCGCGCGAGACGGTGGACGCGCTGCTGGACGACGCGGAGGCCCGTGTGCTGCCCGTACCGGAGGCGGGGCACCGGGAGTTCGAGCGGCTGGTGCGGAGCCGGCGGCCGGACGCGGTCGGGCTGAAGGAGCTGCGGGCGGTGGACCGGGCGGAGCGCCGGCGGGGCGAGGCCGAGGGGCGGCCCCGGGTGAAGCTCGCCACGGTGCCGGAGCTGCTGGCGGCGGGGCGGCGACGGTAGCCGGCGTGCACGGGATACCGGCGTGCACGGGAAGTCGACGTGCACGGGAAGTCGGACGGGCCGACTTCCTGTGCACGCCCGGACCGATCTCCGCGTGCGGGTTGATCTGCGGGCCGCCGGGTTGACGCGGCCGTGTCCCGGCGCGGAGGGGGCGCGTTGGGCGGGTGTGAGCGGATTTGGGGTGATGCCGGTCCCACGGCAGTGGCCGGTCGAAGAAACGATTCTGCATGGCGTGGAGCCACCGGGGGAGCCCGATGCGGGGCCGCCCATCTACGCCGAGCTGGCCCGGCGGTGGCAGGCGGAGGGGCGGACGGTCCCCGGGCTGCCCGACCCGGTGTGGGAGACGCTGGCCGCGCCGGGCGGTCCGTGAGCTCAGTGTCCGGGACAGCACCACGTCCTTGCCCGTCAGTCGGGCCGTGCGCAGCCACCCCGGCGGCAGGTCCCGGGTGCGGCCGACGCAGAACCAGCCGCTCGGGTACGGCAGCGGGTCGGAGTGCTCGTCCACGGCGGAGGACGTCGGAGGTCACCTCGGTGGCTTGACGGCGGTGTGAACGTACCAGGCGACGTACTCGCGCACGCCGTACATCTCCACCGTGGAGCGGAGATTGAGCCACTTCGCCGGGTCGCCGACACGGCGCAGCAGCTCCCACGGCAGACGGAAGTAGGTGTGCACGGCCTCGGTGGTGGGCGTGTAGTACGCCGTCGCGTCCAGCGCCTCCTCGACCTCGAAGCCGGCCCCGGTGAGCAGCTGCGGCAGGTTGCGGGCGTGGTACAGCTTGGCGCCGGTCATCACCATCGCGTCCAGGTACGGTTCGAGCAACCCCCGGGCGTGCGACGGAAGTTCGTCCAGGGAGTCGGTGCTCATCGGGCCGAGCAGCACCAGCCGTCCGCCGGGGCGCAGCACCCGGTGCAGCTCGGCGAGTGCGCGGGGCGGGTCGTAGGAGTGGACGAGCGTCTCCATCGAGTAGGCGCCGTCGAACTCGCCGTCGGAGAAGGGGAGCCGGTGGTAGTCGCCCCAGGAGAAGGCGGTCCGGTCGGCGAGTCGGGCCCGCTCGCTCAGCCGGCGGGCCTCGGCGAGGTGGAAGTCCAGCACGTCGACCCCGGTGACCAGCAGCCCGAACCGCGCCGCCATCGCCCGGGCCACCACGCCCGCCCCGCAGCCGGCGTCCAGCACCCGTGACCCGGGCGGCAGCGCCAGCTTGCGGCCGAGCACGTCCTCCAGCTGCCGCTGCGCCCGCCACAGCCGCCACTTCGACTGACCCGGCTCCGTCCAGCCCCAGTGCCGGGCGTTGCGCGCGACCCGGGTGTAGAACCACCGGCTCCCGGCCCGCCCGTACACCCGGCGCAGCCCGGTGAGATCGAGTTCCTGAGCGCCCATGCGGACACGCTAGCGGCGGGTGGGCGGCTGCTCCCGGCGGCGCCACGGGGAATGCCCCGCCGGGAGGGTTCGTAGGGCTGTAGGACTGGCAGGTCTGCGGGGCTCAGCCCCGCCAGGTGCGCTTCAGCTCCTCCCACCGCTTCGCCTGCTCGGGCGTCAGCGTGCCGCGCAGCTCGGCGAGCTTCAGCAGCTGCGCCTCCGCGTCGGCGCCCAGCGGCTGCGCCTCGGCGCGGTAGTGGTCGGTGAGCAGGGCGTCGAGCTCGGGCCGGGTGAGGGCGGGGTCGAGGCGCTGGGCGAGTTTGGCCATGTTGCGGTACGAGCCCTGGAGGAGGAAGGGGGGCTCGGTGCGGGTGCGGTCGTCCTGGGCGGCGGAGTCGAGGTAGGCGCGGTTGACGGCCAGGACGGTGGAGCGCAGGTGCAGCAGGCCGGCCAGGACGGCGGTCATCCGCTCGGTCTCGGCGGCCGGCCAGGCGCCCGTGAGCTGCCCGCCCGGGGTGCCGGCCGCGCGGGCGAGCAGGGTGTCCAGGTCGGCGCGTTCGGCGGTGGCGAGCGGGGCCAGGTGGGCGTTGGCGGGCAGCGCGTTCTCGACGAAGCTGAGCGCGAAGAGGTCCTGGCGCCCGGCGACGGCGTCGCCGAGGTTCCAGACGTCGGCGCGGTTGGCGAGCATGTCGGGCAGCCGGAACAGCCGCCCGGACTCGGTGTACGGGTTGGCGGCCATCACCACGGCGAAGCGCCTGCCGCGCAGGTCCCACTCGCGGGCCTCGCCGTCCTGCACGCCGTCGATGCGGCGCTGGGCGTCGCACAGCGGGATGAAGCGCTGCAGGAACTCGGGCGAGGTGTGCTGGACGTCGTCCAGGTAGAGCAGCACGTTGTCGCCCGCGTGCAGGGCGAAGTTGAGCTTCTCGACCTCGCGCCGGGAGGTGGCGTCGGGGGCCTCGGCCGGGTCCAGCGAGGTGACCCGGTGGCCGAGGGCCGGGCCGCTGACGGTGACCAGCAGCAGGCCCAGCCGTTCGGCGAGGTACTCGACCAGGGTGGTCTTGCCGTAGCCGGGTGGGGAGACCAGCAGCAGCAGGCCGCTGCGGTCGACCGGCCCGCCGGAGTCCGCCGTGCCGAGCTGCTTGGCGAGGTTGTCACCGATCAGCGGCAGGTACACCTGGTCGATCAGCCGGTTGCGGACGAAGCCGTTGAGCGGGGCGGGCCGGTACTGGTCGAGCCGCAGCCGGGCGTGTTCGGCGGCCAGCAGGTCGCCGCGCAGTCGCTGGTAGGCGCGGTGGCCGGGTGCCTCGACGGCCTCGAACTCCCGGACCCGGCAGAGTAGTTCGTCCAGCCGGAGGTCGAGCGTGCCGCCGGTCAGCCGCGGGTGGTCGCCGAGCAGTCCGGTGACCCGGGTGCCGACGGCGCCCTCGACCGGCCGGCGCGGCAGCGAGGGGCAGAGCAGTGCGGCGGCGGCCTCGGCGAGGTCTCCCGGCTCGGCGTCGGCGGCGCCCGCCGCCAGCCAGGCCGCGGCGAGTTGGCGCCGTACGGGCAACAGGGCGGGCTCGTCGGGCAGCGCGGCCAGTGCCTCGGTGAGGCCGGCCGACTCGGGGGCGGCGCGGAACTTGTCGAGCAGTGCGGCGGCGCCCGCCGAGTAGGCGAACGCGGGTGCGGTGGAGGCGAGTTCGGCCACCAGGTACGGCCCTGCTGCCGGGGATCCCACGGTCTCGGATCCGGCCGCGTCCGGCACGAACTCGGCGACCGCGGCCGACAGTTCGGCGGCCAGGGCGTCCAGCGCCGCCTGCGCCTGCGGTGCCGGGGCGCCGCCGAAGGCCTCCCGGGCGAGCCCGAGCGAGCGGGCCCGGGTGTGCCAGAGCAGCCGCTGCCGCGCGTCGGCGCCGTGCGCCCAGTACAGCTGTGCGGCCGCCCGGGCCCGCGCAGGGTGGCGCAACAGCCCGGCCTCGGCGTCGAGTCGGAGCAGGGCGTGGAGCAGCAGCGCCGCGTCGTGGTCGTGCACACCGCGCTGGTAGCCCTCGTCCGGGCGCTGTTCGGCGGCCCGCCGGACGTGCTCCAGCAGCTCCGCCGGGTCCGCGTCGGCGGCGAGCGTGCCCGGTGCGGCTGCCAGCAGCAGGCTCGCGGCGAGGTATTCGGCGCGGTAGAGCCCCGGGGTCTCCGAGGGCAGCGGGCGGTCCCAGTAGCGTTCGGTGGCGGCGAAGGCCGGGTCGGTGACGGGGGAGCGGTAGGCGGTGCCGGTCAGGGTGAAGGCGGGGCGTCCGCGCCAGGGGACGAGGGCGAGTTCGGGCCGCTGGGTGGTCACACCGAACAGGTGCCGGCCCAGCCGCAGGGTGCCCGGGCCGTCCCCGGCGAGCTCGGCGCGGTCGCGCAGGGCGCGGTGGGCCCGGCCGCGGGCGGCGCGCAGCCGGCCGGTCAGCTCCTCGGCCCGGACCCGGTCGCCGAGCGCGGTCAACTGGGCGGCCAGGTCGCGGAGTTTGACGGCCGTCGGGTCGGCGGCGAGGGCGGCGTCGATCTCGGCCGTGGTGGACAGTGCGGTCAGCCGCCGGTGCAGGGTGTCCAGGATGCGCTCGGCGGAGGCGGCCAGCCGGTCGGCGCGGCGGGCCCGTTCCTCCAGCAGGTGCTGGCGGCGGGCGGTGAGCGCGTCGTGGAGCTCGGTGCGCCGCTGGGCGAGGTGTTCGCCGAGGGCCGGGTCGGCGTCGGCGAAGCGGGTCTCCAACTGCTCGATCCGCAGCAGGAGTCGGCCGAGCTGGTCGTCGCAGGCCTCGGGGGTGTCGGCGGCGGCGAGCGCGGCGGTGGCGGCCTGGCCGAGCAGGGCCGTCTCGGCGGCGAACTCGGCGGCGGCCTCGCGGGTGCGCAGTTCCCGGCGGCGCACGGTGAGCGCGGCCCGGGCCCGATTGAGCAGCCCGAGCACGTCGGCGAGCCGGTCCAGGATCGCGGTCCGGGTGGTGGCGTCGGCCAGGTCGAGGGTGCCGACCAGCTCCGAGACGGTCTGCAACGCCTCGCCCTGGGCGGTGAGTTCGCCGCTCAGCGGCTCGGCCTCGGCGGCGGTGGCGATGACGGCGCAGGCCTCGGCCAGTTCGGCGGCCCGGCGCCGGTGCGGGGCGAAGGCCGTGGGCTCGGCGAGTTGGCCGACGGCCCGGCCGGCGGCCTCCGTCAGGCCCTCGGCGAGGTGCGCGGCGAGCGCGTCGATCCGCTGCGGGTCGGCGCGCGGCAGGTCGCGCAGTGCCTCGACCCGGCCCTGGGCGCGGCGCAGCCCGGCGAGCCGGTCGACCCACTCGGCGGCGTCGGCCAGGGTCTCGCCGCGGGCGGTGCGCAGCAGGCCCTCGACGTGCTCGGCGGCCTCCTCGGTCTGCCGGGCGGCGTGCGCGGTGAGCTGGGCGACGGCCTCGTACTCGGCGATGACCCGGCGGGCGGTGTCGCGGATCTCGGCGAGCGGTGCGGCGAGGTCGCCGAGGCCGTCCTGGCCGAGCCAGTGGTGCCGGTCGGCGGTGCGGGTGCAGGCGGCGAGCACGGCCCGGTGGCCGGCCGGGGTGTCGGCGCCGGCCGCGGCGAGCCGGGCGAGGGCGAGGCAGTCGGCCAGGGCGCGGACCAGGTCGGCGTTGCCGATCCGGGCCAAGGGCCCGGTGCCGGGCGGCTGTCGGGCGGCGAAACGCTCGCTGGTGAACGGGGTCCGCCAGAGCTGGACGGGGTGCAGCCGGGCGGGCCCGTCCTCGGCCGGGCGCAGCGCGATCAGGGTGCCGTCGGCGAGCAGCGCGTAGCCCTGGCAGGGCAGCGGGGCGGCGGCCTCCTGGCGGACGCTGTTGTACGGCTGGAGCAGGGCGCGGCCGTCGGCGGGGGAGCGGAACTCGTACAGCACGTCCTCGCCGTTGGGCGAGAGCACGGTGCGCTCGTACACCAGGCCGTCCACCGGCTGGTCGAAGGTGCGCACGGTGCCGTCCACCAGGTGGCAGCCGCCGGGGAAGGCCACGCCCTGGTCGGCGGGCAGCCGCAGGCAGGCCTGGCCGAGCGCGTCGATCCGGGTGACGGTGCCGGTGGGCAGGTGCACCACCAGGTGCCGGACGGTCTCCTCCTGGTACGGGCGCACCCGCACCAGCAGCAGGGTGCCCAGCCGGGCGTGGGCGATCTGCGCGTCGGCGAGGGTCTGCAGGGCCTCGGCCAGCGGCTCGTGGTGCAGCTCCCGGCCGTCCGGGGTGGCGAGGGTCAGCCGGCCGCCGTCGACGCCCAGGTGCAGCTCGCCGGCCAGGTCGGCGCGGGGCGGGCGGCCGGGGCCGGCGGGGAGCTGGTCGTCGCGGGTCAGTGCCGTCCAGGGGAGCTGCTGCCCGTCGGCGGGGGTGTGGTCGCGCTCGCCGCGCCCGTCCAGGTAGGCGGGCCGGGCGTCGTCGGCGCCGTCGTCCAGGCGCCAGCGCAGCACCCGGACGTCGGTGGCGGCGGGGCCGGTGCGGAAGACGGCGAGCAGCCGGCCCGCCACCGGGCGCAGCCGCTCCAGGCGGGCGTCTCGGAAGTAGCGGCGCAGGTCGGCGAGGTCCTGGCGCAGCCGGGGGTCGTCCAGCAGGGTGCCCTCGGCGGGGGCGGGGGAGAGGTCGGGGCGGTGCAGGCCGAGTCCGCCGGTGGTGTCCCCGGCGGTGGTGTCGGGCCGGGTGCCGAGCAGCAGCAGCCCGCCGACGGCGGTGAGGTCCTGCGGGAGGCAGGCCCGGGCGGTGGTCAGCCGCCCGGTGCCGGTGAGCCGCAGCTCCCCGCCGCCGAACTCCTCGACCCGGCGGGCGTTCAACGCCCGTGCGCGGTCGGCGAGTTCGGCGGCAGCCCGGGCGAGCCGGTCGCGCAGGACCTCGTAGGTGCCGGCGTCGAGCCGGGCGTCGTCGAGGGCGTCCACGGTCAGTTCCTCAGCTGTTCGGCGGGTTGGCTACTTGCTGCCGTTCGCGGTGGCCTGCGCCCCGATCGGGGTCTCGGCGATGCCGAGCTTGCGCGCCGAGTCCAGCAGTCGGCTCAGCTGCCCGGCCTGCTCGCCGTTCCCCGAGCCGATCAGTTTCATCAGCAGCGCGGACACCGTCAGGTTCTGCACGTCCGCCGTGGAGACGGAGGACAGCACCCGGGTCAGGTCCTCGGTGAAGTCGGCCCGGCCGTCCAGCCACGGGCCGGCCAGCGCCTGCGCGGTCTGCGAGTGTCCGACGAAGGCGTCCACGCTCTTGCCGGCCGTCACCGACTGCACCAGCCGGTCGAAGAACACCGAGTCCCCGCCGACGATGTCGATCTTCGCCTTCTCCAGGCCGGCCGCGACCAGGGCCGCCTGCGCCTCGGCGATCTGCCGCTGCGCGTCCAGCCCGGCCAGCCGGACGTCCTTCTCGGCAGCCAGCCGCAGCCGGTACTCCTCGTGCCCGCGCGAGGCCTCGTCCAGCTTGGCCATCGCCGCGGCCTTCTCGGTCAGGCCCTCGGCCTCGGCCTTCAGCCTGGCACCGACCTCCAGCGCGCCGGCCTTGGCCTTCTCGGCCTGCACGGCGGCCTCGGCGCGGCCCACCTTCTCCACCGCCGCGGCCTCCTGCTCCCGTACCTGCACGCGGGCCAGGCCCTCGGCGGCGGCCTCCGCCCGGATGCCCTCGGCCAGCCGGACCTTGGCGGACGCGTCCAGCTCGGCGGCCCGCTGCCGGGCCTCGGCCAGCACCAGCGCCTCGCGGGCCTTGTGGGCGGCGGCCTGCTCGGCGGCCTCGGCGGCCTTGATGTCCTTGACGAGCTTCTCCTGCGCCTCCGCCTCGGCCTGGATGACCACGGCCTTGCGGACCCGCTCGGCCTCCTCGGTGGTGCGCAGCGTCTTGACGGCCTCCTCCTGCTCGGCGACGGTGCGGTCCACCGCGACCCGCTCGCGGACCACGTCCGCGACCTCCCGCTTGGCGGACTCGACCTCCTTCGTCTTGGCGATCGTGGCGAGCTCGGTCTCCCGCTCGCGGCCGACGACCTCCAGCAGGCGGTCCCGCTCGATCCGCTCGTTCTCCACCGCGATCACCCGCTCGCGGTTCTTCTGCGCCACCGCGACCTCGCGGGCCTGGTTCTCCCGCTGCACGCCGAGTACTTCCTCGGTGCGCAGGAAGGCGGTCTGCGCGTTGAGCCGCTCCTCCTCCTGCACCCGGGCGATCACCGCGTCCTCCTTGGCCCGCAGGGTCTCGATCTCGCGGCGCTGGCGGATCTCGGCGTCGGCCTGGCGCCGTTCGAGCTCCAGGACGGTCTCCCGGGCGTCCACGTTCTGCCGGGTGATCTCCTTCTCCTCGGTGCGCTGGTACTCGTTGGTGCGCACGTGCTCGATCGCGGTCAGCTCGGTGATCTTGCGGATGCCCTGGGCGTCCAGGATGTTGTCGGCGTCCAGCTGGCTCATCGGCGTCTGTTCCAGATGGTCGATGGCCGCGTCCTCCAAGGTGTAGCCGTTGAGGTCGGTGCCGATGACCGCGATGATCTGGTCCCGGAACTCGTGCCGGTGGGTGTACAGATCGGTGAAGTCCAGCTGCTTGCCGACGGTCTTGAGCGCCTCGGCGAACTTCGCGGCGAAGAAGTCCTGGATCGCCTGCGGGTCGCTGGCCCGGGCGGTGCCGATCGACTGCGCCACCTTGATGACGTCCTCGACGGTCTTGTTCACCCGGACGAAGAAGGAGATCCGGATGTCGGCACGGATGTTGTCCCGGCAGATCAGGCCGTCCCGGCCGGCCCGGTGGATCTCCACCGTCTTCGCGGTGATGTCCATCAGCTCGGCCTTGTGCAGGATCGGCAGGACGATCGCACCGGTGAAGGTGACGTCCACCTTCTTCGTCCGGGAGACGATCAGGGCCTTGCCCTGCTCGACCTTCTGGAACAGGCGGCCCACGAACAGCAGCACGGCGAGCACGATGAGCAGCACGACGGCGACGAGAACGCCGAAACCCACGGCGATGGTGTCCATCACGGAGTCCTTTGACGAGATGGCGAGTTGGTGCGAAGCGGTGTGAAGTGGCGCGAGAATGCCGGAATCTGACGAGACGTCAGTGGATGATGCCCGGCGGCGACGGGTCGAAGGGTGCCACCAGGAAGTGCTCGCCCTCGGCGTCGTAGTCGAAGATCAGGGCGGTCCGTCCGGCGGTGAGCCCCGGCTCGGGGGTGGGGGTACGGACCTGGACGGTCGCGGTGGAGCCGTCCCCGGCGGTGACCTCGGCCTGGCCGAAGTCGGCGGTCACCCGGCCGGTGCGGATCACGCAGACCCGGCCGACGAAGTCCCCCCGGGTGACCGGCCGGTCCTCCGGGAACAGCCGCCGCAGCGGCCTGACCAGCACCCGGGTGCCCGCCCAGGAGGCGACCAGCGCGCCGGCGAGCACACCGCCGCGCGCCGGCGCCCCCGAGGTGAGCGCGGTGCCGGCCAGGCTGACGAACCAGGCGAGCGCGACCAGCAGCGACACCGCCACCGTCACGGGCACCCCGCCCAGTCCCAGCGCGCCCAGCACGCCCCCGTGGTGGCCGGGGCCCGGGTGGGAGCCGTTTCCCCCGTTGGTCCCGTGGGCCCCGTTCCCCCCGACACCGTTCCCCCCGGCACCGTGCCCGACGTGACCCGCGTGACCCGCCGGCCCGACGTGCCCGGCGCCCCCGTGGTGTCCGACGCCGTGTCCCCCGTGCAGGGCGTCGAACCCCAGTCCGCCGAGCAGCATCAGCAGCCAGTACCCGACGACCACCACCAGTGCGAAGCTGAACAGCGCCGTCGGAAAGGCCAGCGCGGCCGCGAAGAATCCCCCCGATCCGGCCACGCTCCCCCGCCTTTCCCCCGGCGCCGTGCTTCGGCACCGGGGAGATCATGACAGTGTGGGCGGCCCCCGCACATTGCCAGGATCCGGCAATCTTTACGGCCTTTTGACACCCTGGTACGCGCGGCCCGCGAGACATTGCGACGGCCCGGCAACAGGGCGGTCGCCGGGCCGTCGCAGAGCGGCCCTCCGGGTTTGCCGTGCCGGGCCGGCAGAGGTGCCGGGGCTGTCGGGGCGCTGGGCCGTCGGGGCGATGGGCCGTCGGGGCACCGGAATCAGAGCGGCTGGTCCGGCCAGTTCAGCAGCCGGGCCCCCATCGCCGCCGTCTCCAGCGTGAACCGCTGCAGCGCATCCGAAGGGTCGTACCCCGTGAGCGCCTTGATCCGCTCCAGCCGGTAGCCGAGCGTGCGCACGCTCAGCCCCAGCCGGCGCGCCGCCTCCGCGTTCACGTACGCGGCCTCCGCCTGAACCGCGATGGTGTCCAGCAGCGGACGGGCGCCGCCGCGCGCCTCGGTCAGCGGACCGAGCACGCTGCGCACCAGGTCCGCCATGGCCGCCCGGTCGCGCATCAGCACCGGGAAGACCAGCAGTTCCTCGGCCTTCAGATGGGTGGCCGACAGGTCCAGGCGCTGCGCGTAGTCCAGCGCGTCCAGCGCCTCCTCGTAGCTGCGCGGCACCCCGCTCGGCCCCGAGTGCCGGCGCCCGGTGGCGACCCGCAGCACCGGGCGGTAGCCGGGGCCGGGGCGCAGCGTCAGGTCCGCGAAGGCGTCCAGCACGGCCCGCTCGGAGTCCGGGGCGATGCAGACCAGCCGGCCGTCCTTGCTGGCCAGCAGGACGTCCCGCTCGCCGAACCGTCCGGCCAGCTCCCGCTCCACCCGGTGCACCAGCGGATGGACGTCGGCGAACGGCTCGTCGCCCACCGCGACCGCCACCGTGTACGCGCCCGCCAGCCGCAGCCCGAAGTGCTCCGCGCGCTCGGCGAGCAAGCCGAGTTCGCTGCGGCCGAACAGCAGGTCGTCGATGAACTCCCGCCTGGCTGCCTCCTCCTGACGGACCGCCAGACGCTGCGCGCGCTCATGGCCCTCGCCGAGCGCGGCCAGTGCTGCGTCGGTGGCGGCCAGGACGGCGTCCACCATCCGGCGCAGCTCGTTGACGCTGCTCGCGGAGGCCGCCCCGGGCAGCGTCTGCCAGGCCCGCCGGGCCGCCGCCAGGCAGTGCGACACCACCTCGCGCAGGCCGTACCCGGCCTCGGCGCAGTGCTCGCCGAGCTTGCGCAGGCCCTCCAGCTCGTCCCGGCGCAGCAGCCGGCCGGTGCGCGAGACGTCGGCGAGCAGGACGAGGTACGCCTCGGCCAGTTCGGCGGGTATGTCGTGGTCGAATTCCTCGGTCATCGCGTCCTGCCATCCCCCGTGCGACCTGGTATTTCGGCGCAGCACACTAGCAGGATCGATACCTCCGCCGGACAGGCCCCGGCCCCGGACGGAGGCCCTGCCGCTCGCTGCTGCGCCGCCCTACCGCTCGCGGAAGTGCAGCACGAAGCGCGCGCTGCTGCCGTCGATCCGCCGCCGCACGTACAGGGCCGGGGTGCCGTCCGGGGTGCAGCTGACGCCCTCGCGGACCAGCAGCGCGGTGCCCGGCGGGACGCCCAGCAGTTCGGCGTCCGCGAGGTCCGCGCCGACCGCCCCGAAGGCCCGCCAGTCGTACTCCAGCTCCACCCCGGCCGTCCGCGCCAGGTCCAGCACCAGGTTCCCCGGGCGGCCCGGCCGGACCAGCTCCGCGGGCAGCGGGCCGAACGGCACCCAGTAGCTGGAGGCCGCCCGGGCCCGCCCGCCCAGCCGGATCACCGAATCCACCCGGGACAGCTCCTGCGGCGTACGGCCCAACTGGCGGGCCGCCTCCGCGTCCTCCGCCGTGCCGGTCACGGGCGGGGCGGCCACCACGAACTCGCCGTCCGCCGTGCCGTCCTCCCGACCGGCCTCGGGCAGGGCGGCGTGCACGCTGCCCAGGTCGAAGCGCTGGCTGCGCGGATCCACCGCGATCGACACCCGGACCGCGGGCGGGCGGACGAAAG
This sequence comes from Streptomyces sp. 1331.2, assembly GCF_900199205.1. NCBI lineage: Bacteria > Bacillati > Actinomycetota > Actinomycetes > Kitasatosporales > Streptomycetaceae > Streptomyces > Streptomyces sp. 1331.2. The sequence continues at coordinate 2,141,833 of NZ_OBMJ01000001.1, read as the reverse complement.
TGCCCACGCCCCGGCGGATCTCCACCACGGCCGCCCGCTCCAGCTCCGCCACCGCCTGCCGCACGGTCAGCCGGTTCACCCCGAACTCGGCGCTCAGCTCCGGCTCGCTGGGCAGCCGGGCGCCGGCCGGGTACGCACCGGCGTCGATGCGTTCCTGGAGCCGACGGGCCAGCCGGCGGTACAGCGGGGTGCTCGGGGTGCTCGGGGGGTTCGGAGTGTCCGCGGGGTTGGTCGCCACGGGCTCGATCCTACGAAGCCGACCGCCCGGGCTCGGCCGGTCCGCCGTCCCGTGCGGGTCGCCGTCGCGTTCGGGTGGCAGCCCCGTTCGGGTCGCCGCGGCGCAGCGACGGGAGTGGGATGGAGGGAGCGCAGGGCGCCCGCCGCTTGCCCGGGGGCCCCGGGACGCGTTAGACATCTAGACGTCTAGATGTCCCTTGTCCCGCCCGTCCGGTCCGTCCCGCCCCGCCGGCCCGCTCCGCTCGTCCCGCGCGGCTCCACCGAAAGGCCCCAGCATGTCCCTGGTCAACTTCCGCGACGCCGCCACCCTCGGCGACCCCGAGGGCCGACGGGTCCGCCCCGGCGTGCTGTACCGCTCCGCCCAGCCCTTCCCGGCCGCCGACGAGGCCACCGTCGCCCAGCTGCGGGCCTGCGACATCCGCACCATCGTGGACCTGCGCGACCCGCGCGAGACCCACCCCGCCGACTGGGCCGCCGCCGAGGCCGCCGGGATAGCCGTCGTCGCCGCCCCGGTGAACCCCGCCACCGACGCCCTCACCGCGCGGATGGGCACCATGACCACCGCCGCCGACCTCGGCGACTTCTACGTCCTGCTTGCCGAGTCCGCCCCCGAGGCGGTGGCGGCCGCGGTCGAGGCCACCGTCCGCCCCGGCGCCGTCCTGCTGCACTGCGCCGCCGGCAAGGACCGCACCGGCCTGCTGACCGCCCTCCTCCTGGACCTCCTGGACGTCCCCGCCGAGCGCATCGTCGCCGACTACGCCCGCACCACCGACGCCCTCCCGCAGATCTTCGCCGGCCTCGCCGAGCGCCACCGCACCGCCCTCAACGACGCCGACCACAGCCGCGTCACCGACTCCCAGGGCCGCCACCTCACCATCCCGGCCCCCCTCCTGGAAGCCCCGGCCGAGGCGATGTCCGTCTTCCTCGACCGCGTCCGCACCCACCACGGCGGCGCCGCCTCCTTCCTCCCCGCCTGCGGCGTCCCCGCGACGACCCTCGGCGCCTTCCGCACCAAGGCGGGCGCAGCCACCGCCTGACCGCCGCCGGATTCCCGAGCTCACACGTCCCGCCGCCGCACCAGGACCACCGTCACGGTGACGGCGGCGGCCGCCCACACCCCCATCGTGATCCAGGAGTCCAGCACGCTCGGCGCGTACTTGCCCATCGTGGTGGCGGAGCCGGGCCGGATGGTGAGCCGCGAGACGGTGGAGAGCGGCAGGTGGGTGCCGATCTCCTTCAGCCACCGGTAGCGGTCACCGCCGAACATCAGCGGCAGGATGAACATCACCAGCACGAGCGCCACGATCGAGGCGGTGGCGTGCCGCAGCAGCGCGCCCAGGGCCATGCCGATCAGCGCGCAGACCGGCACGATCGCCGCGTAGCCGAGGACGGCCCGCAGGCAGCCCTGGTCGGTGATGGAGACCCCGACGTGCCGGGAGGCCAGCATCGCGTTGACGGCGAAGAACGAGCCCGCCGACACCCCCGCCCCGGCGAGCGCGGTGATCCCGCCGATCAGCAGCACCTTGGCCGCGATCACGCCCCGCCGGTCCGGTACGGCGGCGAAGGTGGTGCGGATCATGCCGGTGGTGTACTCGCCGAACACGGTGATCGCACCGAGGCTGCCGGCGGCGATCGCCATCAGGTCGCCGGCGATGTTGCCGAGGCCGTGGAACAGCGGGTCGTACGGGGCGCGCTGCTCGCCGAACAGGGGCGCCTGCGGGTGGTCGATGTACGGCAGGTCGGTGTGGACGGCGTTCAGGTTGACGACGATCGCCACCAGCGAGGCGAGCGCCAGCACCCAGTACGTGGACCGCAGCGAGCGCAGCTTGATCCACTCGGCGGCGAGCAGGTCGGCGAATCGGGCGCGCGGCTCGGGGCGGGCGATGACGGTACGGCGGTCGGTCAGGGTGCTCATCGGGCTTCTCCGGCCGGGTACTCGACGCTGTCGGCGGTCAGGGACATAAAGGCGGACTCCAGGGAGGACGTCCGGGCGGTGAGTTCGTGCAGCACCACGCCGTTGCACAGGGCGAGTTCGCCGATCCGCTCGGCGGACAGCCCGGTGACGTCCAGCAACCGAGGTGCTGTGCACCGGACTTCGCCCACAGCGGCCCGCAACACCGCGGCGAACGCGTCGAGTTCGGGGGTCCGCACGGTCACCATGGAGACGGCGTTGCGGGCGGCGAACTCGGCGAGGCTCTCGTCGGCGATCAGCCGGCCGCGGCCGATCACCACCAGCCGGTCCGCGGTGTGCTCCATCTCGGCCATCATGTGGCTGGAGACGAAGACCGTCCGCCCCTCGTCCGCGAGCCGCCGGAACAGCCCGCGCACCCAGAGCACGCCCTCCGGGTCCAGCCCGTTCAGCGGCTCGTCGAAGAGCAGCACGGGCGGATCGCCGAGCAGGGCGCCGGCGATGCCGAGGCGCTGCTTCATGCCCAGCGAGTAGCCGCCGATCCGCCGCCCGGCGGCCTTGCCGAGCCCGACCTCGGCCAGCACCTCGTCGACCCGCCCGAGCGGGATCCGGTTGCTGCGGGCGAGCGCCGACAGGTGCGCCTTGGCGCTGCGCCCGCCGTGGACGTCGCCCGCGTCCAGCAGGGCGCCGACGTGCCGCAGCCCGCGCGGCCGGCCGGCGAAGGGCACGCCGTCGACGGTGACGCTCCCCTCGGTGGGGGTGTTGAGGCCCAGGATCATCCTCAGCGTGGTGGACTTGCCCGCGCCGTTGGGGCCGAGGAAGCCGGTGACGGTGCCCGGCCGGACGGTGAAGGTCAACTGGTCGACGGCCGTGGTGGCGCCGTACCGCTTGGTCAGTCGCTCGATCTCGATCACGGGGGCAACGGTGCCGGTCAGGGCCGTACTCGGGCATCGGGCAGCGGGACACAACCGGGGGCGGCCGCCCCCGCCCCCGGGATTAGTCCCGCGGGCCGATGTGCCGCCGTACGGCCCGCCGCTACCATCGCGTCATGATCATCGAACCCCGCCCGCCCCTGCTCAGGCGCCTGCCCGCCGGCGTGTGGGTGGGGGCGTTCTGGACGCTCGTCGTCGTGTTCCGGCTGTTCACCCGGCGCGACGAGCTGCGCCACCTCTTCGAGTACGAGGGCAACATCGAGGACATGCCGCTGCTGGTCACCGCGGTGGTCACCACCCTGGTCGCGGCGCTGCTGGTGCGCCTGCCGCAGGCCGCGATCGCGGCGGCGCTGGCCGGCTGCCTCTTCACCCTGGGGATGCGCAACGTCCCGGAGACCCCGGTCGTGCAGTTCCTGATCGCCGACGCCGTGGTCGGGTACACCGCGGCCACCCGCTCCCGCACGGTGTCGCTGTTCGCGGCGGCGATGCCCGTCGCCATGCTCGCCGGAATGCTGGCCTGGGGCGCCTGGAACGGGTACCCCGTCAACCCGATGGCCTACGGCGGGCTCGCCGGGACCGTCCTGATCGCCTGGCTGGTCGGCCACACCGTCCACCAGGGCCGCGCGCACGCTGAGGCCCTGCGCGGGCGGGCCACCGAACAGGCGGTGACCGCCGAACGGTTGCGGATCGCCCGAGAGTTGCACGACATGGTCGCCCACAGTATCGGCATCATCGCGATCCAGGCCGGCATGGGCAGCCGCGTCATGGACACCCAGCCCGCCGAGACCCGCAACGCGTTGAACGCCATCGAGGCCACCAGCCGGGAGACCCTGGCCGGGCTGCGCCGGATGCTCGGCGCGCTGCGGGCCGGCGAGAACGAGTCCGCTCCGCTCGAAGTAGCCCCCGGGATGGCCGAGTTGGACCGGCTGGTGGAGCGGAACGCGGGCGCCGGCGTCCGGGTCGCGGTGACCCGCGGCGGCGAGCCGCGCACCCTGCCCGCCGACGTCGACCTGGCCGCCTTCCGGATCGTCCAGGAGTCGGTCACCAACGTGCTCAAGCACGCCGGCACCCGCGACTGCCACGTCACCGTCGACTACCGGCCGCACGAATTGGCCGTCACCGTGGTCGACTCGGGCGCGGGCCGGCCGACCGCTTCCCCCGGCACCGGCTACGGCATCGCCGGCCTGCGCGAGCGGGTCGCCCTGCTGCACGGCGAGTTCACCGCCGGCCCGCGCCCCGGGGGCGGCTTCCGCGTCGCCGCCCGACTGCCGATCCCCGTGGAGGTGGGACCGTGATCCGTGTCGTTCTGGTGGACGACCAGCCGCTCATCCGCACCGGCCTGCGGGTGCTCATGGCCGACGCCCCCGACCTGGAGGTGGTCGGCGAGGCCGGCGACGGCACCGAGGCCGTCGACCTGATCACCCGGCTGCGCCCCGACGTCGCCGTGATGGACATCCGGATGCGCCCCCAGCCCGGCAGCCGGGGGGTGCCCCCGGTCAGCGACGGCATCGAGGCCACCCGCCGGATCACCGCCGATCCGGACCTGCCCACCCAGGTCCTCGTCCTCACCACCTTCGACGACGACGACTACGTCTACGGTGCGCTGCGGGCCGGCGCGAGCGGCTTCCTGGTCAAGGACCTCGCCCTGGAGACCATCCTGGACGGCGTGCGGGTGGTCGCCGCCGGCGACGCCCTGCTGGCCCCCGGCATCACCCGCCGGCTGATCGGCGAGTTCGCCGCCCGCCCCCAGCGGCCCGCCCAGCCCCGGCGGGCCCTCGCCGGCGGCGTCACCGAACGCGAGCGCGAGGTGCTGACCCTGGTCGGCCGTGGCCTGTCCAATGCCGAGATCGCCGCGGAGCTCACGATCAGTGTGGCCACCGCCAAGGCCCACGTGGCCCGGCTGTTCACCAAGCTCGACGCCCGCGACCGGGTCCACCTGGTCATCCAGGCCTACGAGTTCGGCCTGGTCGCGTCGTAGGGCGGGGCCGACACGACGGCGCCGGGGCGGGCCCCCACGGCCCACCCCGGCGCCTACCCCTGGGTGTGTCTACGCCCTGATCGTCAGGGGACGATCGCGTGCGAGATCTGGCAGGCGCTCACCGCGTTCGACCAGGTGCCCTGCATGGCGAAGGAGCCGGTCGCGAAGGCCACGTTCTGCGAGCCGCCGGTGCCACCGACACCCTTCCAGGCGCACTTGTCGGCGTTCTCGGCGCCGGACGAGTCGGTCCAGCCGCCGGCCGGGTTCTGGTCGGTGATGGTCTCCGAGTACTCGTGGCCGTACACCATGGTCACGCCGTCCAGCAGGCCCGCACTGCCGCTGTTGACGTAGTTCTGGCCGCAGGAGGTGCCCATGTCGGTCACGTACGGGTCGTTGGTGAACGCCAGGTCGCCGTACGGGGAGGAGGCCGCGCCACCGCTCAGCGTGGTGTCGCCGTTCCAGTCGTGCCAGGCGCAGAAGTTGCCGGTCGAGGTGTTGAAGCCGTCCGGGTGGGTGCCGGTCGGGGACAGCACGACGTACTGCGCGTTGCGGTTGGACGCGGCCGTGGTGTTGCCGAAGTGCCCGGCGCCCTTGATCGCCTCGTTGGCGATCTGGTTGCCGGTGGCGTTGCTCGGGGCGGAGGCCGAGGTGTCCACCCAGACGCCGGCCAGCGCGCCGCCGGTCGGGTAGCCGACGTGCGCGGCGGTCGACGGGCAGCTGGTGGCGCCCTTGGTGATGCCCTCGCAGTACTGCGTCATGACGCCGGACCAGGTCTCGTTGTTGGTGCCGAGGCCCTTGAACAGCTGCTGCGCGCGGACGGCCTCGCCCGACGGGTCACCGGAGAGGGTGGTGTACCCGTTGGCGTCGGTGCCCTGGGTGCCCCACTGGGAGCCCCAGAAGATCAGGTAGACCTTCGGCGCGCCGGTGGTGACACCGATGCCGTCGACACCGCCGCCGTACTTCAGGTTCGTGGTGCGCTGGGCGGCGGCGGAGTTGGCATTGGCGTGCTCGGCGCTCTCCCTGGTGGGGACGGCGCCGTGCCGGTAGGGGTGGGACTGCCCGGCGAACTCGCTGCCCGGCTGGTCGGCCTGGGCGGCCGGGGCGGCGGCGAATCCGGCGGTGGCGAGCGCCAGCGCGCCGAGCCCGGTCAGGGCCCGGGTGCGCATCCGGCGGGAGGTGGGGGACATGCCCATCGTGAGGGTTCCTCTCTGATGCCGACCGCACGTCGGTAGGGCGCGGCGGCGGCACTGTGGGGACGAAGGGGAGTGCGACGACGGCAGGCCGGAGCAGCGGACCGGCCGTCACGGCCGGTCAGCGACGTTGGGGATGGGGAGCCGGTTTCACCGTCGACGGCCGGAAGCAAAGCAGAGCCGCCGAAACCGGGTCAACGACGTCGAGAGTAAGACCAACCCCAAGGAAGGCCCCCACGGACGTAATGAACGTCAAAAGCTCCCAGTTGGGGCCTGGTTGATGCGCGTAGCAAAGCCGATTATCAACAGTTTCCAGGACCTTCTACACCGTATTCCGCGCCGGGAACGCACCGTCACGGCACCGTGACCTCGCCGATCCGCACGATCCGCCCGTGCGAGTCCAGCACCACGTCGTAGGCGTTGCCGTGGCAGCCCCACGGGTCCGCCGGGTCGCGTTCGGCCAGGCAGTCGTTGAGGTGGGTGATCAGGTCCTCCAGCGGGACGGACCTGGCCGGGTCGTCGTGCGGGCGGTCGACCAGGGTGGCGGTCACGCCGGCCGCCGCGAAGCCGTAGTGGACGGGGGTGCCGGTGGGGGCGTAGCGGGCCGGGTCGCAGGTGTAGCGGGCGGGTTGGGCGGTGAGCTCGGCGGGGCCGGCGGCGACGACGACCAGGACCTCGTGGCCGGGGCTCTGCGCGGGAGCCGTGCAGTCGGCGGCGGCCCGGGCGGGCCCGGCGGCGGTCGAGGCGGCGGAGTCGGCGGACGACTCGGAGGAGGGCTCGGAGGAGGGTTCGGAGGAGGGTTCGGCGGCGGGGGAGTAGCCCTCCTCGTCCTCCTCCGCGAGGAAGTCCTCGTCGTCGAGGAAGTCGTCCGCGCCCTCGTCGGCGACCGCCGCGGCCGAGGCGGCGGCCACCGCCGGCCCGGAGTCGGCGGGCGTACAGCCGGACAGCACGGCTGCGGTGCCGCAGGCCAGCAGGGCGGCGGCGAGGAGGTTGCGGGGCACGGCCATGGCACAAGTCTCCCCGGGCGGCGGAGGAAGTCGGTACTCGGGTTACACGACCGGCGCCCGGACCGCAGTTCCCGCCCGGCGCCAGCGCGAAACCTCCTCCCCGTCCCGCTCTGGACAAGCCCTCCCCCGCCGGACGTGCGGATCCGGCGGGGGAGGGAGCTGTTGAGCCGCCGTCAGGCCGCCACCGTCCGCGGTCCCTCGTACGCCTGGCGCAGCCGCTCCTGCGCCTCCGCGCCCATCTCCAGGTGGTCGAGCCCGAGCAGGGCCGCTCCCAGGACGGGCGGTGCGACGACGACCCGCGGTTCGGCCAGCGGCGCGGCCTTCGCGAGGCGGGCCGTCAGGTTGTCGAGCAGCAGCGGTTGCCGGGAGGCGAGCACGCCGCCGCCCAGGACCACCGGGGCCGGGGAGTCCAGCAGCCCCAGGCGTCCCAGCGCGACGACGGCCAGCCGGACGATCTCGTCGGCCTGGCGGTCGATCAGCTCCAGCGCGACCCGGTCCCCGTCGCCGGCGACCGCGAACAGCACCCGGACGAGCTCGTGCAGCCGCGCGCTCGGCAGCTGCCCGAGGTGGACGGCCTCGGCGACGGCGCCGGCGGTGGGCAGGCCGAAGTGCTCGGCGATGGCCGGGGCGAGGGCGGTGGGCCCGCCGCGGCCGTCCTCCGCGCGGACGGCGTGCCACATGCTGGTGATGGCCAGGCCGGAGCCGCCGCCCCAGTCGCCGGTGAGTTCGCCGAGGGCGGGGAAGCGGGCGGTGCGGCCGTCCGGGAGGAGGCCGACGCAGTTGATCCCGGCGCCGCAGACGACGGCGACCCCGCGCGGGCTGTCGGTGCCGGCTCTGAGCAGGCCGAAGGTGTCGTTGGCGACGGTGTTGCTGACGCCCCAGGGGTGGGATTCGAGGGCGTCGCGCAGCGCTTGTTCCTCCACCGGCAGGTCGGCGTTGGCGAGGCAGGCGCTGACGTGGCTGGTGAGCACGCCGTCCCAGCCGGGGTGGCCGGCCTGGGCGGCGGCCTGTTCGACCAGCGGGGCGAGGCCGGCGACGGCTGCGGCGCCGCCGATCTTCTGGGGTTCGAAGCCGCCGCCGCGGGCGGTGCCGAGGATGCTGCCGTCGGCGCCGATCAGGGCGACGTCGGTCTTGGAGTTGCCCGCGTCGATGGCGAGTACGCCGGGCAGGAGTGGTTCGGGCTGGTGGGTCATCGGTTCCCCGCGGCTCGTACGTGGCCCGGCCGTCAGTCGCGGCCGGGTGCCCGGCCGGTCAGTCGGCGGCCGGTGCGGCCCGGCCGGTCAGTCGGCGGCCGGGGGTGGACGGTCTCCTCGCGACGTGCCGGCCCGCGTCCCGCTCGGAAGCGCGGGCCGGGCACGTCGTGGGCCGGGTCAGGCCCAGGCGAGGTGCTCGCGGTTGTGGGCGAGCAGTCGGTCCGTGAGCCGGTCGGCGAGTTCGATCTGGCCGACCAGCGGGTGGGCGAGCAGGGCGTCGAAGACCCGGTCGCGGCCGCCGTGCAGGGCGGCGTCGAGGGCCAGGTGCTCGTACGCGGTGACGGCGGCGACGAGCCCGGCGTACAGCGGTTCCAGCGGGCGCTGCGGCAGCGGGCGCACGCCCGCCGCGTCGACCTCGGCCGGCACCTCGATGACGGCGTCGTCGGGCAGGAAGGGCAGCACGCCGTCGTTGCGGGTGTTGACCACCTGGACGGAGGTGCCGCCGCCGGTCCCGAGCAGTGCCGCGATCAGCTGGACGGCGGCCTCGGAGTAGAAGGCGCCGCCGCGCTTGCCGAGCAGTTCGGGCTTGGTGTCGAGGGTCGGGTCGGCGTACAGCTCCAGCAGCTGCCGTTCGATCTCGGCGACGTGGGCGGCCCGCGAGCCCTGTTCCCTGAGCTCGGCGACCACCGCGTCGTGCTGGTAGAAGTACCGCAGGTAGTAGGACGGTACGACGCCGAGCCGTTCGATGACGGCCTGCGGCAGGTGCAGGTCCTCGGCGATCTCCTTGCCGAAGCCGCCGAGCAGGTCCGGCAGCACCTCCCGCCCGCTCGCGGAACCCGGGGCGTCCAGCAGCGTCACCCCGCGCTCCCAGGTCAGGTGGTTCAGCCCGACGTGGTCGAGCCGGACCAGCTCCGGGTCCACCCCGAGGTGCACGGCGAACTTGCGCTGGAAGCCGATGGCGACGTTGCACAGACCGACGGCCTTGTGGCCGGCGGTCTGCAGCGCCCGGGTGACGATGCCCACCGGGTTGGTGAAGTCCACGATCCAGGCGTCCGGGTTGGTCCGGCGGACCTGCTCGGCGATGTCGAGGACCACCGGGACGGTGCGCAGCGCCTTGGCGAGCCCGCCGGCGCCGGTGGTCTCCTGCCCGACGCAGCCGCACTCCAGCGGCCAGGTCTCGTCCTGGTTGCGCGCCGCCTGCCCGCCGACGCGCAGTTGCAGCAGGACGGCGTCGGCGTCGGCGACCCCGGCGGCCAGGTCGGTCGTCACGGTGACCACCGCGCCGTGCCCCTGCCGGGCGAAGATCCGCCGGGCGAGCCCGCCGATCAGCTCCAGCCGCTCGGCGGCCGGGTCGATCAGCACCAGTTCGCTGATCGGCAGGGTGTCACGCAGCCGGGCGAAGCCGTCGATCAGTTCCGGGGTGTACGTCGAACCACCGCCGACGATGGCCAACTTCAGTGCGGACATCAGCCCTTGACCCCTGTCAGTGTCACGCCTTCGATGAAGGCCTTCTGAGCGAAGAAGAAGAGGACGATCACCGGCGCCATCACCAGCAGGGTGGCGGCCATGGTGAGGTTCCAGTTGGTGTGGTGCGCGGCCTTGAACGACTCCAGGCCGTAACTGAGCGTCCAGGCCCCGCGGTTGTTGCTGGCGTAGATCTGCGGGCCGAAGTAGTCGTTCCAGCAGTAGAAGAACTGGAACAGTGCGACCGCGGCGATGGCCGGCTTGGCCATCGGCAGGACGACCCGCAGCAGGGTGCGCAGGTCGCCGCAGCCGTCGATGCGGGCGGCCTCGATGTACTCCTTGGGGATGGTCAGCAGGAACTGGCGCAGCAGGAAGATGGAGAACGCGTCGCCGAAGGCCATCGGGATGATCAGCGGCCAGAGCGAGCCGCTCATGCCCATCTGCTTGGCCCAGAACAGGTACATCGGGATGACGGTGACCTGCGGCGGCAGCATCATCATCGCGATGACGGCCATCAGGGCCAGGTTGCGGCCGCGGAAGCGGAACTTGGCGAGCGCGTAGGCGACCGGCAGGCTGGAGACGATGGTCAGCAGGGTGCCGAGCCCGGCGTAGAGCAGGGTGTTGCGCCACCAGGTGAGGAAGCCGGGGGTGTCCCAGACCTTGCTGTAGTTGCCCCACTGCCAGCTGGCGGGCCAGTAGTCGGTGGTGAGCGCCTGCTGGTCGGTCATCACCGAGGTGAGGAAGACGAAGACGAAGGGCAGCAGGAAGAACAGCGCGGCGGCGACGGCCAGCGCGTGCACGGCCACCCAGTTGAGCAGGGCGCGGCGCCGGGCGGCCCGGGCGGCGGGGCCGCCGGGGCGGGAGCGGCCGGTGCGGGAGCGGGAGGGGCCGGTCGGGGCCGGCGCCGTGGTGAGCGTGTTGCCGAGAGTCATGATCAGGTCCTCACTGGCCCGCTAGTCGTCGCTCGCCAGGAAGCCGGAGCGGCGGCGGAGCAGGATCGAGGTGACGGCCATCGAGATGGCGAACAACACCAGGGCGACGACGCAGGCCGCGCCGTAGTTGAAGCGCTGGAAGCCGAGGTTGTAGACCATCTGCGGCAGCGTCCAGGTGGAGCCGTTGGGGTAGCCGGGCTCGAACTGCTGGCCGGAGTTGCCCGCGATGCCGCTGGCGACCTTCCCGGCGACGATGGCCTGGGTGTAGTACTGCATGGTCTGGATGACGCCGGTGACCACCGCGAACATGATGATCGGCGAGATGTTCGGCAGCGTGACGTACCGGAACCGCTGGAAGGGCCCGGCGCCGTCCAGTTCGGCGGCCTCGTACTGCTCCTTGGGGACGTCCAGCAGCGAGGCCATGAAGATGACCATCAGGTCGCCGACGCCCCACATGGCGAGCAGGGTGAGCGCGGGCTTGGACCAGTCCGGGGAGGCGAACCAGCCGGGCTGCGGCAGGCCGAGCTCGCCGAGCAGGTGGTTGACCGGGCCGGTGCCGGGGTTGAACAGGAAGGCGAAGGCGACGGTCGCGGCCACCGGCGGGGCCAGGTACGGCAGGTAGAAGAGCGTGCGGAAGAAGCCCGCGCCGGTCTTGACCTTGGTGATGAGCATCCCGACGCCGAGGCCGAACAGGACCCGCAGGCTCACCATGACGACGACCAGCCACAGGGTGTTGCGCAGGCCCTGCCAGAAGGTCGGCAGCTGGTTGACGACGTAGTCCCAGTTCTTCAGGCCGTTGAAGGTCGGCGAGCCGAAGCCGTTGTACTGGGTGAAGGAGAAGTAGGCGGTGGAGACCAGCGGGTAGACGAAGAAGACGCTGAAGCCGATCAGCCAGGGGGAGAGGAAGGCGAGGGTGCGGACCGCCTCCCGGCGGCGCTTGCGGCGCAGCAGGTGCTGCGCGGCGGGCGCCGCCGGGCCGGTCGGGCCGGCATCCCGGGAGGTGCTTCCCTTGCGGGTGCCGAACGCGAGTGACATGGGAGCTCCGTGGGCCGTTCGCGGCGCTTACTTGGCCTGGGCGATGTCGGTGTCGATCTGCTTGGCCGTGGCGGTCAGCCCGGCCTGCAGGTCGGTCTGCTTGCCGGACTCGTAGTCGTAGCCCAGGTTCTGCAGGGAGACGATGTAGCCGCCGCCGTTGACGGCCGGCGGGGTGGTGCCGGAGTTCGGGTTCTTGGCGACGTCCAGGAACGTCCTGAAGTTGTCGTCGGCGACGAGCTTCGGCGAGTCGAGCGCCTCGAAGGTGCTGGGTACGTTGTGGATCGCGTTGGCGAAGCTGACGACCGCGTCGGTGTCGGTGGTCAGGTACTTGACGAACTCCCAGGCGGCGGCCTGCTTCCGGCTGGTGCTGGCGATGCCGACGATGGTGCCGGTCTGGTAGCCGCGGCCGTAGGTGTCCGCCTGGTCGTCCGGGACGGGGAAGGCGGCGGTGGCCCACTCGAAGCCGGGCTTGTTCTCGGCGAGCGAGGCGGTGCGCCACTCGCCGTCGATGGCCATCGCGACCTGGCCGGTGTGGAAGGGGTTCTTGGCGCTGAACTCCTCGCCGAAGGTCGAGCGGAACCTGTCCAGCTTGGCGTAGCCGCCGAGCTGGTCGACCAGGCCCTTCTGCCACTTGAGCATCGCGGCGACCTTCGGGTCGGTGGCGATGGTCGACTTGCCGTCGGCACCGAAGTAGGAGGCGCCGTACTGGCCGAGGTAGTGCTCGGTGGTGGACTCGTAGCCGTGGTAGAGCGGCATGAAGCCGAGCTGCTTGTACGAGTCTCCGTCGGCCTGGGTCAGCTTGACGGCGTCCTCGGCGAACTCGCTGAAGGTCTTGGGCGGGTGGGCGATGCCGGCGTCGGCGAAGGCCTTCTTGTTGTAGTACAGGCCGTACGCGTCGCCGAGCAGCGGCAGCGAGCACTGGTTGCCCTGGAACTGCGTGTAGTTGAGCATCGCGGCCGGGAAGGTCTTGGCCGGGTCGATGCCGCTCTTCTGCAGCAGCGGCTTGAGGTCGGTGAAGGCCTTGGTGGAACAGAACATGCCGACGTTGTTGGTGGTGAAGGAGGACACCACGTCGGGCGCGTCGTCGCCGCCGGCCCGCAGCGCCTGGTTGACCTTGTCGTCCGGGACGTTGCCGACGGCCTTGACGTGGATGTTGGGGTGGGACTTCTCGAAGGCGGCGATGTTGTCGTTGATCGCCTTGGTCTCGTTGTCCTGGCTCCAGCCGTGCCAGAAGGTGATGGTGACGTCCTTGCCGCTCGCCGAGTCGTCGGTGCCGCCCGAGTCGCTGGACCCGGTGCAGGCGGTGGCGAGCAGGGCCAGGACGGCGCTGCCGGCGACGGCGACGATCGTGCGGCGGCCTCTGCGGGAGGTGGTGGCGTGCACTTCGAGGTCCTCCTGGGGGGTGCGCGGGCAGGCGTCATTGCCTCGGGCCCGCGTTCGGGGGTCGGGAGAGGGGGTGCAGGTGGGTGCAGGTGCGGGGAGCGTCAGTGGGCGGGTCAGTGGGTGGAGAAGACCGCCTCGCGGGCGTCGGACAGGGCCCGCTGCAGGGCGCCGAGCAGGACCGGTGAGCCGGGCAGGGCGCTGCTGCGGACCTCCGGTCTGGCGATGGAGATCCGGGCCAGCTCCTCCTCGACCAGCGCGCGCAGCCGTTCCCCGCCCGCGCTCGGCACCGCCCCGGAGAGGACCACCAGCTCGGGGTCGACGACGGAGACGATCACGGCCAGGCCGACGGCGAGCCGCCCGGCCAGCTCGGCGAGGAGGTCGTCGCCGGCGCCCGGGGTCGCCAGGGCCTTGGCGATCGACTCCTGCGCGGTGGGCGCGCCGAGCCCGTGCTCGCGGGCCAGCGCCCGGACGGCGGATGCGCCGACGAGGGCCTGGAACCCGCCGAACTTGCGCCGCCGGGCGTCCCATTCGACGGGGGAGTCCGGCACCGGCATGTAGCCGACCTCCCCGGCGCCGCCGGTGAACCCGCGGTGCAGCCGCCCGGCGATCACGATCGCGGCGCCGACCCCCGCCTCGGCCCAGAGCAGGACGAAGTCCTCGAAGCCGGCCGCCGCACCGGAGGCCTGCTCGGCGACGGCGGCCAGGTTGACGTCGTTCTCGATCGACACCGGCGCACCGATCGCCTCGGTCAGCTCCTCGACCAGCCGCGGGGAGTGCCAGCCGGGCAGGTGGGAGGCGTAGCGCAGCTTGCCGGTGACCGGGTCGGGAGCGCCGCCGACCCCGATCGCGACGGTGCGCAGGCTGCCCTCGGCGAGCCCGGCGGCCCGTACCGCCTCGGCCACTGCGGCCGCCACTCTCGGTACGGTCTCGGCGGCCGGGACACCCTTGCTGGTCACGGTGTGCTCGGCCAGCGTGGCGCCGGTGATGTCGGCGACCGCGACCCGGATCCCGCTGTTGGTGACGTCCAGCCCCGCGACGTACCCGGCGGCCGGATTCACCTGGTACAGCTGCGCGTTGGGCCCCGGCCCGCCCGCCGTGGTGCCGACCGGCAGCACCAGCCCGGCCGCCTCCAGCCGGGCCAGCAGCTGGGAGGCGGTGGGCTTGGACAGCCCGGTCAGCGTGCCGATCTGGGTGCGGGACAGCGGCCCGTTCTCCAGCAGCAGTTCCAGGGCGGCGCGGTCGTTGATGGCCCGCAGGAGGCTCGGCGTACCGGCGAGGGGGGCCTTGGAGGTGCTCTTGGTCATGCCCGGCATCCTCCCCTCCCGACCGATCGACGTGAACTGTTAGGAAACTTTCCAGTTGCTTGGCACAGGACCGTACGGGCCGCGTCAGCGGAGTGTCAATGGTCGGCGCAGCCGAGGATGCCGAAGCGTTACGGGCAGCAAGAGGCCACCCACCCACCCACCCACCCACCCACCCACCCACCCACCCACCCACCCACCCACCCACCCACCCACCCACCCACCCACCCACCCATTCCGCGACGAACCTCCAACACGGCGGGCTCATTGAGGTTGAGCAGCGGAAAAACGAACACTTGAAAAACGGCTGGGCTCGCGTCCAAGGGGCGCGAGCCCAGCCAATATCGGATACCCCACCCACCTGCCCCGCCGGAAATGCGCAATCGGCGGCCCCGGCCAGAGTGGCCGGGGCCGCCGGCGCCAGAGCTGGGGAGCGCTCCCCTCTGGCCTAACCCACAATCGCCGCGATGGGCGGGTGGCCCGGCCGACAACGGCCGGGCCACCCGAACCAGGGAAAGCAAGCGATCAATGCGAACCGGGCGGCCGAAAGTCAGGCGGCTTCGGATTGGTTCATCGCGGCAGCTCTCGGTTGCGCGAGCCAGACCAGTCGCGAAGTGATTCCCGGGCGCCCGGCGAAATGGCGCAAGACTCGATCAGGGGACGCCAGGGTCATGCGCGCCCGTCCGTCGACGCTGATCACGTGCGTCGGCCCGGGATCATCGACGAGCCCCCAGGCCACGACCCACCCATCGGCGTCCGCGAAGCCCTCGCCGCACACCTGGACGACGGCGAACATCCGAGGCGCGGTGTCCAGTACGAGCCCGCACAGCTCCTGGTCGAAGGTCGGGTCGGCCGACAGTCGAGGCGTGACCGGGCGGGGGTTTTGCGAGTGCTCAGCAGTCATGGATGTCCTTAGGAATGTAGCGCCGTGATGTCGGCGGCCAGTTGAGAACAACTGGCCGCCGACACCACGACTCATCGCCCGCCGCCCACACTCGGTTGAGCGGGTTGGGTGGGCAGGGGTGCCGCGGATGGGGTTCTCGCTCCTGCCTTGTGGTGATGGGGGCTCGGGGGGTCAGAAGGGGCGCGAGTGGGCGAGATCTGCTGGCTGACCCTCCGTAGTCCTGCACTCACAGCATGTCCCCTGACTATGTTTCAGTGCAACCCATACGACGGGTGAAATGAAAACATTCACTTCGAATGTGATTTCGGGTGCGTTGCACCCACTTGTGTGGTGGCGTGCAGGCTCGTCGGACGGGCACACTGACCCACTGATACGCAGAAGGGCATCCGTCATGGCTACAAGTGAGCGAGTACCGACCGTGCGTCAGCGTCGCATCGCCGCAGACCTTCGACGTCTGCGCGAGAGGAAGGGGCTGTCAGCCGAGCAGGTTGTCAGCAAGGTCCCCGGTCTCAACCTGCCGAAGCTCAGCCGCTATGAGAACGCTCGTTCAGGAGTCAAACCGGAGATCGTCGAGGCGCTGCTCGACCTCTACGAGTGCGATGAGGGACTGCGCGAAGTCCTGTTGGAGATCGCCCGTCAGAAGGACCAGCGCGGTTGGTGGAAGGGCTACAGCGACACCATCAATCCGCTCTACACCGATCTGATCTCGATGGAAGCGCAGGCCGTTGAGATCAAGGCATTCGAGCTGACCTTCGTCCCGGGTCTTCTCCAGACGCCCGATTACGCGACCGCGATCATCTCCAGACTCTCCGCTGTGTCCACGGGCGTGGACGCCATGGTCGATGTCCGGATCGCGCGACAGCGGGTGCTCACCAGGATGGAGAACCCAGTGAAGCTGTGCGCCGTCATCCACGAGTCGGCCCTGGCCATAAACGTCGGCGACGACGTGATGCGAGAACAGCTCAGCCGGCTCGTGAAGATGAGCCGCCTGCCGAACGTCCACATCCAGGTCATGCCGGCGACCGCCCGGCCGAACCGAGGATTCAACGGCGCGTTCACGCTCCTTGAGTTTCCACAACGCGCCCTCGACATCGTGCTGACGCCAGGCATGGTCCGCAGCAGCTGGGTCGAGGACCCAGCGGAGGTGGACATCTACCGAGGCAGCTTCCACGAGATCATGGCCGCGGCCCTGAACGTGGACGACTCCCTTGAATTCATCACCCAGAAGAGGGACGAACTTCCATGACCATCGCGAATGCATCCACCCTGAACGTGACCTGGAGGAAGTCCAGCCGAAGCAACGAACAGGACAACTGCGTCGAGTTCGCCTTCCCGGCCGGCCAGGGGTCGTTCGTTCGGGACTCGAAGGACCCCGAGGGGCCTGCCCTGGCCCTGACCGCCGAGGCACACGCCACCTTCATCGCAGCGGCGGCTTACGGCGAGTTCGACTTCGGGCTCGTCTGACAGCACGCCCAAAATGGCTGCGGTCCGGCGCAGATGAAGTGCGCCGGACCGCGCTTGCTGTTCTACCCCGCCCTCTCGCTGATCTACCAGAGGGACGTCCAGTGGCTGGCTTCATACGCCCCGAGCAGGCTGGGAGCGTATCCTCTACGACTTCGTCAGGTTTGTTCGGGTCGTCCACCGGTGCCGGCTTTCGACAAGCGGCCGACCCTAGGACAACGGGTCCAAGAAGAGCAGGTGACACGCCCAACCGCCGCTGGGACTGCAGCAGTCGGTGCGGGCCCAGCCCACCCGACAGGGCGGAGTCCGACACCGCGGACAGCATCACCTTAGGCCGTGTCACCGTCACCCTGCCTCGCCTGGACGAGCCGGGCCTGTACCTGCCCAGCGTCACTTCCCGGGACTCCACCCGGGGTATCCTCCAGGACTTCCAGCTCGGCTGCCCCGACCGTACGGCCTGGTGCCATCTGGTCCTACAAGGACGCAAGCTCGGCGGCTCGCTGGGCGAGTTCGGGGGCACCGGGGATTCCTCGCCTGCTGTAGACAGCCATGGTCGAGTGCACCGTCCTCAGCTCCTTCCTGTTGCGGTCGGACGCCACGCCGTCCATGAGGTCCAGGCACTGGTTCCACAGGATCACGGCCTCCTCGTGACGGTGCTGGGCGGCCACGGACTTGGCGAGGTTCGCAAGGGTCAGGCCGCGAACCCGCTGGTACGTCGACACTACGCGGCCCTCCAGCGCCGCACGGTAGTGCCGTTCGGCGGCCCGGTGCTCCTTCATCTCGGTCAGGGTCTTGCCGGTGTGCGATGCCACGGTGGCCGCGACCGGGCCGGAGGCGGCGGCGTAGGAGGGAACGCCGTCGTCGCCGGCGAGCATGGCGTCCTCGGCGGCCAGGAGCGCCCCGGCGGCGTTCTTGCTCTGGCCGCTCGCTCCGTAGGCCCGGGCGGCTGTCACCAGCAGCAGCGCTTCTGTCTTCTGGTCGACCTTCCCTTGGGCGCGTGACAGCGCAGCCTCGGCCAGTTCGGCGCAGTGCGTGGTCTGGTTCAGGTCGAGAGCCTGGTGGGTGAGGGCGCGCATCATCCAGGCCCCGTGACCTGCGGGGTCGGACTCGCAGGCGAGTTGGTAGCCGAGCAGGTAGAACCTCTGAGCGGCGCCCTCGCGGCCGAGGTCGTGGCACTTCCATCCGACCAGGGTCGCCAGCTCGGCCGCCGCCCCGTATGCGCTCCTCCGGACCTCCTCGGACGGGAACGTGGCCTGGAGCATCGGCACGACGGCGTCCGCCAGGTAGGACGACACGGTGGACAGGCCGTGGCCGCCGCCCAGCCTCTCGTCGGCCGTCCTGAACATCTCAGTGAGCTGCCGGACGGTGTGCACCTCCTCGGCTCCGGCCCTGCGGCCGCCCTGTGCGGTCCGCAGGGCGGCGGCGACGGTCTGGTGGTCGTAGGTGAGCGGGAGCCCGACTGTCGCGGTGGAAAAGGCGAGAGCGAGGAAGTCGCGACGGTGGAGCATGACAAGTCTCCCGAGGTCGGCAGCGGTTGCCAGAGGATCAGGGGCCATGGCCTCCCCGATGGCCGGGAAGCCTAGACCGATCTCGGCGGTCGTCACCTTCCGCTTCGCCATTCTCGTCAAAGCCTCGGCAAGGTAGGTCGCCGTTCTGCCTGTCGGAGTACCACCCCTCACCCAGGAGAGCACGGCCGACCGTGAGGTGTGCAGCGTCTCCCCGGCCTCCGCCGCGACGTTGCGGACCACCTTGGCCAGGGCTTCGTACGTACACCCGGCTTCCTCGATGACGGCCGCCAGCTGCCGGTTCGGTCCCTTACGTCCAGTCAACTCACGCTCCCAGCGCCGATCTTGAACAGGTTGAACGGGATGAGCGGGCCATCGCCGTACCGCCTGAGCGTGGCAGACGGTTCACTGACTGCACATACCCGCACTTCAGAGGAGGTCCCTCATGGCCGGCGTGTTCTTCGACCCGCGCCTGCGCGAGCTGACCGGCGCCGGCGTGCTGGTCACCGGTGGCGGTGGCCTGGTGGGCAGCCGCATCGTCGCCCAGCTTGCCGCGTTGGGGGCCAAGCCGATCGTCCTGGACCGGTTCGACGCCTACCCGAATCCCGTTCGCGACCTGTTCCAGGTGGACCAGCACAGCGTCCAGGTCGTTCTCGGCGACGTGCGCGAGCGGGCCACCGTGACGTGGCTCGCGGGCCGCGCGGACTACGTGATCCACGCCGCCGCGTACGCCGACGTCGCTGCCTGCACGCGCCGGCCCGACACCGCGTTCGCCGCCAATCTGCACGGCACTCAGACCATCCTGGACGCGGTGACGGCCTCGTCGGTGAAGCGGCTGGTGTTCGTGTCCTCCGCCTCCGTGTACGGCGACGGCATCCCCATGCAGGACGGTGCAGCTCGGTTCGCCGAGGACCAACCGCTGACCCCAATCTCGGTTTACGCCAACACTAAGTTGTGGGGCGAGCACCAGGTGCGCCTGATGCTCGGCGGCAGCGGCACGGAGTACTCGATCGTCCGGTACTTCTCGGTCTACGGTGACCCGCAGATTCCCAAGCCCCACTCGCACTCCTGGATGGTGCCGTGGCTGGCCCTGTCCGCCCACACGGGTCGGCCGATGCGGCTCAACGGCGGCGGCCACCAGGTGCGCGACATGGTCCACGTCGAGGACATCGCGCACGCCACCCTCCTCGCCCTCGTCACCGACCAGGCCGCCGGACAGACCATCAACATCGGCACCGGGATCCCCACCTCGGTCCGGCGGATCGCCGAGCTGATCGCCACCCACTACCCCTGCGCTGCGTTCGTCGACACGCCGATGCCCGAGGGTGACCCGCGCGGCGGCTGTGCCGACACCCGCCGGGCCACCGACCTGCTCGGCTGGCGTCCCACGATCGCCCTCGCCGAGGGCATCGATCGCTACGTGAACTGGCTCAGGACCACGCCAAACGCCATCCCTGACTGGTTCACCGCCCCGACCGCCGCCGCTCTGGCCGCCTGAACGAAGGGACCACTTCCATGCGCGTCGTGCTGCTCGGCGGAGCCGGATACATCGGCTCCGTCGCCTCCCACCACCTTGTCTCCCTCGGCCACCACGTCACCGTCGTGGATGGCCTGATCTACAACCGCGGGGACGACCCCGGCCTGCTCCTGCCCAACGCCGCCACGTTCGTCCACGGCGACCTGCGCGACTCCGACCTGCTGGCCAGGGCCTGCGACAGCGCGGACGTCATCGTGCACCTGGGTGGGATTGTCGGTGAACCGGCCTGCCGGCTGGATGAGGAACTGGCCGTCGAACTCAACTACGCTGCCCCGATGCTCGCCGCCGAGGTCGCTGCTGGCGCCGGTGTCGGCCAGTACGTGTTCTTCTCCTCCTGCAGTGTCTACGGCGAGCGCGGGGGCACCGTGGACGAGGACACCGAGCCCAACCCGCTGGGGATCTACGCCCGGACCAAGGTTCTCGCCGAACGGCGCCTTCCTGAAGTCCTCGACGGTGTCGCCAGGTTGACGAGCCTTCGGCTGGCGACCGTCCACGGCTCCTCGCCCCGCCAGCGTCTGGACTCCGTGGTCAACTCCATGGCGTCGCGCGCCGTCGCCACCGGGCGCATCCCGCTCAACGGTGGCGCCCAGCGCCGCCCGCTCGTCCACGTCCGCGACGTCGCCCAGGTGCTCGCCGCGGTCCTGGAGGGCGACCTGATCGGGGCGTGGAACGTTGGCAGCGACGAGGAGAACCACACCATCGCCGACATCGCCGAGACCGTGGCCGCCATCGTGCCCGGATCGAAGATCCAGCGCGGTCCGGAGCGGGACGAGACCGATGCCCGCGACTACCAGGTCAGCTTCGCCCGCCTGGCGCGCCACATCCCCGGGGCTTGCTCCACCCCCCTCAAGGACGGCGTGCGGGAGATCGCCGACCTCCTCGCCAGCCGCAAGATCACCGACCCGAACGAGCCCCAGTACGACAACCATCGGGGCCTGGCGGACGCCTTCACCGCGGGCGAGGTGCGGACCCTTCGCACACCCGCGTGCCAGCGGTACCGGTCCGAGTACACCGCCGCGTGGGGGCAGTCATGACGACGGCTGCAACATTCCTGCCGTGGAACCGTCCCTTGCTCGGGCAGGAGGAGGAAGCCGAGGTGCTGGACACCCTGCGCTCGGGCTGGCTCACAGCCGGCCCGAAGGCGACCCGGTTCGAGGCGGCGGTGAAGGACGCCCTCGGGGTGGAGGAGGCGTTCGCCGTCTCCTCGTGCACCGCCGCCCTCCACCTCGCCCTGCTGGCGGCCGGGATCAAGGCGGGCGACGAGGTGATCACGCCGAGCCTGACCTTCTGCGCGGCCCCGAACGCCATCGTCCAGTGCGGCGGCACCCCGGTGTTCACGGAGATCGATCCCGTCACCTACAACCTCGACCCGGAAGCGGCCGAGAAGGCGATCACCTCCGGGACAAAGGCCATCGTGGTCATGCACTACAGCGGCCAGCCCTGCGACCTCCTGGCCTTCCGCAAGCTCGCCGACGACCACGGTCTGCTGCTGATCGAGGACGCCGCCCACGCCCTGTACGCCTGGCGCGACGGCGTGCGGGCGGGCAGCGTCGGCGACCTGGCGGTGTTCTCCTTCTACGCCAACAAGGTCATCACCTGCGGCGAGGGCGGGATGATCGTCGGCCGCAGCGACATCGTCCAAGCCGCCCGCCTGCTCGGTCGGCATGGCATCGACTCCTCCGTGTGGCAGCGGCACGGTAAGCGCCGCACCGCCGACTACGAGGTCACCGTGCCGGGCCTGAAGTACACGATGCCGGATATCACCGCCGCGGTCGGCCTCCAGCAGTTTCGGAAGCTCGCCGACTTCACCGCGCGCCGGGCCCAGATCGCCGCCTCCTACGACCGGTCCTTGGCAGGCCTTCCAGGGCTGCGGCTGCCGACCGTTCTGGACGGCGTCCGGCACGGCTGGTTCCTCTACCCCGTCCTGATCGACCCGGCCGGCGGCCGGACCCGGGACACGGTGGCCGGCACCCTCCTGGACGAGCACGGGATCGGCACCAGCGTGCACTTCCAGCCGGTCCACCGCCTCGCCGCCCACCGCTCCCCGGACTGCCACCTGTCCGTGACCGAGCAGATTGCCGCCCGGCAGCTGTCCCTGCCCTGCTACCCGGCCATGACCAGCACGGACGTGCAGCGCGTCATCGACGCCATCCACGCCGTTTGGACCTGACTGCGCCGGGCCGGACGTCAGAACACCGGCGGCCGGCCCAGCTTCGCCATCCGCCATACCGTGCTCCACCGCATCGGACGACGCGGAGGACATGCGGTGCGGACTCCCTCGAAGAAGCCGGACCACCACGCCCTGAGACCGGACAGCGGCGGTCGGCGGACCAGCGCGTACAGCGCCCAGGAGGTGAGGTAGACAGGCACGAGGGCCGCAGGAAGGTGGCGCTTGGCCAGCCAGACCCGGTTCCGCGCCGTCATCCGGTAGTAGGCGGCGTGCCGGGCCGGGTCGGTGCGGGGATGCTGCAGCACCATGTCGGCGCGGTAGTCGATGTGCCAGCCCGCGTCCAGCGCGCGCCAGGCGAAGTCGGTCTCCTCGTGCGCGTAGAAGAACGGGGCGGGGAAGTCGCCGACCTGGTCGATCACGCTCATGCGGATGGCGTGACCGCCGCCCAGGAACGTGGTGACCGGTCCGGACTGCATCGGATCGCTGGCGCCGAGGCGGGGCACGTGGCGGCGCTGGGTGAACCCGGTCTCGTCCGCGATCCGGAAGGACACGATCCCCAGCCGCGGGCCCTGCTCGAAGGCTTCACGGATCAGCCGGAAGGTGTCGGTGCGAGGCAGCAGGCCGTCGTCGTCCAGGACGACCAGCACGTCCGTGCCGCCCAGCTCGCGCAGCCGCTCGACGCCGGCGTTGCGGCCCCCGGGGATGCCGAGGTTCTCCGGCAGCTCCACGGCGTCCACCCAGTCCGGCAGCTCGGGCAGCTTCACGCCCTGCCCGAGCACGACGGTCCGAACGCCGCTGTCGCCGCCCTCCTGGGCCCGTACCGAGTCCAGCAGCGCCATCAGCTCCGCAGGCCGGTTCCCCATCGTCAGCACCACCACGCCCAGCGTGACGCCCATCGCACCCGACCTCATCAGGAATCGTTCATGATCTCGCCGACACCGCAGCCCGGGAAGACGCCGCTGCGCGCGCTGGCCAAAGCAGGCCGGCTCCCGGACCACCAGTACATGGACCGGACCACGCTGGCCTGGATCGCCGGTAACCGTCCCACCGGTCCGGGTGTCCGGGCCACCATGCCACACCGTCCGCTCCTGCTGGTACCCGAAGGCTCCTGGTTCGCCCGTAGGGAGGCGGTCGACTCCATCCACGGCGTCCGGCACGGTGCCCGGGTCGCGCTCCTGGTGCAGTTCCTCGCCCACGATCACGGCATCGACCCCGGCCGCACACAGGCCCTTGCCGTCTCGGCGGCCTGCCACGACTGCCGACGCCACCACGACCGCGACGACCCGGGCCACGGACAGCGCGCCGCCCGCTGGCTCGCCGAGCACACCGCCACCGTGGCCTCCGCCCTCGGCACCCGTCCCACGCCCGAGGCGATCACGGCCGTCGCCCTTCACGACGTCGCCCACCACGCTTTCACGGACGACCGGGCGAGCGCCTACCGGCAGCACCAGGACGCGGTGGACCTCCTCAAAGGCGCCGACGCCCTCGACCGCTACCGGCTGCCCCTCGCCCGCTGGTGGCCCGACCCCAAGCAGTTTCGCCTGCCCGTCCCCGCCTGGCTCCACCTGCTCGCCCACGACCTGGTGGTCCACAGCGAACAGGCGCGCCTCGACGGAGCCACCGACGCCTTGGCGCTGGAGCACGCGCTCCGCGTCACGCTGTCCGAGTAGGAGGAACCCCTTGCACGCCGAATGGGACTACGCCCACACCGACTACGGCGCCCTGCCCGCCCGCCCGGCACCGGCGGGGCTCGCCGACACCGACGCCGAGTGGTACCAGCGCCTCGAACAGGCCCCCAGCGGAAGGCTGTTGCGCGACAATGCGATGCTCCGCTCGCTCTCCGCCGGCACCCCGATTCACCTCCTGCACCTGACCCGCGACCTGGCAGCCGTGCGAGCCAGCGGCCACCTGCTCGCCTCCACTGGCTGCCTGGTCGGCGCCGTCTACGGCTCCCCGCTCACCCCGGCACCCGGCGGCGCGCTGCGGCCCCACAATCTGGGCTCGTACCTGCTGGAGAGCCGAGGCAGGCTCGTGAGTCGGAGCAACAGCACACCACTGGTCATCGAGGTCACCCCCACCGGCCCGGCGCCGTTGAAAGGGCTCGACTACCTGCGTCTGGGCGGCATCCACCTGCGGGCCTACCAGCAGTGTCGCCACGTCCTCACCGCTGCCGAGGACACCCGGGTGCTGCGGTCCGTCGTGGACCGGGTTCGCGTCACGGCGCCGTTCCTCGACACCCTCCTGCGCAACGCGGGCGGCAACACGACACCAGACGTACCGTTCATCGATGCGCTCGCCGCCGCGATCCCGGTCTTCCCCTACCTCGGATACCTGTACTTCGAGACCGTCGCCGAGTACCTGATGCTCAACTCCACCAGCCGGGCCACCCGCGAGTACATCGACCGCGGGGAGCTGAACAACCGGCTCTACAAGGACCTCGCCCTCTCCGCAGTGGACGGCATGGGCACGCTCTTCGACCTCGGGCGGTTCCACCCGGACCACGCCCGGCTCCTCGACCTCGTCGCTCGCATCGAGCCCGGCCTGGTCGCCTCGGTCCCCGGCTACGTCCGCCGGCGCCTGTCCTACCTCTTCGCAGCCACGTCCCTCCCCCCTTGCCAGGACATTCGGGATTTCACGTTCCACGAGGCGGCCGACCTGGGCACGCTGGCCGAGACGGCGCCGCACCTCCTCGGCCAGCTGATCTTCCGGGAGATCCGGCTTCTCGACCGCTACCCACAGCTCTACCACTGCTTCGAGCAGGCCAAGGCCCTGGAAGCGTGGGCCTACTGGAACAAGGAGGGCATCTCGACGCCGTTCAACGGTGTCAGCCCCAAGGGGGAGATCGGAATCAACCCGGCCTACCCCAATGCCCGCTTCACGGTCTGGACGGCCGAGTCCTGTGCCCGGGGGCTTCTCCACCCGGTCGAGCAGGTCGCCGCCGTCCCGGTCCCTCGGCTCGTGCCTTGGCTGGTTGCTCCGCTACGCGACAGAACGGAGGAGGAACGGTGGATCAGCCGGTCCCTGGTTCCACTGCAAGCGGCCCCAGCTTGATCGTTCTACGCGGCAACTCGGCTTCCGGGAAGACCAGCACGGCCTGGCGCGTTCGATCCCTGTTCGGCGACGGGCTGGCGATCATCTCGCAGGACAGCGTCCGGATCAACGTCCTCGGGGAGCCCGACATCCGAGGCGGAGTAAATATCGAAATGATCGACGCCATGGCGAGGATCGCCCTCGGCCGGGGATACCACGTGCTCCTGGAAGGCGTCCTCGCGGCCGACCGGTACGGCGACATGCTCCACGGGCTGCACCGCGATCACCCGGGCCGCAGCAGCTTCTTCTACCTCGACATCCCGTGGGAGGAGACCCTGGCCAGGCACTCGACCCGGAAGAAGGCGCAGGAGTTCGGACCGGAGGAGATGCGCGAGTGGTACATACCGCACGACGTACTTGTCGATGTCGGTGAAGTCGTCATCGGTCCGGAGAACACCTTGGACGTCACGGCGTGGTTGCTCCTCGACACGGTGCTCACCTCCACGTAGCCGTCGCCGCCTGCGAGTTCTCCGGCTTCTGCCGGGGAGCCCAGGCCGGTCATCGTGACTTTCGACAACCGGCCGACCTGGGACAGCTGCTCCAAGAAGAGCAAGCAGCCCGTCCAACCTCGCCCGGCCCGCACCGCGCGGGTGCGGGCCCGGCCCGACAGAGCGGAGCCCAACCCCGTGGACAGCAAAACCTTCGGCCGTGTCACCGTCACCCTGCCCCGCCTGGACGAGCCCGGCCTGTACCTGTCCAACGTCACTTCCCTGGACTCCGCCCGGGGCATCGTCCAGGACTTCCAGTACGGCGACACCGAGCTGCGGGACCTGGACCTGACCGACACCAGCCTCATCACCGGCCGGGTCAGCGGGCTGCGGGCCGACCGCGTCCAGTTCGACAAGGTCCGCCTGGACTCCGTCGAGTTCGACACCTGTGACCTCGCCACCGCCCGCATCAGCGACAGCAAACTGTCCCGCGCCGTCTTCCGCAACTGCAAGATCATGGGAGCCAACCTCACCGGCCTGACCCTGGACAATGTGCTCTTCGAGAACTGCAAGCTCGACTACGCCGGCTTCGAGCAGGTCCGGGCCACCGGGCCGGTTGCTTTCTCCAAGTGCGTGCTGACTGAGGCTTCGTTCACCGGCTGCGACCTCGGCGGCACGGTCCTCGACGCCTGCGCGCTGCGGCTGGCCGAGTTCGGCCGAGGCAAGTACCAGGGCCTGGACCTGCGCGGCAACGACCTGACCTCGCTGCGGGGCGTCGCCAACCTCGCCAGGGTGATCATCGACCGGGCCCAGCAGGCCGAGCTTGCCGAGGCCCTGATCGCGGAACTGGACGTGACCTTCGGCGACACGCTCGACGAGCGCCGGTGACCCGAACCCCCGGCTTGAACCTCGCCATCGCCCACATCGACCCCGCCGCCCTCATCGAGCGGTGCGAGGTGAAGCTCCCGGACGGCCCGGCGCCGCCACTGGCCTCGCGGAGTGCTGCCGACGCTCGTTTGATCGGCACCGAACGACGGAGGGTCACGTGCTTGACCACCTCATCACTCACGACGACAGCCTGCGGATGGTCCCCACCGACCGGAACGAGCTGACCACCGCGGTCGGCCAACTCCACGAGGAACTGCGGGCCTTGCCCGAGGGGAGCGACCCCGCGCGCGCTCGGGTCCTGACCAGGTGGATCGGCATCGGCCAGATGTGCCTGGGCAACCACGAGGAGGCCCGTGCAACACTCCGGCGGTCGCTCGACCTCGCCGCAGCGATCGGCAACACCCGGGCCGTCGTCGCCACCGGGCTCAACCTCGGCGACGCGCACCGCTACGCCGGTGACGTGCGGACTGCGGCCGCGCTCTACCGCAGTGCCCTGAACACCGCGCGAAACCAGCACCCGGAACTGGTCGACTTCGCGCTTCAGCACACCGGAAAGCACCTCATGGAGCGCAGCGACCTCGCGGACGCCCAGGCCCATCTCCAAGAGGCGCTGCGGCTGCGGATCGCCAAGGAGGAGGCCGGGCTGGTCGAGTCCACGCAGGCCGCACTCGCCCGGGTTGGAGCTGCTGATCGGGCCGGTCCCCGGTAGGGCCGCCTCCGCTACGGCGTCGGCTCCGGCCTCGGCAGCGGGATCGGCTCCGTCGCCTTGAAGCGGGCCGAGTTCGGGTCGGCGAGGGCGGAGGGCGCCGCCTGCTCGGTCGCGGGAGCCGCCGCCGGCGCGGCCGCCGACCCGGCTGCCGCCGCCGAGGCCGCTGCTGCGGCCGCCGCAGCCGCCGCCGTTGGGGTCTCCTCCTTGACCTTGATCCCGGCCTGGTCGAAGGCCACCTTCACCCGCTGCCGCAGCGCCCGGGAGACGGCCGGCGCCTTGCCGGGGGCGGTGCGGGCCTCGACACGCACCGTCACCGAGTCCGCCGCGACCGACTCCACGCCCAGGATCGACACCGGCGCCCAGACCAGCTCGTCGTACGGCGCCTCCTTGGCCAGCTGCTCCGCGCTCTGCAGGATCAGCTCCTCGGCCCGCAGCAGGTCCTCCTTGGACCCGATCTGGATGTCCACCGAGGCCGTCGACCAGCCCTGGCTCATGTTGGCGATCCGCTTGACCTCACCGTTGCGGATGTACCAGATCTCGCCGTTCGCCCCGCGCAGCTTGGTCACCCGCAGGCCGACCTCCAGGACCGTGCCGTTGGCCACCCCGGTGTCGATCTCGTCGCCGACGCCGTACTGGTCCTCCATGATCATGAAGACCCCGGAGAGGAAGTCCGTGACCAGGTTGCGTGCGCCGAAACCGATCGCCACACCGGCCACACCGGCACTCGCCAGCAGCGGCGCCAGGTTCACCCCCATCGCGGAGAGCACCATCAGCGCCGCCGTGCCGAGGATCGTGAAGGAGGCCACGCTGCGCAGCACCGAGCCGATCGCCTCCGAGCGCTGCTGACGCCGCTCCGGGTTCACCACCCCGGTGTTGGCCAGCAGCCCGCCCAGCCGGCTCTCCTCCTGGTGGTCCGGGGTGCGCGCCATCCGCCCTATCAGCTGGGTGATCAGCTTGCGCACCATGGCCCGCAGCACCAGCGCCAGCACCACGATGAGGACGATCCGCAGGCCGGAGGCCAGCCAGCCCTGCCAGTGCGTGTCGAACCAGCTGGCGGCCTGCTTGGTGGTGTCCGAGACCTCCTGCGCGCTGGTCGGGATGCGCAGGTCCGGCAGCTGCGGCGCGGAGGGGCTGGGGCTCGGCGTCGTCGGGACGGAGGGCGTCGAGGACGCATCGGACAGACCGGTGGCGCCGGAGCGGAACACGGGCGGAC
Organism: Streptomyces sp. 1331.2; assembly: GCF_900199205.1. Lineage (NCBI taxonomy): Bacteria > Bacillati > Actinomycetota > Actinomycetes > Kitasatosporales > Streptomycetaceae > Streptomyces > Streptomyces sp. 1331.2. The sequence goes on along the minus strand of NZ_OBMJ01000001.1, from coordinate 2,113,367 downwards.
CTTCCTTGCAGGGAGCGTGTCGGGCCCGCGCCGCCGCAAGCGGCCCACGGACCGTGCGCCTTAGCCTATCCGGCGCCGAACACCCGACCGGACACGCCGGGGTGACGGCCGTGACCGAGCGAGAAGCCTCCACAGGGCGTACACACAGCCCCGGACGCCCCGTCAACGCACCGGTGCGCTCCCCCGGAGTCCCGGCCCGGACCCGTCCCACCAGGGCCCGAACACTGCTCCGACCGGCCGATCGGTCCCCCGGGAGGGCCACCGCGCCGCCCCGCCCCCCGCCCGCCGGGGCGCCCGGGTGCAACCCGACCGTCCCCCGGGCATACCGGCTATGACGGAGAGCACACCCGGAGTTCACGGCAGGTCCGTTACACAGGAGTGGTGGCGCCGTACAACGGCGTAAGGCGACACTGGGGGAGATCGCGCACTCGTTGTGCGATCCAACCGCTCGTCCCGGCGCGAGCCACGCGCCGCAGGCGTCCAAGGAGGCATCCGTGCCGCATGTCCTGGTCCTCAACGCGTCCTACGAGCCACTCGGCGTCGTATCGATGCGCCGCGCACTCATCCTGGTCCTCAATCACAAGGCGGTCAGCCTGGAGGACTCGGAAGTCACTCTGCACAGCGCCACCAGCGCCCTTCCGGCGCCGTCCGTCGTCCGTCTGACCCGCTTCGTCCGGGTCCCGTTCTGCGGGCCCGTCCCGCTCACCCGCCGGGCGCTGTTCGCCCGCGACCACGGCCGCTGCGTCTACTGCGGGGCCGCCGCCACCAGCGTCGACCACGTCATCCCGCGCAGCCGGGGCGGCCAGCACCGGTGGGACAACGTGGTGGCAGCCTGCCGCCGCTGCAACCACACCAAGGCCGACCGCCACCTCACCGAACTCGGGTGGCGGATGAAGCGCCCACCCGCCCCGCCCAGCGGCCTCGCCTGGCGGATCATCGGCACCGGCATCAAGGACCCGCGCTGGCGCCCCTACCTGGAGCCGTACGGCGGTGCCGACCAGCTGCGGGCCCCGCAGTGGGGCGAGTACGAGCACCACGACCATACCGAGCCCAACCACTCGGTCCCGATCGGCCGGGCGCACGGCGCCCACTCCACCCCCGTCCGCCGCGGCGAGCAGCCCGAACCGCTCTCCGCCTGACCCGAGCGACACAAGGGCCCGCCCGTCTCACACCGTCGGTACGCGCCTCATGGGCCGCCGCGCCCCCCGCACCGGGGGCCGGCGGCCCGCCGCCGTTTTTCGGGGCCCGGCTCGCCGCCGGATGTCCCGCCGGGTGGGGTGTCCGGCCGGGCGCCCGTGCCGCTACTGCTTCGGCGCCGTCGCCGGGGGAGCCGTGGGCGCCGCCGTGGCGCCCGGAGCGCCGCCGGGCTGGGCGGGCGGCTGGCCGGCCGGGGGCTGGGGCTGGGCCGGCGGGGTCACCGCGTAGAGCTCGACGCCCCACAGCGAGTAGCCGTACTTGGTCGCCCGCGCCACGCCCTGGACCCGGACGAACCGGACGCCGGGCGCGTCGAACCGCACCGTCTCGTCGCCGCCCTTGCCGTTGTCCACCGTCGCCGCGTCGGTCCAGGAGTTCCCGTCCGCCGAGACCTGGATCCGGTACGAGGCGGCGTACGCGGCCTGCCAGTGCAGCACCGCCGCGCCCAGCCGGGTCGCCTGCGGCAGTTCCAGCCGCACCCAGGCGTCGTCCTTGGCCGGCGAGGACCAGCGGGTCTTCGGGTCGCCGTCGGTGACCGCCGAGGCCGGGAAGTTCGCCGTCTCGTCGCCCGAGGAGGTGGCCTTGGCGCCGAGTGCCAGGTCGGCCCCGCCGGTCGGCGGCACCACGTGCACCTGGAGCACCTGCTTGACGGTGGTGGTCCCGGCCACGAACTGCACCGGCACCTGGTACGTCCCGGACGGTGTCCCGGGGGCGGCGCTGACCAGCAGCGGCACGCCGACCCGGCCGCCGCGCGGCACGGTCACCGGGCCGGCGGACGCCACGGTCAGGCCCTTGGCGGTGGCCGGCACGTCGGCGCGCAGCTCGCCGGTGGTGCCCTCGGGGCGGCCGGCCTCCACGGTGGCCCGGGTCTGGACGGGCGCGGCCGCGCCGGTGACCACGTCCAGGGCCGGGTCGGAGAGGCTGAGCCGGGCCGCCGGGGCGTCCGCGTACCAGGGGATGACCTGGTTGACCACGGGCGGGTCGCCGCCGGGCTTCCAGGTCAGCCGGAACGCATCGGCCACCTGCCCGCCGGCGGGCAGCTCGTTGTAGCCGGGCTGGATGGTGCCGATGTCCGCCCAGGTGCCGTCGGCCCGCCGCACCGCGAGGGTGGCGGTGGCGCGCACACCGGGGTCGGTCAGCACGGTGAGCCGGTCCAGCGGACGGGCGGCGCCGAGTTCGACGGTGAGCGGTGCGTCCTGCGCGGTCGGCGCCTTGGCGGCCCGGTACGCGGTGTCGGGGTTGCCGTCCAGGACGGCCGCGGCGGAGGAGCCGGGCAGCGCGTCGGGCCCGCCGCTGACGCTCGCCGGGGCCTCGTCCGGGGCGGTGACGGTGAACTCGCGCACCGCGACGGCGGTCTTCTGCGCGGCGGTGGCGCGCAGCCGTACGGCCCGGACCACGGTGCCGGGCGGGAGCTGGGCGCTGATCGTCTTCTGGTTCCTGACGACGGCGAGCTGCTTCCAGCCGCCCTCGCCGGTGGAGTACTCCAGCACGCCGTCGCGGATGTAGTCGTCCACGGCGGTCTGGGCGTCCGGGCCGTCGCCCCAGCCGCCCATCAGCACGGTGACGTTGCCGACCGGGCGGCCCGCGCCGAGGTCCAGGCCGACCGCGTCGCCGGGCTGCGGGGGCGCGGAGCTCCAGTAGAACGTGTCGGCCAGGCCGTCGGCCATCAGGGCGGGCAGGTGGTCGTGCGCGGTGCCCATGGTGGTGGTCGGGGCGACCCCGCCGCCGCCCACGCCGGCCCAGTTGTCGGCGGCGCGGACAGCGCGTTCCAGGAACGGGCCGAGCACGCCGGGGCCGATGCTGGCCGGTGCCCGGTCGAGCTGTTCGCGCAACCGGTTGAGCTCGACCCGGGCCTTCCAGGCCGCGGTGCCGTCGCCGCCGTGCTGGGCCAGCAGCATGTCCAGGGCGGCCTGCCCGGCGAGCCCGTAGTCGCGCAGCGGGCCCAGCCAGGGCGCGGCCTCGCCGGCGAGCTGGGCGGTGGCGGGGGTGCCGGCCAGGGTCTGCTGGGCGGTGGCCATCGAGGCGAAGGCCTGCCGCAGCGGGGTGGCGGCCTCGATCAGCCGGCCCAGGTCGGGGGCCACGCCGGAGGTGGGTTCGGCGGCGGCCCAGAAGCGGTCGAGCAGCGGTGTCAGGTAGCCGGACTCCTGCTTGGACAGCGGCGAGGAGGTGCTGTTGCCGGCCAGCGCGGTGACGGCGGGCAGCGTGCTGCCGGCGGGCGTGGCGGCGGCGCCGGTGGGCCCGGCCAGCGAGCGGACGGCGGCCTGCCAGGACTCGTCCGGCTTGTACGCGGTCGGGTTCCAGGCGAAGTCGCCGGCCGTGGCGATGGCTATCCGGGAGGCGACCGGCTGCTGCATCGCACCGGTCAGCATGACGGCCGAGCGGGTGGCGACGCCCGGTTCGCGCCCGGTGTAGGCGCCGAGGAAGAGCCGGTCCGGGCTGGCGTCGTTGACCGGGTAGTTGTCCATGGTGACCAGCGGGTGCCCGTACAGGCCGGCGGTGTCGGCGGTCTGCGCGGCGGTGATCTTCTCCGGGATCACCCCGACCCCGCTCCAGGCCACCTGCGCGCCGTCCGGCAGCGCGGCGGCCAGCGCCTTGCGGTACGGCGTGGCGCCCTGCTGGTGGTACTCGGTGGGGACGACGGACAGCGGGGCCAGGCCCGGGTTCTTCGCGATCAGCCGGTCCTGCACCTTCTTGACCAGCTCGGCCTGCGCCTTGGCGGCCGCGGCGGGGCCGGTGCCGTACTCGTCGCGGTCGTCGTCGCAGTGCCACTCGTCGTAGCTGACGTCCAGGAACTGCAACTGGAAGGCGGTGAAGCCGAGTTGGCGCAGCCCGTCCAGCTTGGCGACCAGCGCGTCCACGTCCTTGGCGGAGCTGAAGCAGAGCGACTGCCCCGGGTCGATCGCGTAGCCGAGCGTGACGTGGTTGCGCCGGGCCCGGTCGCCCAGTTCGCGCAGCTCGCCGGCCTGGGCGGCCGGGTAGGGGGTGCGCCAGCCGGAGAGCCGGAACGGGTCGTCACCGGGGGCGTACAGGTAGAAGTTCTGCTTGGAGCGGCCGAGGAAGTCGACCTGCTCCAGCCGCTGCTGGGCGGTCCAGGGGGTGCCGTAGAACGCCTCCGCGGTGCCGCGCACCGGCGCGCCGGTCGGCCAGTCCCGCAGCGTGATCCCGGGCAGGCCGAGCCCGGCCGCCCCCGGCGCCTGCCCCTGCCCGGCGGGGACGGCGGCGAGCAGCTGGCGCAGGCTCTGTGCGGCGTAGAAGGTGCCGGTGGCGTCCACGCCGGACAGCACCACGGCGCCGTACGTCCCGCCGCCCTGGGCAGGCAGCTGACCGGCCGACAGCACGTAGCCGCCGACCGGCATGCCCGCCGTGGAGGGCCCGGTGCCGTCCTTGGTGCCGGCCGCTGCGGCCAGCTGCCGCAGCACCCGGTCCACCTCGCCGTCGGCACCCTCGGCGGGCCCGCCGACGTACACCACCAGCGAGCCGGCGGCCGGCGTCCCGCCGTCCGGCTTCGGCGTCACCTCGGTCGTCCCGGCGACCTTCAGCACCTCGCGGACGGCCAGCACCGCCCCGGGGTCCGCCTTGGGCGCCGCCACCAGCGTCACGGCCGCCGGCACGGTGACGGCCCGGCCGGCCACCGTCTGCTCCTGCGGGCGCGGGAACACCTGAGGATCGGTCACGCTGCCCAGCGGCGTCTGCGGCGCGGTGCTCACCACGTCCGGCCCCGGCTCCGCCGCGTACGCCGTCGGCAGTGGCCCGGCCAGCAACCCGCCGACCACCGCCGCGGCCGCGACCCCGGCCGCGATCTGCATCGCCCGCAGCCCCGGCCGCCCCGCCGCCCGCTCGGCCCGCTCCGCCCGCACCGACGCCAGCAGCGGCTCCGTGCCCTTGAGGTCCGCGATCAACCGGTCCGCCGCCCGCGGCGCCAACTGACGGCACGTCCGCGCCGTGGCCCGCCGCGCGGCCAGCGCCGCCGGGTGCTGCAGCACCTCCCGCAACGCCGCACTCTGCTCCAACTGCGACCGCAGCCGCCGCCCGGCCACAACGGACACTCGGGCTTGCACAGGAGCCTCCTCGCCAGGCCAGAACCACATCGCCGCCACCCCACCAGCTCCCCGACCCGGTGTCAACGCCGCCGACGGCTATGCCTCCCTTGCCCCGATTCCTCCCCTTACCACCCTCACCCCACAACCCAGCGGGCCCGCACCACCGGTCGGCGGCACGGGCCCTGGCGTCCCCTCAGGACATCGAGGTCAGGAACGCGGTGGAGCGGGCAGCGCAGCAGTCCGCAGCATCGGCATGCTCCACTGCTGGTAGGCCTCGTCCTTGCAGTCCGACAGCTGGAGCCGTGTCCCCCCGGCCGCCTGCCCGCCGGGCGGCAGACTGAAGCAACGGCCGGAGGCCGGGTGGTACAGCGCGTTGTTCGCGAGCGGGATCCACCGCTGTTCCGAGGTGCCGTAGCAGGTGCGGTACTCCAGCGGCGTACCGGCGGCCGTGCGGGCGTCCACCGGAGCGATGCACCCGCCCTTGACGCGGACGGTGCCGTCACTCCCGAGCGAGAGCTGCTGCGCGTCGCTCTCGTTGCAGCCCACCAGCAGGATCGGGTTGCCGTCGGCGGTACCGGCGTTGACGTCGTCCACGCACATGCCGGAGTCGGTGCCCGAGCGGATGGCCTGCATGCCGGTCAAGTGGTACCTGCCCGGGCAGAGCGATCCGGACCCGGTCAACGACTGGTTCAACAAGATCATCGTGCAGTCCGTCACCCAGGAGGACTCGGTCGCCGGCGGCCAGCCGGCGGTCGTCACCGACTACGAGTACCCCGGCGGCGCGGCCTGGCACCGCAACGACTCCGAGATGGCCGATCCCAAGACCCGCACCTGGGACCAGTTCCGCGGGTACGCGACGGTCATCACCCGCACCGGTAGCGGCAGCGGCGTCGAGGCCCCGCGCACCAAGTCGGTCGCGACGTTCCTGCGTGGCATGGACGGCGACGTCCTCGCGAACAAGAGCACCCGCCAGGTGTCCGTGAGCGACGTCCACGGCGGCACCATCAAGGACGAGAACGCGCTGGCCGGTTTCATCCGGGACTCCGCCACCTACAACGGTGAGAACGGCGAAGCCCTCTCCACCGTCGTCTCCGACCCGTGGCTCGGCCCCGTCACGGCTACCCGCGCCCAGTCCGGCGGCATGCCCGCGATCACCGCGAAGGCCGTCAACGTCCTCAAGGTCACCAACCGCGACAAGCTGGCCAACGGCTGGCGCACCCGCGAGCGCTCCACCAGCTACGACTCGACCCCCTTCGCCCGGCCGCTGACGGTCTACGACAACGGGGACACCGCCCACCCCGAGCAACTGCTCTGCACCTCCTTCGAGTACGCAACCGGCCCCGGCGGCGCCCCGACCCAGCTGGCCTCGCGCACACTGGTCCTCAAGGGCGCGTGCGGCCAGACCGCGACCAAGGACAACACGGTCGCCGACACCCGGGCCTACTTCGACGGCCTGGCGCTCGGCCAGTCCGGGGCGACGTCGGAGCAGACCTCGACCGAGGTCCTGGAGCGCTACGACGCGGCGGGCAAGCCGGTCTACCGGGCCACGGCCCGCGCGAGCTTCGACACCTACGGCCGCGTGATCAGCACCGTCGACCCGACCCGCACCGACGCCACCCACCCGACCGGCGCCGAGACCAGGACCGCCTACTCCCCGGCCACCGGTCAGCTGCCCACTCAGGTCACCCACACCAACCCGATGGGTTGGCAGACCGTCAGCACCCTCGACGTGGGACGCGGCTCGGCGCTCAAGATCCAGGACGAGAACGGCCGGGTCAGCGAGCAGGAGTTCGACTCCCTCGGTCGCGCCGTGGCCGGGTGGAGCCCCGGCCACGAGCGGAGCGCGTTCCCCGACCGCCCGAACCGCAAGTTCTCCTACTCCGTGAACGGCGTCAACGCGCCCTCGCTCGTCCTGAGCCAGGCGCTGATGGGCGACCTGGCGACGTACACCTCCAGCTTCACCATCTACGACGGCCTCGGCCGGGTCCGCCAGACCCAGGCCAGCACGCCCTCGGGCGCCACCGGCCGCATGATCACCGACTCGCTGTTCGACTCGCACGGCTGGCAGATCAAGACCAGCGCCGCCTACTACAACGACCAGGCGCAGCCCAGCGGTCAGCTCTTCCTGCCCAACGGCGGAGTCGAGCCGGACGGCAAGATCCCCTCCCAGACCGTCCAGACGTACGACGGCATGGGTCGGGTCACCGACTCGGCCTTCCTGTCCTACGGCGTCGAACAGTGGCGGACCCACACCGACTTCGTCGGCGCCGACGAGGTCCGCACCACCCCGCCGGCCGGCGGCTACGCCTCCGCGACCATCACCGATGCGCGCGGCAACACCGTCGCCCTGCGCCAGTACAAGAGCAACACCCCGACCGGCGCGTACGACGAGACCACCTACGGCTACACACCGGACGGCAAGGAGTCCTGGCGCAAGGACGCGGCCGGCAACCTCTGGGCGTACGAGTACGACCTGCTGGGCAGGCCGGTGAAGTCCACCGACCCGGACTCGGGCACGGGCACGACGGCGTACGACGACAGCAAGAACCTCGTCACCGTCGCGGACTCCCGCGGCAAGAGCGCCACCACCGTCACCGACCTGCTCGGCCGCACCGTCGCGGCCTACGAGGGCACGGCGGTCGACCCGGCCAAGAAGGTCGCCGCCTGGACCTACGACACACTCGTCAACGGCAAGCCCACGTCCTCGACCCGGTACGTCGGCGGGGTGGATGACGACCACGCCTACAAGTCGGAGATCACCGGCTACGACATCGGCTACCGCGAACTCGGCTCCAGGACCACCATCCCGGCATCCGAGGACAAGCTGCTCGCCGGCGTCTACCAGACCGACAACACCTACGACGCCGCAGGCCGCCTGGCCACCACGACGATGCCGGCGGTCGCCGGCCTGGCGCGGGAGAAGCTGACCTTCGCCACCGATGTCATGGGTCAGTTCGGGGGGCTCAGTAGCAGCATAGGCTTCGCCAGAACGACCTTCGTGGCCGATGTCCGCTATGACCCCTATGGCCGGCCGTACCGCACCACGGTGGGCGGCGCAGGCGCTCAGGTGGTCGCCACGATGCTGATCGACGACGCCACCGGCCGGGTCACGCGCTCGATCCTGGACAAGTCGACCGCCCCGACGGCTCACGTCGACTCCGTCGACTACACCTACAACCCGCTCGGCCAGGTCACCTCGGCCCGCGACGCCCAGGACGGCCAGGTCGCCGACCTGCAGTGCTTCACCCACGACTACCTCGGCCGACTCACCCAGGCCTGGACCGACACCGGCACCCAGACCACCAAGCCGCAGCCCAGCGTGCCCGGGGTGGGCGCGTGCGCCAACACCGACGGCCCGTCGGTGAGCGGCGGCGAGCCGAGCGTCGGCGGCCCGGCCCCGTACTGGCAGCAGTACGAGTACGACCTCATCGGCAACCGCACCAAGCTGGTCCAGAAGGACGTCAACGGCGACGCCGGCAAGGACGTCACCACCACCCAGACCTTCGGGTCCGGCCCCAACACCCCGTCCACCGACCCGAAGACGGGCGGCGGCACGGGCGGCCCGCACGCGCTGATGAGGTCCACCCAGAGCGGTCCGGCCGGCACCGCGGTGACCTCGTACACCTACGACGCCGCGGGCAACACCACCTCGATCACCGACACCCCGGGCACCAGGACACTCACCTGGAACGCCCAGGGCAAGCTCGACCAGATCACCGGCACCGGCCAGAGCGGCGCGACCAGCTACCTCTACGACGTGTCCGGCAACCAGCTGATCCGTCGTGACTCCGGCAAGACCACGCTCAACCTGGGTGCCGACCAGATCACCCTGGACACCACGAGTGGCACCAAGGCGGTCACCAACGTCCGCACCTACGCGGCGCCCAACGGCATGTCCATCACCCGCACCACCACCGCCGCCGGCAACTCCACACTCGCCTACCAGGCCGCGGACCCACACGGCACCAACGGAGTCCAGTTCGACGCCACGACCCTCGCCCACCTCCGCCGCCCCACCGACCCCTTCGGCAACGAGCGCGGCACCCAGCCGGCTGCGGGCGCCTGGGCCGGCGACAAGGGCTTCGTCGGCGGGACCAAGGAGAAGTCCACCGGCTTCACCCTCCTCGGCGCTCGCGAGTACGACCCCAAGACGGGCCGCTTCATCAGCCCCGACCCCATCACGGTGGCCGGCGACCCCCAGCAGTGGAACGCCTACGCGTACGCCAACAACAGCCCGATCAACAAGTCCGACGCCAACGGCCTGCGCCTCGACTGCAATCAAGCCTCCGAATGCATCGGCTGGTACTCGGATTCAAACGGTGTGACCACCGATGTGAAGCAGATCAGTCCCCGAGGGAACGATGATCCGCCCACGGCAGAGGTGCAGAACGCGCAGAACGCTGTCGACACCGCCAACAAGGCTCTCAATGAGGGCAAGCGCAAGCGCGACGAGCTCGTCCACAAGGTGGTCGACATCGTCGGTGATCTGATCGGCTTCAACGACGCCCGCGACTGCTTCACCAAGGGCGACGTGATGGCCTGCATCAACACCGCCCTCAACGTGGTGCCCTGGGGCAAGATCTTCAAGGCGATCAAGGTCGGCATCCAGGCCCTCAAGATCTACAAGGAGATCAACAAGGCCTACGACGTCATCCGGGCCGGCGAGCGGACAGCCAAGGAAGCCGAAGCCGCACTGGTCACCGCCAAGACGGCAGCGGCTGAAGCCCGTGCAGCCGAAAAGGCTGCAGCCAAGGCAGCAGAAGAAAAGGCGGCAAAAGAAACAGCAGCCGACGCGGCCGGCACAGAAGCCAAGGCAGCCAAGGCCGAGGCGGACGAACCCAGCCTCGCGAAGTGCAACAGCTTCCCCGCCGCGACCCTGGTGCTGATGGCCGACGGCAGCACCAAGCCCATCGGTGACGTCCGCGACGGCGACGTCGTCATGGCAACCGACCCGCAGACCGGCGAAACCCGCCCCGAGCTGGTCACCGCCACCATCACCACCCCCGACGACAAGGACTTCACCGACCTCACCCTCACCGACGACGCCAACCCCCGCGGCCCGCCCACCGCCGACCAGGCGAAGATCACCTCCACCTACCACCACCCCTACTGGAGCGAGACCCGCCAACAGTGGGTCGACGCCGGCGAACTCACCCCCGGCGAACACCTCCGCCACCCCGACGGCACCACCCGCACCATCCAATCCGTCCGCAACTACTCCGACGCCGTCACCACCCACAACCTCACCGTCAAACAGCTCCACACGTACTATGTGCTCGCGGGGGCCACGCCTGTCCTGGTGCATAACTGTGGAAATGCAAGTGCTGACGACCTTTATGCGGCAGCCACAGGAAATGCCAAGGGCCAGTTGACGCCCGCTGGCCGAGCCCTTCAGAAGCATGGAGATCCCAGCCCTGGAAATATCGCTAAGCGCGGACAGGCGCACGTTGATCGATACGACTTTGGCAAGGTGAATAATAGCCAGAGGTCCGAGATCGCTGATGAGATGATTCAGGAGATCCTCTCGCATCCGAATGCCACCGATACGCTCGATACATCGGCATCCGCCCATTATGGCGGCGTCACCCGAGATATCAAGATGCCTGGTGGCTGGGGTGCGCGGTGGAGCATGCGTGGCGGGAATCTCACCTTTGAAGGGTTCCTCTAATCGAGCCGAGAATTGGAGAGGTAAGGATGCACTACCAACGTGAGGACTTCCTGGTAGACGGGGCGCTGCGTGATCTCTGCATCCTTGACGCCAACGTTGAGGACTGGCAGCGGATTATCTCTTCGCTCTCATCTTCTGAATGGGAGGTGTCGTTCACTACGACCCTTTCAGAGGAGTCCCCGGGAGTTCTGGCCAACGCGAGGGAGCTGTTTGAAACACTTGCTATTGATGGGGAGGCTTCGGCCACATTGGCGATCCTTGTTGATGGCATATGGTTCACGTGCTACTTCTTTGACATGGAGGAGGTCGAGTTCACCTTCGATCCCGGGGACGTGTCGGACGAGACCTCTTTCCGGTCGGTAGAGAGATTCATGAAGTGGCTCGGCGATACTTGCGAAAGGCGAGTGATTATGACAATGGAAGGCACTGATCACCGTTCAATGCCTGCTCTTCTGGAGTACGCACCCGCTTAACACAGAAGCCCTTCCGGAGTTGGTTCCGGAAGGGCTTCGTGGCGTCTTGACGGCAGTAGTTGACGGCAACGTCAGCGGACGGGTGCTGCACAAAGTGGCGGGTCGTCGCCGTCGTCGGGATCGGTGGCGGCCTCGGGGGCTTGCCGAGCGTGCGGCTGAGGAGGTCAATGGCGTCACACTGGAGGCGGAGCCGGACATGGGCGTACACCGTCGCGGTGACGCCGATGTGGGCATGACCCAACTGCTCCTTGATGACGACGAGTTCGACGCCCTGTTCCAGGAGGAGGGTCGCGGTCGAGTGCCGCAGGTCGTGGGTGCGCCATGAGGCGCGGTGGTTCGAGTGGAGGTGAGAGACCTTTACCGCTGATCCCGTCGCAGCAGGGCGGTGGAGCTGAGGGGGCCGCATCCGGGTGACGCCGGGGAGGGTGGGAGCAGCCCTGACAAAGCCGGGACGGGCCGGTACTGCCAGAGGGTCCGGGTTCGGCGAGCGGGGCCGAGAAGGGTTCTCCCTTGTCTTGCCGCTGACGCCCTGATCCACCGCCCGCCGTCGTGTCGCGCAGCGTCGTCGGGTGGTTACCCGGGTAGGACTTGGGAGTCCTGACCGGGCGTAGCCGAGACATCGCAGGAGCCGCGAGTGGCCGCTTACCACGACAGTGACGGAGCCGAGCAGGTGCCGGCCCAGGATGCCCCGCCGCCGCCCGCCGAACTGCTGGCGCTGGCGCAGGCGTACGGGGTGGACACCCGGTACCCGGGGCCGGGCGGGCAGACGGTGGGGGCGCGGACGCTGGTGGCCGTGCTGGCCGCGCTGGGGGTGGCGGCCGGCACGCCGGAGGAGGTGCGGGAGGCGCTGGAGCGTCACCGCGCCTCTGTGCAGGGGAGGTTGCTGCCGCCCTGCGTGGTGGTGCGGCAGGGGCGGCGCACCGCGCTGGACGTCCCGGCGGACGCCCGGCTGCACGTGGAGCTGGAAGGCGGAGGGAGTTGGGAGCTGCCGTGCGGGCACTCGCACTGGCTGCCCGCCGACCTGCCGCTCGGCCGGCACGTCCTCAAGGCGGAGTCCAACGGCGCGAAGGCGGAAGCGGCGCTGATCGTCGCCCCGCAACGGCTGCCCCAACTCACCGGCCGCAGCTGGGGGTTCCTCGCCCAGCTGTACTCCGTTCTGTCCGACCGCTCCTGGGGCATGGGCGACCTCGGCGACCTCGCCGAGCTGGCCCAGTGGGCGGGCGCCGGCCTCGGCGCGGGCTTCGTGCAGATCAACCCGCTGCACCAGGGACTGCCGGGCACCCCCTCCGACCCGTCGCCCTACCGCCCTTCCTCCCGCCGCTACACCGACCCGGTGCACCTGCGGGTCGAGGCCGTCCCCGAGTACGCGTACCTGGACGGCAAGCGGCGCGACCAGGCCGAGGAGCTGACCCGCCGCGCCGCCCGGCTGCGCGAGGAGGTCCTCGGCCACGACGGCCTGATCGACCGCGACGCCGTCTGGGCGCTCAAGCGCGAGGCCCTGGAGCTGCTGCACGAGGTGCCGCGCGGGCCCGGCCGGCAGGCCGCGTACGAGGCGTTCCAGCGCCGCGAGGGCGAGTGGCTGCGCCGGCACGCGCTCTGGAACGCCCTGGCGGAGGTGCACGGCGCCGACTGGCACCACTGGCCGAAGGGTCTGCGTCACCCGGACGGCCCACACGCCGAACAGGCGGAGAAGGAGCACGCGGAACGCGTCGAGTTCCACCGCTGGCTCGCCTGGCAGGTCGACCAGCAGCTCGCCGCCGCCCAGCGGGCCGCCCGCGAGGCCGGCATGCCGGTCGGCCTGATCCACGACCTCGCCGTCGGCGCCCACCCGGACGGCGCCGACGCCTGGGCCCTGCAGGACGTGCTGGCCGGTGGCATCTCGGTCGGCGCTCCGCCGGACGCCTTCAACGCCCACGGCCAGGACTGGGGCCTGCCGCCCTGGCGCCCGGACGCCCTCGCCGAGGCCGGTTACGCCCCGTACGCGGAACTGCTGCGGGCGACGACGCGGCACGCCGGGGCCCTGCGCATCGACCACGTGATGGGCCTCTTCCGTCTCTGGTGGGTACCGGCGGGCCACCCGCCCACCGAGGGCGCCTACGTCCGTTACGACGCGGAGGCCATGCTCGGCGTCCTGGCCCTGGAGGCGCACCGCGCCGGGACGGCGGTGATCGGCGAGGACCTCGGCACGGTCGAGCCGGGCGTCCGGGAGGAGCTGGCGGCGCGCGGCGTGCTCGGTACGTCCGTGCTCTGGTTCGAGCGGGACTGGCAGGCCGACGGCGGCATCCTGGCCCCGGACGCCTGGCGCCCCGGCTGCCTGGCCACCCTCACCACCCACGATCTGCCGAGCACCGCGGCCCGGCTCTCCGGCGAGCACGTCGAGCTCCGCCACCGGCTCGGCCTGCTGGCCCGCCCACTGGGCGACGAGCAGGAGGAGGCGGCCGAGGAGCTGGCCGACTGGCGGTCCGAGCTGACCCGGCTGGGGCTGCTGCTGCCGGGCGAGCCGCTGTCGATGCCCGCGCTGTACGGCTTCCTGCGGGCGACCCCGGCGCAGCTGGTCGGCGTCTGGCTGCCGGACCTGGTCGGCGACCCGCGCCCGCAGAACCTGCCCGGCACCTGGGACCAGTACCCGAACTGGCGCCTCCCGGTCGCCGACGGCTCCGGCACCCCGATCACCCTCGACCGCCTCACCACCACCCCCACCGCCCCCCTCCTCGCCACCCTCCTCACCCCGCCCACCCGGCCGCACTGACCCCTACCCCGGGGGCCGCCCACCCCGGCGGCCCCGGGGCACCCTGCAGCGCCCCACAGCCCCCACCCCCACCAGGCGGACCCCGACGCGCGCCCTCCCATAAGCCCCGGGTAAGTTGGAAACGTGGACAAGAGGAACGCTTTGCGAGCCGGCGCGGTCTCCGCAACGGTCACGCTGATGATGCTGCTGTCGTCGCCCGCCATGGCCTTCACCAGGGACGACGGCGATGACCCCGGTACGTCCGGCCTGAGTGTCGGCCAGACCCTCGGCCTGTACGTGTTTCTCCCGCTCGTCGCCTTCGCGGTGATCGCCGGTCTGGCCGGCCTGCCGTACGGCAAGGGCAAGAAGAAGTAGGCCCGGCCCCGCACGCGCCAGGCTGCCCCCCGCACGCCGGCACGCGCCAGGCCGCGCGCGGCAGCCGCACGCCGCTCGCCGTCCGCCAGGACCCCGTACAACCCCGAAGGGGCGCCGGACGACCCGTCCGACGCCCCTTCCGGCTTGTCACCGATCGTCAGCGCGCCCCCGCCGCACGGTCGACCGCCTGCGCCTTGAGCGCACGCTCGATCCCGGCCCGGGCCTCGATGACCTGCCGCCGCAGTGCCGGCGCCGGCTCGGCCGCGGCCAGCCACGCGTCGGTGGCCTCCAGGGTCGCGGCCGTCACCTGCAGCGCCGGGTACAGCCCGACGATGATCTGCTGCGAGATCTCGTGGCTGCGGGTCTCCCAGACGCCCTTGACCGCTGCGAAGTACTTCGCCGCGTACGGGGCGAGCAGTTCGCGCTGGTCGGACTGCTGGAAGCCGGCGATCACGGCCTCCTGGACGTAGTTGGTCAGCTTGTCCGACTCCACCACCGACGCCCAGGCCTCGGCCTTGGCCTCGGCGGTCGGCCGGGCGGCGCGGCAGGTGGCCGCGTGCTCCTGGCCGGCCGCGGTGTTGTCCCGCTCCAGCTCGGCGGCGATGAGCGCCTCGTCAGCCCGCCCGGTGGCGACCAGCCGCTCCAGCAGGGTCCAGCGCAGCTCGGTGTCCACCGCGAGGCCCTTGATCTCGACGGAGCCGTCCAGCAGCCCGGCGAGCAGTGCGAGCTGACCGTCGGTCCGGGCGACCGCGGCGAGGGCGCGGGCCCAGGCCAGCTGGTGGTCGCTGCCGGGCTCGGCGGCACGCAGGTGCTCCTCGGCGGCGGCGGCCCAGCGGGCGAGGCCTTCCTCGCGCCAGTCCGGGTCGGTGTACGCGTCGAGGGCGAGCTTGACCTGGCGGTGCACGGACTGCACCACGCCGATGTCGGACTCGCGCCCGATGCCGGAGAGCGCGAGCGACAGGTAGTCGCGGGCGGCGAGTTCGCCGTCGCGGGTCATGTCCCAGGCGGAGGCCCAGCACAGCGCGCGGGGGAGCGATTCGGTGAAGCCGCCGAGGTGTTCGGTGACGACGGCCAGCGAGTCCTCGTCGAGCCGGATCTTGGCGTACGACAGGTCGTCGTCGTTGAGCAGCACGACGGCCGGGCGGTGACGCCCGACCAGCTGCGGCACCTCGGTGCGCGGCCCGTCGACGTCCAGCTCGACCCGCTCCGTCCGCACCAGCGAGTCGCCGTTGAGCTCGTACAGGCCGATGGCGATGCGGTGCGGCCGCAGGACGGCCTCGCCCTTGGCGCCGGCGGGCAGCGCGGGGGCCTCCTGCAGGACCGCGAACGACTCGATCTCGCCGTCCGTGTTCAGCACCAGCGACGGCCGCAGCACGTTGATGCCGGCGGTCTCCAGCCAGGCCTTGGACCAGGCCTTGAGGTCGCGGCCGCTGGCCTCCTCCAGGGCGCCGAGCAGGTCGCTGAGCCGCGTGTTGCCCCAGGCGTGGCGCTTGAAGTAGGCCTGCACGCCCTGGAAGAAGGCGTCCTGGCCGACGTAGGCGACCAGCTGCTTGAGCACCGAGGCGCCCTTGGCGTAGGTGATGCCGTCGAAGTTGACCTGGACGTCCTCCAGGTCGTTGATGTCGGCCATGATCGGGTGGGTGGAGGGCAGCTGGTCCTGCCGGTAGGCCCAGGTCTTCATCTGGTTGGCGAAGGTGGTCCAGGAGTGCGGCCACCTGGAGCCGGGGGCCTCGGCCTGGCAGACGGCCTCGGCGAAGGTCGCGAAGGACTCGTTCAGCCAGAGGTCGTTCCACCACTCCATGGTGACGAGGTCGCCGAACCACATGTGGGCGAGCTCGTGCAGGATGGTGGCGGCGCGGGACTCGTACGCGGCGTCGGTGACCTTGGAGCGGAACACGTACTGGTCGCGCAGGGTGACGGCGCCCGCGTTCTCCATCGCGCCGGCGTTGAACTCCGGGACGAACAGCTGGTCGTACTTCGCGAACGGGTACGGGAAGTCGAACTTCTCCTGGAAGTAGTCGAAGCCCTGCTTGGTGACCTCGAAGATGGCCTCCGGGTCCAGGAACTCGCGCAGCGAGGGCCGGCAGTAGACGCCGAGCGGCACCTTCTGCTCGCCGTTCTCGTAGCTGTCGAAGACGCCGACGTACGGGCCGGCGATCAGCGCGGTGATGTAGCTGGAGATCCGGCCGGTGGGCTCGAACTTCCAGACCTGGGTGGCACCGTCGCCGACCGGCTCGGGCGTCGGGGTCGGCGAGTTGGAGACCACGACCCAGCCGGTGGGGGCGGTCACGGTGAACGTGAACGCGGCCTTCAGGTCGGGCTGTTCGAAGCTGGCGAAGACACGGCGGGCGTCCGGCACCTCGAACTGGGTGTACAGGTAGGTCTCGCCGTCGACGGGGTCGACGAACCGGTGCAGGCCCTCACCGGTGTTGGTGTACGCGCAGTCGGCGACGACCCGCAGCTCGTTCTCGGCGGCCAGGTTCGGCAGCGGGATGCGGCTGTCGGCGAAGCTCGCCGGGTCGAGCGGCGCGCCGTTGAGGGTGATCTCCTCGACGCTCGGGGCGACGAGGTCGATGAAGGTCTCCGCACCGGGCGTGGTGGCGGTGAACCGGACCACGGTGGTGGACCGGAAGGTGCCGCCTTCACGGGCCGAACCGAGGTCGAGCTCGATGTCGTACGCGTCCACGTGGAGGAGGTCCGCCCGGGTGCGGGCCTCCTCGCGGGTCAGGTTTGTGCCGGGCACTCGCTGCACTCCTTTGTCAGGCTGATGGTGCGAATCCTCGCATGTCCCAACGCACGGGCCCGCCGAATAATCGCAGGCGGGGCGGGCCCGGGCCGTTCGCCCGTGCCCGCCCCGCCCGCGCCGGTCGCGACCTGGGGTGATGTCCCCCGGAGTCGCCTCCCCGGCGTCCGGTGTCACCTCCCCGTGTCACTTCCCCGGGGTCACTTTCCTGGCGTCACTTCTTCCACTTGGTCAGCGGACCGTCCGAGGAGCTGTAGCGACGGAAGGCGTACACCGCGGCGCCGTCGTCCGAGATCAGGTACTCGGAGGTGCTGCTGCCGATGTCGAGGCTGTTCGGCATCGCGAGGGTGCCGATGTCGGTCATCGAGCCGTCGGTCGGCGAGAGCGTCACGAGGCGGGCCGGCTTGTCGTAGCCCTGCTCGACGACGGCGCGGATCTTGCCGTCCTTGTCGGTGCCGGACACCAGGCGCATGTCGTTGCTGGACGAGGACGTGGTGGCCGACCAGAGGCGCTTGCCGGTGTTCAGGTCGTAGGCGTTGATGCCCGGCTTGGTGCCGCTGACCTGGACGTACAGGGTGGAGCCGCTGACGACGTTCCGGGTGATGGCCTCGTCCTGGCCGGACAGGCGCAGGCTGTCCGAGCCGGGCTCCTTGACGGACATCTGGGTGCCCGGCTTGTTGTCCTTGTCGAACGGCAGGACGTAGTCGCCCTGCGGGCCGTTGGTCATCAGCAGCACGAGCGGCTTGTCCTGGACGACCTGGTCGACCTGCTCGATGCTGCCGGTCAGGGTGATCGGCGTGCTGGCGGCCTTGCCGGTGTCGGCGTTGACGATGACGAGCTGCGACTTCGGGCCGCTGCCGCCGTAGCAGCGGTCGCTGACCGCGATCTGGGCGCCGGCGGTGCGGCCGCGCACGGTGCAGTCCTTGTCGCGCGGCTGGTACTGCCAGGCGGGCTGGCCGTTGGCGATGTTGAGGGCGCCGACCGCGTTGCCGCCGATGGCGACCACGTTCTCGGTGACGCTCAGCGTCGGGGAGGACATCCGGTCGGCCGAGACCTTGACGCTCCAGAGCAGCTTGCCCTGGGCGAGGTCGACGGCGCCGACGGTGGAGCAGTCGCTGTCACCGGTGTTGAAGGAGACGGCGGCGATGTTCTTGGAGTTGGCCGCGTACGAGGCGGTGCACATCTCCTTGCTGCCGGCCGGGACGGGGATGGTCCAGGCCTCCTTGCCGTCCGTCAGGTTGTAGGCCTTGATGCCGCTGCTGTCGACGCGGATGGCGTACTTGTCGGTGCCCCAGACGCCGAGCATCTGGTTCGCGCCGTCCGTGTTGGCGCCCTTGGGGGCGTTCCAGGCGACGTTGAAGCCGGCGCCCTTGCCGCCGGGGCCGGGCGCGGGGCTGTTGTTGCTGTCCGGGCCGGCGCTGGTGGTGTCGTTGGCGTTCGGCGTGGGGCTCGGGCTGGGCTCCTTGAGCAGCACGACCAGGGCGATCACGATCGCGATCGCCAGCACGCCGCCGATGATCCCGCCCCACAGCATCACGGGGTTGCGCTGCTTGGGCGGCACGGGAGCACCGGGGTAGCTGTACCCGGGCTGCTGCTGCGGGTAGTTGTAGCCGCCGGTGTTGTAGCCCTGCCCGGGGTCCGGGGCGCCGTACGGGGCACCGGGCACCGGGTCGTACGGGCCGACCGGCGCACCGGCCGGGGGCGGCGGGGCCTGGGTGGGGAAGCCGGTCGCGGTCGGCGCGTACGCCGCGTACTCGGCGCCGCCGACCGGCGGTTGGGCGGGCGGCTGCGCGGGCGGTGCCGGCGGCTGGGCGGGCGGCGGCCCGGCCTGCCCCGGGATGGCCGAGCCGTCCAGCTGCGTCATCTGGTCCGCGACGGCGGCAGGATCCACGCCGCCGCCTGGCGGGCGTCCGAACGAGACGCCCCGGTTGTCCTGCGGACCGCTGCCAGGCGTTTCGCCTGCCCCCGGCGTAGGGTGATCCCCTGCCATCTGATTCCCCGTCATGTCTGGATGCGTCCCCCTGCCGGTACCGTCCTCGGTTCCGGTGGGACGCCTGAGAAGTGGGCACCATGGTAGTGGTGCGTGGTTTTCGGCCGCTGCCAGGACCGCCCAACCCCGACGTCACAGGTCCAGGCCGCGCAACACCTTCACCCCCCGATCACCCACCCCCCACCCCCGACACCCCGACGTGACCCGCCCCCGCGCCCGGCCATCCGGCCCCCGCCCCCTGACTCTGCCCGCCGCCAGGCGCCCCCCATCCCCGGCCATCCCGCGCCCGCCCCCGCGCCCGGGCATCCGGCCCCCGCCCCCTGCCTCTGCCCGCCGCCAGGCGCCCCCCATCCCCGGCCATCCCGCGCCCGCCCCCTGCCTCCGCCCGCCGCCAGGCGCCCCCCATCCCCGGCCATCCCGCGCCCGCCCCCGCCCCCGGGCCGTACCCTTCAGGAGTTGAAGGGGAAGCCCGGCGGAGGGTTCCCCGCCCTGGGAGGGTGGATCATGTCGACGGACACACCGGGCTCGCAGTCGTCCCTGCACCGGGCGAACCTGGAGCGGGTCCTGCGCGCGGTGCGGATGGCCGGTTCGCTGACCCAGGCCGAGATCGCCCGGGGCACCGGCCTCTCCGCGGCCACCGTGTCCAACATCGTGCGGGAGTTGAAGGAGAGCGGCACCGTCGTGGTCGCCGACACCTCCTCCGGCGGCCGCCGCGCCCGCAGCGTCTCGCTCAGCGGGGACGCCGGCATCGTGGTCGGCATCGACTTCGGCCACACCCACCTGCGGGTCGCGGTCGGCAACCTGGCGCACCGGGTGCTGGCCGAGGAGAGCGCCCCGATCGACGTGGACGTCTCCGCGCAGCAGGGCTTCGACCGCGCCGAGGCGATGGTGGAGCGCCTGCTGGCGCAGGCCGGTTTCCGCCCGGACAAGGTGATCGGCGTCGGCCTGGGCGTGCCCGGCCCGATCGACGTGGAGACCGGCGCGCTGGGCTCGACCGCGATCCTGCCCGGCTGGACGGGCATCGCCCCGGGCAAGGAGCTGGGCGAGCGGCTGGGCATGCCGGTGCACGTGGACAACGACGCCAACCTCGGTGCGCTGGGCGAGCTGGTCTGGGGGCCGGCCGCGGACTGAGCGACCTCGCGTACATCAAGGTGGCCAGCGGTGTCGGCGCCGGCCTGGTGGTCAACGGCCAGATCTACCGCGGCCCGGGCGGTACGGCGGGTGAGATCGGGCACATCACGCTGGACGAGGCCGGGCCGGTCTGCCGCTGCGGCAACCGCGGCTGCCTGGAGACCTTCGTCGGTTCGCGCTACCTGCTCTCCCTGCTCAGCTCCACCCTGGGCCCGGACCTCTCGTTGCCGCGGGTGGTCGAGCTGGCCCAGCAGGGCGACCTCGGCTGCCGCCGGGTGATCGCCGACGCCGGCCGGCAGATCGGCACCGGTGTCGCGACCCTGTGCAACCTGCTCAACCCGCGCCGGGTGATCCTGGGCGGCGACCTCGCCGAGGCCGGTGAGCTGGTGCTCGCCCCGATCCGGGACTCGGTGGCCCGCTACGCGATCCCCAGCGCCGCCCGCCAGCTCTCGGTGGTCCCCGGCACCCTCGGCGGCCGGGCCGAGGTACTGGGCGCACTGGCGCTGGTGATGAGCGAGATGGGCGAGTCCGGAGCCCTCGGCCGGTCCTAGCACCTGCCGAACCACGAACGGCGCCCGCCGAACCACGCCCGGCTCCCGCTAGGACCGCACCCGCCGCCGTCCAAGCCGCACCCGCCGACGTCCCCCGTCATAAAGGTGGTCGAACACCCGGGCGTCAACCCACGGTGACGCGCATCCCCCGGCCGACCTCCGGGAATGGCAGTGACCGAACGGTGGCACCGGGCGCGCCGCTCGGTGCCCGGCAGGCGGACATTAGACTCGACCGGTCGGTACCGGCCGCGACCACCGGCCTGCCGCCGGACCGGGCAGCGACGCCCGTCGGACCGTCCGTGGTCCGCGAACACTGAACGAGGAGGAACGGGTGGCCCTGCTGACCCGCATTCGGGGACCGCGCGATCTCGACCGGCTCACGCCCGGACAGCTGGCCGCACTGGCCCAGGAGATCCGGACCTTCCTGGTGACCGAGGTCTCCAAGACGGGCGGCCACCTCGGCCCCAACCTCGGCGTGGTGGAGCTCACCATCGCGCTGCACCGGGTCTTCGACTCGCCGCGCGACCGCATCCTCTTCGACACCGGCCACCAGAGCTACGTCCACAAGCTGCTCACCGGCCGCCAGGACTTCTCCCGCCTGAAGATGAGCGGCGGCCTGTCCGGCTACCCGTCGCGGGCCGAGTCCGAGCACGACGTGATCGAGAACTCGCACGCCTCCACGGTGCTCTCGTACGCGGACGGCCTGGCCAAGGCCAACAAGATCCAGGGCAAGGCGGACCCGGTCGTCGCCGTGATCGGCGACGGCGCGCTGACCGGCGGCATGGCCTGGGAGGCGCTCAACAACATCGCCGACGCCAAGGACCTGCCGGTCGTCATCGTCGTCAACGACAACGAGCGCTCCTACTCGCCGACCATCGGCGGTCTGGCCAACCACCTCGCCACCCTGCGCACCACCCAGGGCTACGAGCGCTTCCTGTCCTGGGGCAAGGACGCGCTGCAGCGCACCCCCGTGGTCGGCCAGCAGCTGTTCGAGACGCTGCACGGCGCCAAGAAGGGCCTCAAGGACTTCATCGCCCCGCAGGGCATGTTCGAGGACCTCGGCCTCAAGTACATCGGCCCGATCGACGGCCACGACCTGACCGCCCTGGAGTCCGCGCTGACGAAGGCGCGCGGCTTCGGCGGCCCGGTGATCGTGCACTGCCTCACCGAGAAGGGCCGCGGCTACCACGCCGCCGAGAACAACGACGAGGACCGCTTCCACGCGGTCGGCGTGATCCACCCGGACACCGGCCTGCCGGTCAAGAGCTCGGGCAAGGACTGGACCTCGGTCTTCGGCGAGGAGATGGTCGCGCTCGGCCACGAGCGCGAGGACATCGTCGGCATCACCGCCGCGATGCTGCACCCGGTCGGCCTGGCCCCGTTCGCCGAGGCCTTCCCGGACCGCATCTTCGACGTCGGCATCGCCGAGCAGCACGCCGTCACCAGCGCCGCCGGCCTGGCCACCAACGGCCTGCACCCGGTGTTCGCGGTCTACGCGACCTTCCTGAACCGCGCCTTCGACCAGGTCCTGATGGACGTCGCCCTGCACAAGCTGGGCGTCACCTTCGTGCTGGACCGCGCCGGTGTCACCGGGACGGACGGCGCCTCGCACAACGGCATGTGGGACATGTCGATCCTCCAGGTGATCCCGAGCCTGCGGCTGGCCGCCCCGCGCGACGCCGACCAGGTACGGGCGCAGCTGCGGGAGGCCGTCCAGGTCAAGGACGCCCCGACGGTGGTCCGCTACTCCAAGGGCACGGTCGGCCCGGCCGTTCCCGCGGTCGGCCGGGTCGGCGGCATGGACGTGCTGCGCGCCGCCGAGGAGCCCTCCGGCGTCCACCGCGCCGATGTGCTGATCGTCTCGGTCGGTGCGATGGCCCCCACCAGCCTGGAGGTCGCCGACCTGCTGGCCGCCCAGGGCATCACCGCCACCGTGGTGGACCCGCGCTGGGTCAAGCCGGTGGACGCGGCCCTGCCAGGCCTGGCCGCCGAGCACCGGGTGGTCGTCACGATCGAGGACAACGGCCGGGTGGGCGGCGTCGGCGCGGCCGTCGCCCAGGCGCTGCGGGACGCGGACGTGGACCTGCCGGTCCGCGACTTCGGAATCCCGCAGGAGTTCCTGGACCACGCGAGCCGGAACGAGATCCTGGCGGAAATCGGTCTGAACGCCCCGGACATCGCCCGCAAGGTGACGGCCCTGGTCGCCCGCCTGGACACGGCGCGGGTCGAGGCCTGACGAGGGGCCTCGGCGACGCGGTTCGCCCGTGCTCCGATCGGCCGACGACTGTTCGTCGTAATGTCGTAACAGTTCGTCACGGAACAAGCTGACAATCGCACTGAAAGGCGGGACCGGCGCGGATCGCGCCGATCCCGCCCGGTAGGTTGTCAACCGTGCCGACCCCCACCCGCCTCCGCCTCGCCGGACTGGCCGACCGCCTGCCCGAGCGCGTCCGTACCCACGTCCGTACCGGGTACTGGACCAGGCTGGTGCCGGTGCTCACGCTGGTCGCGCTGCTCACCCACATCCCCTCCTTCGCCCGGCCCGTCTGGAGCCCGGACGAGGGCTTCCTGGCCACCCAGGCCCGGATGCTGGCGGACGGCGGGGTGCTCTACGACACCGTGGTGGACCGCAAGCCCCCGTTGCTTCCCTGGCTCTACCAGGCCTGCTTCGCGGTCTTCGGCTCCGCCTCGCTCTGGCCGCTGCGCACCCTGGCCGTGGTGGCCCACCTGGTCACCGCGATCTTGCTGGCCTCGATCGCCCGCGGCCGCTGGGGCAACCGGGCCGGCGCCGGCGCGGGACTGCTCTACCTGCTGGTCTCCATCGGGCTCTCCCCGGAGGACACCCAGGCGGCGACCTTCGAGGTCTTCATGCTGCCCGCCATGGTGGCCGCCTTCCGGTACGCCGAGCGGCGCCGCTGGCTGGCGGCGGGCATCGCGGTGGCGCTCTGCTCGCTGACCAAGCAGACCGGCGGCGCGGTGCTGCTGCCGGTGCTCTGGATGTTGTTCCAGGACGCCCGCCGACGCGGGGTGCGCTGGCCGCCCGCGCTGTTCAAGATCGGCTTCGGCTTCACCCTGCCGATAGCGCTGGTCGCGGTGATCCTCACCAAGCCCAAGGGCTTCCTCTTCTGGGTGGTCACCGGCAGCGGCGACTACGCCACCTTCGGCGGCGCCTGGCTGCAGATGATCGGCCGCGCTCTGGGCAACTCGGCCATCCTGGCCGCGGCCGGCCTGGGCTTCCTCTACCCGGTCGGACGCCGGCTCTGGCTCAAGCACCGCCACCGCCCGCTGCCGGTGGCCGGCGAGGAGCACGGCTCGACCACCGACCTGTGGGTGTGGCTGCTCTCCTCGGTCGTCGCGGTCAGCGTCGGCTTCCACTTCTTCGGCCACTACTACCTGCAGCTGATCCCGCCGCTGGTGCTGCTGGGCACCGGGGCGGTTGCCACCTCGGCGATCCGCTGGAAGCCCGTCCTGGTGTACACCACGGTGGCCGCCACGGTGTTCTGGGGCCTGGCGCTGGCCTGGCCGGGGGAGCGGCTCAACCGCACCACCGAGGTCGCCACCGCCGTCGCCGCGCAGACCACCCCCAAGGACACCGTGCTGGTCTGGGGCATGCACCCCGAGCTGTATTGGCTGGCCGGCCGCAAGCCCGCCACCCGCTACCTGACCGCCGGCTTCCTCACCAACTACAGCGGCGGCAAGGACGGCAGCCAGAACGTGGGCGAGCAGTTCAGCGTCTCCAACGCCTGGCAGACCTTCGACAAGGAGCTGGCCAACGGTCTGCCCGAGGTCGTCGTCGACGACTCCGGCATCGCCCCGTACCAGCCGGTCATGGTCCCCCGGATCGAGAACCTGCTGGACACCCACTACGAGATGGTCGGCGTCTTCGCCGACACCGTGGTCTACCGCCTCAAGCACTGAACGTCCCTACGCGCGCCCCTCCTGAAGAGGCGCCCGTACACACGAAGGAGCCCCGGTGACCACCAGGTCACCGGGGCTCCCGCGTTTCACGGAGCTACGCCCTACGCGGGCACCGAGGCCACGCCGGGGGCCAGGAACGGCTTGCCGTTCACCCGCTCCGAGACGCCCTCACGGTCCAGGTACGGGGTGATCCCGCCCAGGTGGAAGGGCCAGCCGGCACCGGTGATCATGCAGAGGTCGATGTCCTGCGCCTCGGCGACGACACCCTCCTCCAGCATCAGGCCGATCTCCTGCGCGACGGCGTCCAGGGCACGGGCGCGGACCTGCTCCTCGGTGAGCACCGAGTCGCCGAAGGTCAGCAGCGCCAGCACCTCGGGGTCGAGGACCTGCTGCCCGTCCACCCAGGTGTAGAAGCCGCGCTTGCCGGCCTTGACCACCTTGGCGAGGTTCTCGGAGACGGTGAACCGCTCCGGGAAGGCGCCGTGCAGGGTCTCCGACACGTGCAGCGCGATGGCCGGACCGACCAGCTCCAGCAGCACGATCGGGGACATCGGCAGGCCGAGCGGCTCGACGGCCTTCTCGACGTCGGCGATCGGGGTGCCCTCGTCGATGATGCCCTGGATCTCGCCCATGAAGCGGGTCAGGATCCGGTTCACCACGAACGCCGGGGCGTCCTTGCAGAGCACCGAGGTCTTCTTCAGCTTCTTCGACACGGCGAAGGCGGTGGCCAGCGACGCGTCGTCGGTCTTGTCGCCGCGGACGATCTCCAGCAGCGGCAGGATCGCGACCGGGTTGAAGAAGTGGAAGCCGACGACCCGCTCGGGGTGCTTCAGCTTGGAGGCCATCTCGGTGACCGACAGCGAGGAGGTGTTGGTCGCCAGCACACAGGTCGGCGAGACCACGTTCTCCAGGTCCGCGAAGACGGTCTGCTTGACGCCCATCTCCTCGAACACGGCCTCGATGACGAAGTCCGCGTCGCCGAAGGCGACGGCCTTGTCGAGCGAGCCGGAGACCAGGCCCTTGAGGCGGTTGGCCTTGTCGCTGCCGATGCGGCCCTTGGAGAGCAGCTTGTCGATCTCGGCGTGGACGTAGCCGACGCCCTTGTCGATGCGCTCCTGGTCGATGTCGGTGAGGACCACCGGCACCTCCAGACGGCGGGCGAACAGCAGCGCCAGCTGCGAGGCCATCAGACCGGCACCGACGACGCCGACCTTGGAGACCGGGCGGGCCAGCGACTTGTCCGGCGCACCGACCGGGCGCTTGGCCCGGCGCTGCACCAGGTTGAAGGCGTAGATGCCGCTGCGCAGCTCGCCGCTCATGATGAGGTCGGCCAGGGCCGCGTCCTCGGCGTCGAAGCCGGCCTGCAGGCTGCCCTTCTCGGCGAGGTCGGCGTCCTTGACCAGGGCGATGATGTCCAGCGCCTTGTACGCGGCCGGAGCGGCCCCGTGCACCTTGGCGTCGGCGACCAGACGGCCCCAGGCGACGGCGTCGTCCCAGGCCTTGCCGCGGTCGATCGCCTCGCGCTCGACGACGACGTCGCCCTTGAGGACCTTGGCGGCCCACAGCAGCGACTGCTCCAGGAAGTCGGCCGGCTCGAAGATCGCGTCCGCGATGCCGAGCTCGAACACCTCCTTGCCCTTGAGCTGCTTGTTCTGGTTCATCGAGTTCTCGATGATGACCTTGATCGCCTTCGAGGGGCCGATCAGGTTCGGCAGGATGGTGCAGCCGCCCCAGCCGGGCACGAGGCCCAGGAAGACCTCCGGCAGCGAGAAGGCCGGGACGCCCGCGCTGACCGTGCGGTAGGTGGCGTGCAGGCCGACCTCGACGCCGCCGCCCATCGCCGCGCCGTTGTAGAAGGCGAAGGTGGGGACGGGCAGCGCGGCGATCCGCTTGAAGACCTCGTGGCCGCCCTTGCCGATCGCCAGCGCGTCCTCGTGCTGCTTCAGCAGCTCGACGCCCTTGAGGTCGGCGCCGACCGCGAAGATGAACGGCTTGCCGGTGATCGCGGCGCCGACGATCTTGCCCTCGGCGGCCTCGGCCTCGACCTGGTCCAGCGCCTCGGACAGCTTGAGCAGCGAGCCCGGGCCGAAGGTGGTCGGCTTGGTGTGGTCGAAGCCGTTGTCCAGGGTGATCAGGGCCAGCTTGCCGGCCTGCAGCGGCAGGTCCAGGTGGCGCACGTGCGCGGTCGTGACGACCTCGCCCGGGAACAGCTCGGCGCCGTGCTGCAGGAGCTCAGTGGTGTTGGTCATGCTCACTTACCACCCTCGAAGTGCGGGTTCTCCCAGACGATGGTGCCGCCCATGCCGAAGCCGATGCACATCGTGGTGAGGCCGTAGCGGACGTCCGGGCGCTGCTCGAAGCGGCGGGCCAGCTGGTTCATCAGGCGCACGCCGGAGGAGGCCAGCGGGTGGCCGAAGGCGATCGCGCCGCCGTACGGGTTGACCCGCTCGTCGTCGTCCGCGATGCCGTAGTGGTCGAGGAAGGCCAGCACCTGGACGGCGAAGGCCTCGTTGACCTCGAAGGCACCGATGTCGTCGATGGTCAGGCCGGCCTTGGCCAGCGCCTTCTCGGTGGCCGGGACCGGGCCGATGCCCATGACCTCGGGCTCGACGCCGGCGAAGGCGTAGGAGACCAGGCGCATCTTGACCGGGAGGCCGAGCTCCTCGGCGACGTCCTCGGCGGCCAGCAGCGAGGCGGTGGCACCGTCGTTCAGACCGGCCGAGTTGCCCGCGGTGATGTTGCCGTGCGGACGGAACGGGGTCTTCAGACCGGCCAGGCTCTCCATCGTGGTGCCCGGGCGCAGCGGCTCGTCCACGGTGGCCAGGCCCCAGCCGGTCTCGCCGACCTCGGGGTTGGTGTTGCGGATCGAGATCGGCACCAGGTCGGGCTGGATGTCGCCGTTGGCGTACGCCTTGGCGGCCTTCTCCTGGGAGCGCACGGCGTAGGCGTCGCAGCGCTCCTTGGTGATGTGCGGGAACCGGTCGTGCAGGTTCTCCGCGGTCATGCCCATGAACAGGGCGGACTCGTCGACCAGCTTCTCGGAGACGAAGCGCGGGTTCGGGTCGACGCCCTCGCCCATGGGGTGACGGCCCATGTGCTCGACGCCACCGGCCACGACGATGTCGTAGGCGCCGAAGGCGATGCCGCCGGCGGTGGTGGTCACGGCGGTCAGCGCGCCGGCGCACATGCGGTCGATCGCGTAGCCGGGCACGGACTTCGGCAGGCCGGCCAGCAGAGCGGCGGTGCGCCCGATGGTCAGACCCTGGTCGCCGATCTGCGTGGTGGCCGCGACGGCGACCTCGTCGATGCGCTCGACGGGCAGGTTCGGGTTACGGCGCACGAGCTCCCGGATGCACTTGACGACGAGGTCGTCGGCGCGCGTCTCGTGGTAGATGCCCTTCGGGCCGGCCTTGCCGAACGGGGTGCGGACGCCATCGACGAAGACGACGTCCCTCGCGGTACGAGGCACGGGGGCTCTCCTCCCAGGGACCAACATTTCGAGGTGGGCAGGCTGCCGCCGTCGAAGACCCGAGCGGCGCCGCTTCACCGTCATGCTACCGGTCGGTAACCAACCTGCCCAGGCCCCTCGGAGGGTTCCCCCCGTGTGTCCCGCGCCACGTCCGACCAGGAACGCTCCTCCGGGACGACGAAGGGGATGCCGTCCGCACGGACGGCATCCCCTTCGGAGGCCCTGCCGGGTTCAGTCCCGGTCAGCCTGGCATCAGTCCTGGTTCGCGGCCGCGGTCGCGGCCGCAGCGAACGCGGCGGCCAGCACCGGCGCCACCAGGTCCACCTGCCACTGCCGGGCGCCGAGCCGGCGCAGCGCGGCGGCCACGCCTTCGGCGCTCCGGTCCGCCGGCGGCTCCCAGGACACCCGCCGGACCAGGTCCGGGGTGATCAGGTTCTCGGCCGGCAGGTGGTGCCGCTCCGCCAGCTCGCTGACCGCGCTGCGCGCACCGGAGAGCCGGGCGGCGGCCACCGGGTCCTTCTCGGCCCAGGCCCGGGGCGGGGGCGGCCCGTCGTGCGGCGCGGCGGCCGGCGGCAGCTGGTTCTCCGGGATCTCCCGGCCGCGCTGCACGGCCGCCAGCCACTGCTCCAGCTGGCGCCGGTGCACCCGCGGGCCGAAGCCCTGGACGGCCTGCAGGGCGGCGGTGTTCAGCGGCATGGCCAGGGCGGCGTTGACGATCGCGGCGTCCGAGAGCACCCGGCCGGGGGAGACGTCGCGCTCCTGCGCCATCCGGTCCCGGGCCAGCCACAGCTCGCGCACCACGGCCAGCTGACGGCGCCGACGGACCTTGTGCAGCTGCGAGGTACGCCGCCACGGGTCGGTGCGCGGGGCCGGCCGGGGCGCGGCCGCGATCGCGGCGAACTCCTCCAGGGCCCAGTCGAGCTTGCCCTGGGCGTCCAGCTCCTGTTCGAGTGCGTCGCGCAGCTCGACCAGCACCTCGACGTCCAGAGCGGCGTAGCGCAGCCAGGGCTCGGGCAGCGGGCGGGTGGACCAGTCGACCGCCGAGTGCTCCTTCGCCAGACTCAGCCCGAGCACGTTCTCGGTCATCGGCCCGAGGCCGACCCGGGCGAAGCCGGCGATCCGCCCGGCCAGCTCGGTGTCGAACAGCCGTCGGGGTCTCATGCCGACCTCGGCCAGGCAGGGCAGGTCCTGGGTGGCTGCGTGCACCACCCATTCGGCGTCCTGGAGGGCGGCGCCGAGAGCGCTCAGGTCGGGGCAGGCGATCGGGTCGATCAGAGCGGAGCCGGAGCCGGCGCGGCGCAGCTGGATGAGGTAGGCGCGCTGCCCGTAGCGGTAGCCGGAGGCCCGCTCGGCGTCGACGGCGACCGGTCCGGTGCCCGCAGCGAAGGCGGCGATCGTCGCGGCCAGCGCCTGCTCGTCCGCCACGACGGGCGGGATCCCCTCCTTCGGCTCAAGGAGCGGGACCGGGGCTGCTTCTTCTGGGATGGCTGCTACGGCGTCGGTCACCCACCAAGGGTACGACGGTCCTCGCGGCCGGGAGTGTTGTCGGACTGGTCAGACAGTCAATCGCCCGCTCGTCTCCGGGGCGCTCTGACCCGGCGCCGACGGTCGTCGCTCCCTCGCTCCGCTCCCTCCCTCCCTCCTTCCTTTCGGCACCGGCGCGCCCCTTCGGCTCGGGGCGGGATCGCCCGCTCGCCTCCCGGGGGTGGCTCGGGGCGGGGTCGCCCGCTTGCTGCCGGGGCCCGGACGGCGGGCGGCGGCCGAGGAGGAAACGTTCCTCCTCGGCCGCCGCGGCGGTCCGGAGCGCTCGGCTCAGTGGATGATTCCGGTGCGCAGTGCGACGGCGACCATCCCGGCACGGTCGCCGGTGCCCAGCTTGCGGGCGATCCGGGCGAGGTGGCTCTTCACGGTGAGAGCCGACAGCCCCATCGCCACGCCGATCGCCTTGTTCGACTGCCCTTCGGCGACCAGCCGCAGCACCTCGACCTCGCGGCCGGACAGCTCGCGGTAGGCGGTCGGCTGCGGGCCCTGCGCACCGGGGGCTCCGGGGGCGCCCGGTGCGCCGGCTGCGCCCGGCATGCCCGGCATCCCGGGGCGGCGCATCCGCCCGGCCAGTCCGCCGGCGCCGATCGGCAGGCCCGGGCGGCCCGGCATCGCCACGTTCGTGCGGGTGCCGGTGACCACGTAGCCCTTGACGCCGCCGGCCAGCGCGCTGCGGACCGCGCCGATGTCGTCGGCGGCGGACAGGGCCAGGCCGTTGGGCCAGCCCGCGGCGCGGGTCTCGGCGAGGATGGTGAGCCCGGAGCCGTCCGGCAGGTGCACGTCGGCGACGCAGATGTCGCGCGGGGTGGAGACCCGGGGACGGGCCTCGGCGATCGAGGACACCTCGATCACGTCCCGGACGCCGAGCGCCCACAGGTGACGGGTGACGGTGTTTCGGACGCGGGGATCGGCGATGACCACCATGGCGGTGGGCTTGGTCGGGCGGTAGGCGACCACGTTTGCGGGGTGCTCAAGAAGGACCGACACCAGGCCTCCTGCGGGGAGTGGCGGACGGAACCCCGATGGGGGCGGTCGGAGTGTTCCGCGTTCGGAAAGGGTCACAGTCTGCTTCGGCAGCAACCGTGCCCGGCTTTAGCGAAAGATCACGATCTAGTGAGTAACAATACGGACAAATCGCGCAAATGATTGATGCGACATGCCTGGTATTCGCACAAAATCGATCAGATCCGACACCAATCGGTCGGTATCGACCGGTTAATTGACGCGGAGCTGGTCCGAAGTCACACTCCGTCAGCCCTGGGGGTGGCGTCCGGCCGTCCGGTGCCGTCGGGCCCGGACGCCACTCGTCAGTGCGACCGGGGGCGTCGCCGTGCGGGCATCGGGACCACTCCACCGAGTGACGGCACCTCGGCGGGCCCCTGCGGGGCCGGAGTGGCCGGCGGCAGGCCGGCGCCGATGCAGAGCAGGTCCGCCCAGGCTGCCAGGTGCCGCTCGAAGCGGCCGTCGGCCGGCGTCCAGGAGGCCCGGATCTCGATCTCGTTCGAGGTCGGGCGGTCCGCCAGACCGCCGAAGTACTGGGAGGCGCACCGGGTCACCGTGCCGGAGGGCTCCGCGTACCCGGCGCCGTGCGTCTGCAGCGCGTCGAGCAGCCAGGCCCAGCCGACCTCGCAGAGCATCGGGTCGCCGGCCATCTCCGGCTCCAGCTCGGCCCGGGTCATCGTGACCACCCGGAACTCCCCGTTCCAGGCCTCCTGGCCGGCCGGGTCGTACAGCAGCACCAGCCGGCCGTCCGCCAGCTCCTCGCCGTCCACCTCCACCGCGGCGGTCACCGCGAACGCGTACGGAGCGAGCCGGCGCGGCGCCGGTGCGGGGGAGAGCTGCACCTCGGGCCGCAGCCGGGCCCCGTCCAGGGCCGCCACGGCGGCCCGGAACTCGTTCGGCGCCCCCTCGTGACCCGTTCCGCCACCTGCTCCGCCACCCTGCGCGGGGTGCCCTCCGACCGCTGCCATGACCCGAAGACTAGGTCGAAAACCCGGGTTATCGCCGCAACTTCTCTCCCAGCGGCGTGCCGGAACGGCAAACCCGGGCAGATCTTGGAGGAACCCACGAGACCGGCCGGAAAAGCGGCCCGGGGGCACATGCGAAGATTTGAGGCGTGAGCGAGACAACGGCAGACACGACGGCGGCCACCCACGACGGCCCGACCACCCCCGCGCGCCGCGGCGCCGCGTACGACTCCGCGTTCCTGCGCGCCTGCCGGCAGGAGCCGGTACCGCACACCCCCGTGTGGTTCATGCGCCAGGCGGGCCGCTCGCTGCCCGAGTACCTGAAGATCCGCGAGGGCATCCCCATGCTGGAGTCCTGCATGCGGCCCGAGCTGGTCAAGGAGATCACCCTCCAGCCGGTGCGCCGGCACAAGGTGGACGCCGCGATCTTCTTCAGCGACATCGTCGTCCCGCTCAAGGCGGTCGGCATCGACGTCGACATCAAGGCCGGCATCGGCCCGGTCATCGCCGACCCGATCCGCACCTTCGAGGACCTCAAGCGGCTGCGCCCGCTGGAACCGGACGACGTCCCCTACATCACCGAGGCCGTCGGCCTGCTGGTGGACGAGCTCGGCGAGACCCCGCTGATCGGCTTCGCCGGCGCGCCCTACACGCTGGCCAGCTACCTGGTCGAGGGCGGTCCGTCCAAGAACCACGAGAACACCAAGGCCATGATGTACGGGCAGCCCGAGCTGTGGGCCGCCCTGGTGGACCGGCTCGCGGACATCACCTCGGCCTTCCTCAAGGTCCAGATCGAGGCCGGCGCCTCGGCGGTCCAGCTGTTCGACTCCTGGGTCGGTTCGCTCGCGCCGGCGGACTACCGCCGCTCCGTGATGCCGGCCAGCACCAAGGTCTTCGACGCCGTCGCCGGCTACGGCGTGCCGCGGATCCACTTCGGCGTCGGCACCGGCGAACTGCTCGGCCTGATGGGCCAGGCCGGCGCGGACATCGTCGGCGTCGACTGGCGGGTGCCGCTGGACGTGGCCGCCGAGCGGGTCGGCCCGGGCAAGGGCCTGCAGGGCAACCTCGACCCCGCGGTGCTGTTCGCCCCCACCGAGGTCGTCGAGGCCAAGGCCCGCGAGGTGCTGGACGCCGCCCGGGTGCTCGGCGGCAGCGGGCACATCTTCAACCTCGGCCACGGCGTGATGCCGTCCATGGACCCGGACGCGCTCAGCCGCCTCGTCGCCTTCGTCCACGAGGCCAGCGCGCGCTGACGCCCCCGCCGCGGCGGGCCCTCCGGTCAACGGCGGGCCCGCCACCGTCGCGGTCAGTCCTCGGCGTCGCCGGCCTCCTCGGGCTCGGCCCGGACCGCGGCCGGGCGGCGACGCCTCCGGTAGCGGTACGCCAGGGCCGCCGGCACGCCCAGCAGCAGGAGGAAGGGCGCCGCCGCGGCGAGGGCCACGGCCAGCGCGCGGACGATCGTCACCAGGACGTGCCAGCCGCCGCCGAGCGCCGAGCCGACCGAGTCGCCGAAGCCCTCGTTCCTTTCCCCGGGCGCCGGGGTCGCCGACGGCGTCGCGGCCTCGTGCTGGACCTCCAGGGTGACGGTGGAGTAGGAGGTCCTGGCGGACAGCTCCTTCTGCTGCTTCTGCAGCGACTCCAGGTCGGCCTCGCGGCGGCTCAACTCCGCCTCCAGCGAGGTGATCTCGCTCAACGACGCGGCCTGCGCCATCAGCGCCCGCACCCGGTCCACGCTCGCCTGCTGGGTCTGCACCCGGCTCGCCACGTCGGCGACCTGCTGGGTCAGGTCGTCCGCCTGGCTCTTGCGGGACAGCACCTCGCCCAGGGCGGCGAGCCGGTCCAGGGTCTGCTGGTACCCGGCGGACGGGACTTTGAGCGTCAGCTGCCCGGACTCGCTCCCGGGGCCGCCGTAGACCGACTCGGCACCGACGTAGCCACCCGATGCCGTCGCCAACTCCCGGGCCTTGGCGAACACTTGGGGGACGTCCCGGGAGCGCAGGGTGAGCTGTGCGGTGTACGCGATCAGCCGGCTGTCGGCGACCGGGGTGACCCCGGCCGCCGCCGGGCCGCCGGAGGGCCGGGCCGCCGCGCCGCCCGGTTCGGCCGGGGCCGCCGCCGCGTCGTTCTTGGCCGCGCCCGCGCTACTGCCCCCACCGCCGGCCGCGCTGCAGCCCCCCGCCAGCAGCACGGCCGCGGCCACCACCGCCCCCAGTGCGCCGGCTCTCGTTCGTCCACCCCTCATCGGGCCCCTCCCCAAGTCCGTTGACAGTTCTCCCCATTGGACGAGAGGGCCGGCCGAACGGACCCATCCCGGAGATTCCGGGTCGATCACGAGTCGGCGGCGGGCCGGACACGCGCGCCCTACCCGGCGGTGACCTCGATCCCGGCCCGGCGCAGCAGCGCGGCCGTCACGCCGTCGCCCGGGCGCAGCTCACCCGTGAACGTTCCGTCGTACACCTGCCCGCAGCCGCAGGACGGGCTGCGGGCCATCAGCACCGCCCGGCGCGCGCCCGCGGTCTCGGCGGCGGCGAGGGCCGCCCGGGCGCCGGCCAGGAACTCCGCGGTGCAGTCCGCCCCGGTCGCGTCCACCACCCGCGCCCGGCCGTCCAGCACGTCCGCGCCGTCCCCGCCCACGATCTCGGCCGGCGGCCGCGGCGTCGGCAACCCGCCCGCCCCCTCCGGGCACACCACCACGGCCCGCCCCTCCTCGACCAGCCGCACGGCGTCGTCGGAGGTCTTCGCCCGCCCGTCGTACCGACAGGGAATCCCGGCCAGACACGCACTCACCATGATCGGTTCCATGGCACACAGGCTAAGCAGAGGCTCATGGTGCCCCGAAACTCGCTACCTTGGGACTCATGAGCGAGCTGCCGGACTGGATGTACTCGCCCAGAGACGAAGGCTGGTTTGCCGACGACCTCGACCATCTGCCGCAGGCACCGCGTCGTCACGGACCTCGTCTACGCGCTGCGCCGCCAGGTGCCGAAGGGGCACCGGGTCGGCAGGGAGATGTCGATCAAGCTCGACAAGCGGAACCGCCCCGAGCCGGACGTGCTCGTCGTCAGGGCCGAGTTCGAGCCGGATCGCACCCAGTTCACCCCCGAAGAGGTGGCCCTCGTCGTCGAGGTGGTCTCCCCTGAGTCCGCGCACCGCGACCGCACGGTCAAGTTTCGCAAGTACGCCGAGGCAGGTATTTCGCACTACTGGATCGTCGAGGAGGAGGACGGTCTTCCGGTCGTGCACGTCTTCGAGCTGGAGCCGGCGACTTCCTCCTACGTCTCCGCCGGGATTTTCCGGGGACAGCTCGTACGCCCGGTGCCTTTCCCGATCGAGATCGACCTGGCCGGGCTGGGGCCCGACAGCGGGCGTGCAGCGGATTGAGGCCTTCGGATAAAGACCTGCGAGACTGCGAGGCATGTCGGATGCACAGGTCGTCGTCGTCGGTGGTGGGATCGCGGGGCTGGCTGCGGCCGCCTTCCTGAGTGGGGCGGCCGGGGGGCGGCGCGGGCCCGGGTGACGTTGCTGGAGGCGTCCGGGCGGGTCGGCGGGAAGCTGTGGGGCGGCGAGGTCGGCGGGGTCCGGGTGGACCTCGGGGCCGAGTCGGTGCTGGCCCGGCGGCCGGAGGCGGTGGAGCTGGCGCGGGCGGTCGGGCTGGGCGGGGAGCTGGAGCCGCCGACCACCGCGAAGGCCGCGATCTGGACCCGCGGGGCGCTGCGGCCGCTGCCGGGCGGGCAGGTGATGGGCGTGCCGGGGGACCTGGCGGCGCTGGAGGCCTCCGGGGTGCTCACCGCCGAGGGGCTGGAGCGGGCCCGGCACGAGGAGCCCACCGAGGTGGGGGAGGACGTCGCGATCGGCCGTTACGTCGCCGACCGGCTGGGCCGGGAGGTGGTGGACCGGCTGGTCGAGCCGCTGCTGGGCGGCGTCTACGCCGGGCGCGCCGACGAGATCTCGCTGCGGGCCGCCGTTCCGCAGCTGCTGGCGGTCGCCCGGGGCGGCGGTTCGCTGGTCGAGGGCGTGCACGAGCTGGCCTCGCGCCCGCAGGTGGTCGGCACCCCGGTGTTCAACGGCCTGCGGGGCGGCCTCGGCACCCTGCCGGAGGCGGTCGCGGCGGCCTGCGTCAAGGCGGGCGTGGACCTGCGCACGGACGCTCCGGTGGACGGGCTGCGCCGCACCCCCGGCGGTTGGCGGGTGGTGACCGGCAGCGAGGTGCTGCACGCGGACGCCGTGGTGCTGGCCGTGCCGGCCCCGGCCGCGGCCCGGCTGCTGCGCGAGGACGCCCCGGCGGCCGCCGCCGAGCTGGACGCCGTCGAGTACGCGGGCATGGCGCTGGTGACGCTCGCGTTCCGACGCTCAGACCTGGCCGAACTCCCCACCGGCAGCGGGTTCCTGGTGCCGCCGGTGGACGGAAGGCGGATCAAGGCGTCGACCTTCTCCTCCAACAAGTGGGGCTGGCTGGAGCGCTCCGCGCCGGACGCGTTCCTGCTGCGCACCTCGCTGGGCCGGCACCGCGAGGACGAGGCGCTGGGCCTGCCGGACGAGGAGCTGGTGGCCCGCTCGCTGGCGGACCTGGAGGAGGCGATCGGGCTGACCGCCCGGCCGTACGACACCTTCGTGTCGCGGTTCGCGGCCGGCCTCCCGCAGTACCCGGTGGGCCACCCGGGCCGGGTGGCCCGGGTGCGGGCGGCGGCCGAGCGGGTGGGCGCGCTGGCGCTGTGCGGCGCCGCGTACGACGGGGTGGGCATCCCGGCGTGCATCGCTTCGGCGGCCGCAGCGGTGGCCGCCGTCGACAGACTGTTGACCCCGGCGACCGGGGACGGTTCCACGGAGAGGACAATGGGCGCATGACTGAGACCGTTGAGCGGCAGCCGGAGCAGCAGCCCGAGAAGAAGAAGGCACGCGACCTGAACCAGGTCATCCGCTACACCATGTGGTCGGTGTTCAAGCTCAAGGGCGCCCTGCCCGAGGACCGTGCCGGCCTGGCCGCCGAGGTGGACGCGCTGTTCGAGCAGCTGGCCGAGAAGGACGTGACCGTTCGCGGCACGTACGACGTCTCCGGTCTGCGCGCGGACGCCGACATCCTGGTCTGGTGGCACGCCGGTGACTCGGACGACCTGCAGGAGGCGTACAACCGCTTCCGCCGCACCGGCCTGGGCCGTCAGCTGGAGCCGGTCTGGTCGAACATGGCGCTGCACCGCCCGGCCGAGTTCAACAAGTCGCACATCCCGGCCTTCCTCGCCGACGAGCGCGCGCGCGACTACGTCTGCGTCTACCCGTTCGTGCGCTCCTACGAGTGGTACCTGCTGCCGGACGAGGAGCGGCGCGCGATGCTCGCCGAGCACGGCATGATGGCGCGCGGCTACCCGGACGTGCGGGCCAACACGGTGGCCTCGTTCGCGCTCGGCGACTACGAGTGGCTGCTCGCCTTCGAGGCGGACGAGCTGCACCGGATCGTCGACCTGATGCGCGACCTGCGCCCGTCCCGGGCCCGGCTGCACGTCCGCGAGGAGGTGCCGTTCTTCACCGGCCGCCGCAAGCCGGTCGGCGAGCTGCTGAACGGCCTGGTCTGAACGGCCTGGTCTGAACGGCCTGGTCCGAACGACCGCGCGAGCTTCGGAGGCCGGTTCCCCGGGTACGGGGGGCCGGCCTCCGGCGTTGCTGCGCCCGCTCCTCCCGGCTCGGCCGCGGTGCGGTCAGCCGCGGTGCGGGCGCAGGGCGGCGCGCAGGCGGGCGTCGGGGAGGACGGCGGGGCCGTTCATGGCGACGGCGGTGAGCAGTTCGCGCTCCTCGTCGTCGGCGAGGCCGCGCTGGCGGGCCGGGCGCACCCCGCGCAGTACCTCCTGGCCGATCGGGGAGGCCCAGCGGGTGTAGGGGTAGACGTCGACCCGGGCCATCAGCAGGGTGCCGGAGGTGAGCACCAGCGGCAGCGAGAACCAGGCGAGCGGGGAGAGGGTGTCACCCCCGGTGAAGCCGCTGACGGCCAGTGAGGCGGCCAGCAGGAGCAGCGACAGCAGCAGCGCGTGCCGGACCTGCCGGACCACCACGACGGTGTTGCGCTGCACCAGGGCCGGCGTGGCCAGGCCGGCCAGGGCGAGCCGGGCGCCGATCTCCAGCACGGTGGGGTGCTCGGCCATCGCCCGGCGCAACTCGTCGGTGCGGCACTGGCCCTCGGGGCCGACGGTGGTGATGACCGCCCGTTCCAGGCGGCTGCGGCCCTTGGGGTCGACCACGGTGGTCCAGCCGGTGTGTGCCAGGTGCAGCCGGCCCCGGCCGGCCATCAGGACCAGGGCCAGCTCGACCACCCGGTCCGGGCCGCCGGCCAGGTAGGCCGTCTCGTACAGCCCGATGCCGACCGCCTCGGGCGGGCGCAGCCCGTCCTGGTCGGCCAGGGCGTCGGCGGTGGCGGTCATCCGGACCAGCCGGAGGCAGGAGAGCACCGCCACGACACAGGCCGGTATCAGGAAGAGCAACCACATGACCTTGTTGTATGCCTGGCCCGATGGCGCGGGGAACGCCTTCCCGGTCCGCGATACCGAACTGTGACGTCAGCCGTGGGGGTGAACCCTTCGCGGGGTGGGCGTCAGGAGCCGCAGCTCGACCCGCAGCTGGAGCCGCAGCTGGAGGACGAGGAGCTGCAGCTGGAAGAGGACGAACCGCAGCTGCTGGAGGACGACCCGCAGCTGGAGGACGAGGAGCCGCAGCTGCTGGAGGACGAGCCGCAGCCGCTGCTCCCGCCGCAGCCGGAGGACCCGGAGTCGGAGGAGCCGCACCAGGAGGCGGGCGAGGAGGAGCAGGTCGAGGTCGCGCAGCTGGAGGTCGAGGACGAGCCGGAGGACGAGGACGACGACGAGGACGAGGAGAGGAACGAGGAGGCGCCGGCGGCCTGCCGCACCGCCTCCTCCTCGGCCTCCGCGGCCAGCATCGTGGCCTCCAGCTCCGGGTTGTCCAGTCCGGCGGCGGCCAGCCCGCCGAGGGCGAGCGCGCCCAGCAGTGCGCCGCCGGCCAGCTGGGGCGACACGCCGGAGTGCGGCGTCCACGGCGAGCCGTCCATCAGGGCCAGCTGACGCCGGCCGGCCGGGGTGATCCGGCCCTTGACGGGCCGGGTGGCGAGCAGTGCGAAGACGCCGCCGACCAGCAGGAAGAGCGGGATCCCGAGGTTGGGCCGGTCGTGGCCGTAGGCGCCGTCGTCGAGCAGTACGGCGGCGACGGTGAAGGCCACGACCACGAGCAGTGCGAGCCAGAGCAGTCGGCGGGCATTCCGGGCCCGCTGCAGCCGCTCGGGGCGGCGCAGCAGGCCGCGGTCGGCGAGCCGGTCGCCGATCTCCTGGACGGCGGCGGAGCGCATCACCATGCGGCGCAGCGGGGCGAGTTCGCGGCTCCCGCCGGGGCCGACGGCCTCGTGGATCGCCTGCTCGACCGCGTCGTACGGCTTGCCGCCGGTGAGTGTGACCAGGCCGGAGCGGCTGATCACGGCCTTCTCGCCCAGGTGCATCCGGACCAGGGCGGTGTCGACCACCCGGCTCGGCCCGCCGGCCAGGAAGGCGGCGTCGAGCAGCGGCAGGCCGCGGCCGGGCAGGCCCTTGGCGTACCGGACGTGGCCGATCCGCTGGCGGCTCTGCGCGGCGTAGAGGGCGGCGGCCGCCAGCAGGACGGCCGGGATGAAGAAGAAGCTGTTGTGCCACATGGGCGGTTCCCCCGAGGTGATGACGATGGGTCGCCGGCCGGGCGGGGCCCGGCGGGCGGTGAGACGGTACGGCCGTCGAGCCGTCGAGCCGTCGAGCCGTCGCTAGCCGCGCAGGGCCCGGCGCAGGCGGGCGAGCGGGCCGGGCGGCCGTACGGGTGCCGGGTGGAGCCACTGGTCCAGGGCCCGGCGGTGGTCGGCGGCCGGCGGGCCGCCGTCGGTGAGCGCCCACGCGGCGAAGGACCGGGCGTCGGCGCGGTAGCCGCCGGTCTGCGGGTGGGTGCGGGCGTAGTCGAGGAAGAGCGGCCCGTACTGCGCGCCGAGCAGGCGGGGCAGGTCCGGGGCCACCTTCGCGGTGGTGTCGCGCCGTTTGGCGGCGAGGCCGGTGGACTGGGCACGGACCCGGGCCGGGTCGAAGCCGGGCGGGACGGGCCCGCCGGCCACCAGGGCGGCCAGCAGCTCCTCCTGCCGCCGGGCCAGGCGGGCCCGGGCGGCTTCGGTCGCGGACGTGCTTTCCGGGTCCGTCATCACCGGGTGCTCCCCTCCAGCACCCGGCGGATGGCGTCCAGTTCACCGGCCAGCTCGCTGGGCGGCGGGAAGTTCGCGTCCCGCTCCAGCAGGACGCCGGGCGGTGCGACCCGTGCGCACAGCTCGGCCAGCACCTCCAGCACCGGTGCGGTGACGGGGTGGGCGTGCGTGTCGTGCCAGACGCCGTCGACCAGGGTGCCGCCGGCGACGTGCACGTAGGCGAGCGCTTCCAGTGGCAGGCGGTCGAGTTCGGCGGCCGGGTCGACGCCGAGGTTGAC
Source organism: Streptomyces sp. 1331.2 (assembly GCF_900199205.1). Classification (NCBI taxonomy): domain Bacteria; kingdom Bacillati; phylum Actinomycetota; class Actinomycetes; order Kitasatosporales; family Streptomycetaceae; genus Streptomyces; species Streptomyces sp. 1331.2. Next base: position 2,073,094 of record NZ_OBMJ01000001.1, on the reverse strand, counting down.
CCGGTTGGTGTGCAGGTTGGCGACGTCGATCAGCAGCCGGACGCCGGTCCGGTCGACCAGCTCGGCGAGGAACTGGCCCTCGGTGAACTCGTCGTCCGGCCAGGCGAGTTGGGCGGCGATGTTCTCCAGGGCGAGCGGCACCGGGAGCTGGTCCTGGGCGATCCGGACGTTCTCGGCGATCACCCGCAGCGAGTCGCGGGTGCGGGGGACGGGCAGCAGGTGCCCGGCCTCCAGGCCGCCGGCCCGGACGAAGGCCAGGTGCTCGGTGACCAGCGGGGAGCCGAGCGCCAGCGCGGTGTCGGCGAGCCGGCCGAGGCGGCCGGGGTCGGGCAGGTCGGCGCCGCCGAGGCCGAGGCCGACGCCGTGCGGGACGACGGTGACGCCGCGTCCGCGCAGTGCGGTCAGGGAGTCGGGCAGGTGGTCGGCGCAGATGTTCTCGGCGACCACCTCGACCCAGTCCAGGCCGGGTTGGCGTTCGACCACGGTGTCGATCTCGCTGCGCCAGCCGAGGCCGACGCCCAGGCGGGCGGGGCCGCCGGCGGCCCGGACGGACAGGTCCAGAGCAGGGGAAGTCATCGGTGCGCCCCCTTCGGAGGGCCAGGTGGGAAGGGCCGTCGGGCGGTGCGGGCGTCGTCGCCAGGACCGCGCGGCCGTGTTGCTGAGGATGTCCCCGGCTGGGGTGGCTGCCAAGCCCCGCCCGGTCTTCTCAGAGCATTATTTGAGCTTGCCGCGGTGGGGGTGAGGGACTTTGGTCCCGATCTGCGGGCATTCCCGCAGGTGAAGCACCCTGTCGGCGGGAAATTCGAAGGCGCCGACGGGCGGACACGGCTAGCGTGGGAATCCATGACTTCTTCTGATTCTTCTTTGACGATCCGTGACTTCCGCCCCGAGGACGCCGAGGCCGTCGTTGCGGCCCACCGGGCCGGGCGCGAACACCTGGTGACGACCGTCGAGGCCCAGCTCTGGCTGAACGGCCGGCCGAGCCCCGAGGAGCACTACCGTACCTTCGTGGCCGAACTGGACGGCCGGGTGGTCGGCTCGGTGCGCTGCGGGGTGCGCTGCGGGACGACGACCACCGGGCTCGGCCACGCCAACGGCAGCGTGCTGCCCGAGTTCCGCCGGCGCGGCGCGGCCACCGCGCTGCTGGCCGCGGCCGAACGCCACCTCGCCGAGCACGGGGTGACGGAGCTGCACTCCTGGCTGGACGACGAGCCCGCCGCGCTGGCCTTCGGCGCCGCCCGGGGCTACCGGATCGGGCGCGCCGCGCAGTTCGGCGGACGGGACCTCGCGCTGCCGCTGCCGCAGGCGCCCGTACGGCCGGCCGGCGTCGAGCTGCGCCCGGCCGCCGACTGGGCGGACGACCCGCGCCCGCTGTTCCTGGTCGAGGTGGACGCCATCCGGGACGAGCCCGGCGAGGTGGCGATGGACGCCCTGGACTACGAGGAGTGGCTGCGGTCCGACTGGGCCCGGCCGGACCTCGACAAGGCGCTGACCGTCGTCGCCGTGGTGGACGGCGTGCCGGCCGCGTTCAGCATGGCGACGACGGACGGGGTGGACGGCTACTGGTCCGCCTTCACCGCCTGCCGTCGGGAGTTCCGCGGACGCGGCCTGAGCAAGCTGGCCAAGCTGGAGTCGCTGCGCCTGGCGGCCGCGGCGGGTTACCGGCGCGCGTACACCTCGAACGACGAGACCAATGCGCCCATGCTGGCGATCAACGCCTGGCTGGGGTACGAGCGCTGCGCCGGGGAGCGCAAGGGCATCAAGCGTCTGGCGTAGCGAGGTAGCGGAGTAACCGAGTAGCGCCGGGTGCCGCCGTCCTGACGGCCGGGTGGGGATCGTCACGATCCGACGTGCCGTCAGGATGCCGGGGCGAAGTGTCCACGAGCTGTCCCGAGCAGTGAGATGATTGGTCTCGACCATGCGGAGCGAATCCGGACAGCCCGGGAGGGACCGGGGCACGAACTCCGGTCGGCCGTGCAGGTTTTGCCCCACTCTTGGCCCAACATGGGCATAATCGCGCCCATGACGATCAGCCGCGCGAACGTGAGCGCGATTGCCGAGGACCTGTACGTATGGCTCCCCCCGAAGCGGGGCTGGGGCCTGGCCAACTGCGGGCTGCTGGCCTCCGAGGCGACCGCGCTCTGGATCGACACCCCGTACGACCCCTCGATGGCCGAGGAGTTCCTCGCCGCGAGCCGCCGGCTGCTGCCGACCGGGGTCGAGATCGACCGGGTGGTCGTCACCCACGCCAACGGCGACCACCTGTGGGGCGCCGGGGTGCTGCCGGGCGCCGAGGTGATCGCCACCCGGGAGGCGCTGGAGCACATCCACTGGGAGCCCACCCCGCAGCAGCAGCACGCGCTGGTCGCCAACAGCGACCCGGACTCCCCTCTCGGCGGCTACCTCAAGGAGCACTTCGGGCAGTTCGACTGGTCGGCCACCGAGCCGGTGCACCCGGACACCGTCTTCACCGGCGAGCTGGAACTGCGGGTCGGGCGCTACCCCGTGCAGATCACCAGCCTGCCCGCCGCCCACACCGGCGGTGACCTGATCGTCCACCTCCCGCACCAGCGCGCGGTGTTCACCGGCGACGTGATCTTCTCCTCGACGCCCGAACAGCCCGGTGACCACCCCTCGCACTGGGCCGGCCCGCTGGAGAACATCATCGGCGCCTGCGAGCAGGCCCTGGCCACCGGCGCCGAGATCTTCGTCCCCGGCCACGGCCCGGTGCTCGACCGCGACGGCGTCCGCGAGCACATCGGCTACCTCGCCTACGTCCGCGAGCGCGCCCACGCCCTGCACACCGCCGGGATACCCGCGCTGGACGCCGCCCGGCGGGTGATCGCGGAGCAGCGCCACCCCGAACTCGGCCTGCCCGAGCGGCTGGTGCTCACCGTCGCGGCCGAGTACCGGCACCTGGACGGCACGGCGGCGCCCGGCGCCCTGGACGCGATGGGGCAGGTCGCCCTGGTCGCCCGGGAGCTGGCCGGCGACGGCGCCCGGATCCCGCGCCCGCGCACCGACCGGGGCTGACCCCGCCCGCCCGGGGCCGGTACTCGTACGGGACCGACCCCCGCCCGGGGGCCGACCCCGAACGGGGCTGATCCCCACCCAGGGCCGATCCCGTACGGGGCTGACCCCCGACCGGGACCCGCCCGGCCGCCCGCGACCCCACCCGCAAGCACTCCCGAGGACTTCGATGACGCAGATCGCGCTGATCGTCCTGGCGCTGGTCGCCGCGGTGGCCACGGCCGTGCTCGCCCGCGCCCGGGCCGTGGCCCTCGCCCGGGCGACGGCCGCCGAGCGGGCCGCCGGCGAGGCCGAGCACCGCACCGTGGTGGCCGAGCACCGGCTGACCTCCCTGGAGGGGCTGCTGCGCGAATCCGCCGCCGAGGCCGAGGCCCGCCGCCTGGGCACCGAGGAGCGGGCGGAGGCGGCCGAGCAGCGCGCCCGCGCCGCCGAGGACACGGCCCGGCAGGCCGAGGACGCCGTCCGCACCGCCCAGGACGCCGCCCGGGAGGCCACCCGGCAGGGCGCCGCAGCGACCGCCCGCGCCGAGGAGGCCGACCGCCGCCTCGCCGCCGCCGAGGAGCACGCCGCCGCGCTGCTCGCCGAGGTCGACCACCTCGCCCGCGAGCGGGTCGCCGCCACCGCCGTCCGGCTCACCCACGCCAACGCGCCGCTGGTCGGCCCGCTGGACCCGCAGGCCGTCGGCCCGGAGGCCGTCCGGGCGCTGCAGTCCGTCCTGGACGCCACCACCGCCGCCCTCGCCGACGAGCGCGAGCGGGTGGACGCCGCCGCCCGCGCCGCCATGCGCGGCGCCACCTCCCGGATCCAGACCCTGCTCTACCAGATCCAGAGCCTGGTCCAGCAGCTCCAGCACGACAACGACGATCCCCGGCTGCTGGAGGTCGACTTCCGCAACGAGGTCGCGCTGCGCCGGATCCAGACCGTCGCCGTGCTCTGCGAGGCCTGGCCGGGCCTGGCCCGCACCGACTCCCCGCTCGCCGAGGTGGTCGTCGGCGCGCTCTCGCGGGTGCCCGGCTACGCCCGGATCAAGGTCGCCAACCACCTGCGCGAGCACCGGCTCGCGGTGGTCGCCCGGGCCGCCGAGCCGATCGCCGTCACCATCGCCGAACTCCTCGCCAACGCCACCGCCTACTCGCACCCGGAGACGGACGTCCCGGTCACCGTCCAGCAGGGCGGACGCGGAGCACTGGTGATCATCGACGACAGCGGCATCGGCATGGAGGAGGACCAGCTGCGCCGCGCCCGCCGGCTGCTGGCCGGGCCACCGGACGTCCTGCTCACCGAACTCGGCAACCCGCCCAAGACCGGCTTCGCGGTGGTCGGCAAGCTCGCCCGCCAGTACGGCTTCTCCTGCCACATCGAGCCCTCGCCGTACGGCGGGATGCGGACCATCCTGCGCATCCCGGCCGCCCTGGTGACCGTCGTGGACGACGAGCAGCCGCTGTCGGTGCTCACCCCGCTGCCGCTGCGGGCCGGCTCCGGCCCCGCCCCTGCGCCCACCGTCGCCGCCGTCCCGCCGATGCGCGACGCCGACGGGCAGGACGGCCCGCGGCTCGCCGACCGGCACAACCAGCCCGGCCCGCACCCGGCACCGGCCATCCACGTGGTGCCCGCGCCGGGCACGGACGGTTCCGACGTCCCGGCGGCTCCGGTTGCCCCGGCTGTCCCGGAAGCCCCGGTTGCCGCGGCTGCCTCGGAAGCCCCGGATTCGCCGGCGGACGACGGAACCGGCCTGCCCACCCGCCGCCGGCGCCGCCCGCTCGCCGCCGGGCAGACGGAGTCTCCCGCCAACGCCGCCGCCAACGCCGCCGCCGCCACCGCCACCGTCACCGCCGCCCCCGACCGGACCCCCGAGCGGGCCGCCGCCCACTGGCAGGCGCTGCAGCAGGGCACCGACTCCGGCCGGGCCGCCGCGGCACGGGCCGCACGGGCCGCACGGGCCGTAAGCGAGGCCGCCGTACCCGAGAACGACACGAGCACCACCACCGCCGACCGCACCACCGGTCCGACGACCCTTCCGACCTCCTTAGAAGGAGCAGAGCAGTGAGCAGCACGCCCAGCCCCGCCACCACCGACGAGATCTCGTGGGTGCTGACCCCGCTGCTGGAGCTGCCGGGGGTGCTGCACGCGGTCATCGCCACCGGGGACGGCCTGGTCGAGGGCGCCTCGGACGGCCTGGGGCGCGCCTCCGCCGAGCGGGTCGCCGCGATGACCGCCACCGTGCACGCCGCCGCCCGCGCCTTCACCGCCGCGTTCACCGACGCGGAGCGGCCCGCGCTGGCCCAGACCGTGGTGGAGTCCGACCTCGGCTACGCCATCGTCGTCCCCGCCGGGGAGAACACCTCACTCGCCGTGTTCACCTCCCCGGACGCCCAACTCGGCAACGTGTCCTACCAGATGCAGCTGCAGGTCGCCGCCCTGGGCCGCGCGCTCGCGAGCCCGTCCCGGCAGCAGGACACCACCACCCGGTCATGACCGCCGTCCCCCGCAGGCGGATGGTGCCCGCCTACCTGGCCACCGGCGGCCGCACCCGCCCCGGCAGCGAGGGCTTCGAGCGGCTGACCGTCCTGTTCGCCGACCGCGCCGAACCGCCGACCGGGCTCGAACCCGAACACCGCCGGCTCTGGGAACTGCTGCGCCCCGGCGCGCTGACCGTGGTGGAGGCCGCCGCGCACCTGCGCCTGCCGGTCAGCGCCACCGTCTTCCTCGCGGCGGACCTGGTCGAGGCGGGCTGCCTGCACGCCCGCGCGCCGATCCCGCGCGCCCACCAGACCGACCGCTCCATCGTCGAGAGGCTCCTCGTTGGACTCCGTGCGCTCCGGTAGCCCGGCCGATCCGCCTGGCCGCGTGGGCTACCTGCCCGACCGGGACCAGACGCTGATGAAACTGGTGGTCGCCGGCCCGTTCGGGGTCGGCAAGACCACGCTCATCCGCACCCTCTCCGAGATCGCCACCCTGCACACCGAGGAGGCGATGACCGAGACCGGCCGGCCGGTGGACGACCTGGCCGGCCTGCCCGAGAAGGCCACCACGACCGTCGCCGTCGACTTCGGGCGGCTCACCCTGCCCGGCAACGTCGTGCTCTACATGTTCGGCACCCCCGGCCAGCGCCGCTTCTTCCCGCTCTGGCAGGACATCGCGCGCGGCGCGCTGGGCGCCCTGGTGCTCGCCGACACCCGTCGGCTGGCCGACTCCTTCGAGATCATGGACATGGTCGAGGAGCAGGGCCTGCCGTACGCCGTCGCCGTCAACCGCTTCCCGGACGCCCCGGACCACCCCGTCGAGGTACTGCGGACCCACCTGGATCTGCACGCCGCCACCCCGCTGCTGCTCTGCGACGCCCGCGAGCGGGAGAGCAGCCTGGACGCGCTGATCGCGCTGGCCGAGCACGTCCTGGACGCCCTGCCCGCCGCCACCGCCCCCCAGGCCGCCACCGCCGCCGAGGCCGCCACCGCCCCCCAGGAGCGCCCGTGACCGTCGAGACCCGCCCGACCCCGATCCACGGCCCGGTCTTCGCCGCCGACCCCCAGCTGGTCTACGAGCGGCTGCGCCGGCACGGCCCGATCGCCCCGGTGGAGATCGCACCCGGCGTCGAGGCACTGCTGGTCACCGACTACCAGGCCGCGCTGGACCTGCTGCGCGACAGCGACACCTTCTCCAAGGACTCCCGCGCCTGGCAGCAGAGCCTCCCGCCGGACTCCCCGCTGCTGCCGGTGCTCGGCTACCGCCCGACCGCGCTGTTCACCGACGGCGAGACGCACGCGCGCTACCGCGCCGTGATCACCGACGCCCTCGCGCTCTTCGAACCGCACCGGCTGCAGCGTCAGGTCACCGAGACCGCCCACCGGCTGATCGACGGCTTCGCGGCGGTCGGCCACGCCGACCTGATCTCCCAGTACGCCCGCCGGCTGACCGCCTTCGTGCTCACCACCTGGTTCGGCGTGCCCGAGGAGCACCGCGACCGGGTGGTCGCCGGGATCACCGGGACGATCGAGTCCACGCCGCAGGCCGTCGCCGCGTACGGGGACCTCGTCGCGGTGGTGAACGCGATGGTCGCCGAACGCCGCGAGCGCCCCCGGCACGACCTCGCCTCCTGGTTCGTCACCCACCCGGTCGGGCTGGACGACGACGAGGCGCTGCGGCAGATCACCCTGACCATGATCGCCGGGCACGAGCCGACCACCAACCTGATCGGCAACGCCCTGCTGCGCCTGCTCACCGACGCCCGCTATGCAGGATCGCTGTTCGGCGGCGCGATGACCGCCCACCAGGCGATCGACGAAGTGCTCTGGCACGAGCCCCCGTTGGCCAACCTCTCCGCCCACTACCCGCGCTACGACATCACCTTCCACGGCCGGGAGATCAAAGCCGGCACCCTCGTCCTGGTCTCCTACGCGGCCGCCAACTCCCAGGCCGCGCCGCCCACCGACGACCGCGAGCTGCGCAGCGGCGAGAGCGCCCACCTGGCCTGGGCGGCCGGCCCGCACGCCTGCCCCGCCCGCGACCCAGCCCTGCTGATCGCGATCACCGCCATCGAGCAGCTGGGCAGCCGCCTCAGCGACCTCGAACTGGCCACCCCCGCCGAGGACTTGCTCTGGCGCCCGGGCCCGTTCCACCGCGCCCTGGTGCACCTCCCGGTCCGCTTCGCCCCGGTCACCCCCTGAGGGGACGTCCGCCACCGCGGAAACGATCAGCAGAACTGAGCGGGCCCGGGCGCACCCACCCGGGCCCGCCCAATTTCCGGGTGCCCAGCCCACTTGCCCGCCGGAGCCAGAACGTGCCTCCTCGCCCTGCGCTTCCTCAGCGTAGGAAGTCGGCGGGGTCGACTTCCTGTGCTTTACGGGTGGGCGGCCTGGGCTTCTTGGGCGGCGTGGCTGCGGCAGCGGTGGAGGGCGTACTTGAGACGGGTGTCGGGGTTGGGGGTAGTGGTGAGGAGTTCGCCGGCCTGGATGAGGGTGGTCCAGTACAGGGTGGGGTTGCCGGTGCGGGGCATGGGGTGGGCGGCGGTGAGGGAGAGGTAGGCGGTGGTGAGGTTGCCGGTGGTGAACCAGCGGTGGAGGCCGTGCTGGTGGCCGGGGCGGATGCCGCCCATGGCGTCGACGGCGACCAGGAAGAGGTCGATGACGGCGAGTTCGGTGGGGGTGAGGGGTTTGGGGACGTCGAAGACGCCGAGGGCTTCGAGGAGTTCGCCGGTGTCGGCCTCGCTGTTGGGGCGGGGGTTGGCGAGCAGGGCGTCGTAGCAGTCGTCGAGGCGGCGGGCGGTTTCGGCGGCGGGGATGCCGAGGGCGGTGCAGACGGCGCGGGCGCAGCGCAGGGGTGCGCGGGTGCGGCGGGCGAGGGCGGCGTAGGCCTGGGCGGCGGTGGCGGCGGTGTCGAGGAGGTGTTTGGCGGCGAGGGCGATGCGCATCGGGGTGGGTGCTTTCAGGCGGCGTGGGCGGTTGCGGGGTGGCTGGGCGGGACGAGGGCCCAGATGAACTTGCCGATGCCGCCGGCGCGGGGGCAGCAGCCCCAGCGTTCGGCGAGCTCGTTGACGAGGAACAGGCCGCGCCCGTGCTCGTCCTCCGGCTGGGCGGACCGGACGCAGGGCCGTCCGCTGCCGGCGTCGTGCACCTCGATGCGCAGGCGGGAGTTGGCCATGGCGAAGCGGACCTCGATGAGCCGGTCGTCGGGGGCGTCGCTGTGCTGGACGGCGTTGGCGAACAGCTCGCCGAGGAGGAGTTCGGCGATATCGGCGTAGCGGTCGCCGGCGGGGAGGGCGGCGAGGTAGGCCCGGAGCAAGTGCCGCGCGAGGGGCGTCGATTCCGGGCAGGAGTCGAGGCGCGCGGCGAACATGCGGGGACGGTGGGAAGTGAGCATGAGGTCCTCGAACGGGAGAGGAGGCGGCTGGAACGCCGTCGCGTCTGTCACGCTCGAATCGTGGAGGAATCTGACGAGACGTCATACCGCGTTTTCGGGACGTTAGGGACGTTTGGCTGCTAGACCTTGAAACGTCCCTAACGTGGAAGGCCTGTAGATGAACAGCCCACTCCGTGACGCAATGGCCCGTGCCAACATGACCTCGTCCAGGCTCGCTCGGGTGTGCGGGGTCGATCCCAAGACCGTCGACCGGTGGCTCGCGAACCCCTCGCGCGAGCCCCATGCGAGACACCGCTCAGCGGCCAGCCAGGCCCTCGGTGAGGAGGAAACCGTGCTCTGGCCATCTGCGCAGCAACTGGTGAAGTCGGGGCCGGATCGGGAGCTGGTGCAGATGTATCCGTACCGGTCGGCGGCGCCGGCTTCGCTGTGGCGTCAGCTGATAAGGGGGACAGCCCGGGAGCTGACGTTCGCCGGATACACCAACTACTTCCTGTGGTTGGAGCATGCGAACTTCGGCAGCCTACTGCGCCAGAAAGCGGCGTCGGGCGTACAGGTCCGCTTCATCCTCGGTGAGCCCGGACATCCGGTCACCCGTCAGCGTGAGTTGGAGGAGGGTGTGCCGCTGAGTCTTTCGACCCGGATCGAGGTAACCCTGTCCGAGCTGGCCAAGCTGCGGGACACGTCGATCGAGGCACGGTTCGAGACCGCACACGTCTCACTCAGCGTCTTTCGCTTCGACGACGACATGATCGTTACGCCACTACTGCCAGGTAGGATCGGCCATGACGCTCCGATGATGCATCTCAGGCGGGCCCAGGACGACGGTGTGTTCGATCGCTTCGCGGGCCATGTCGAGGATCTGTGGGCGAAGGGGCGGGACGTATGGGCGATCCCGGCAGCAGAGGTGGTGGATCATGCCCAGACGTGACTATGAGGACGACCCCGACGCTCCGGAGGCGAACTCGCTCGTCCCGGCCGCGTCCGTCGTCGTGGTCGACGATGCGGGCCGTGTTCTCCTCCAGAGGCGCACCGACAACGGGATGTGGGCCTTGCCCGGCGGCAAGATGGAAATCGGTGAGTCGCTTGCCGGTTGCGGTGTCCGCGAGACGCGCGAGGAGACCGGCATCGACATCGAGATCACCGGGATCGTCGGCACCTATACCGACCCCCACCACGTGTTCGCCTACGACGACGGCGAGGTCCGCCAGGAGTTCTCCATCTGCCTCCTCGGACGCCCGCTCGGTGGGAAGTTGCGGGTGTCCGACGAGTCCCACGAGGTGGCGTGGTTCTCCCCGGTCGAGACGGACGGCCTGCCGATGGTGTCGAACATCCGCAAGCGGCTGGCTGACTGGCGTTCCGGGAAGATCCCTGTGGTGCGCTAGCCACCTTTTGAGCGCGCGGATGGAAAGCCCGTCTCCGAGCCTGTGTCCGGACGCCGTGAGGGCGGGGCCGTGGTGGTGTCCACGGCCCCGCCCTCGAAAGATGCGGGGGTTACTCGGCGGGCTTCAGGGTCAGGGAGATGCTGTTGATGCAGTAGCGCTGGTCCGTCGGCGTGCCGTAGCCCTCGCCCTCGAAGACGTGGCCGAGGTGCCCGCCGCAGCGGGCGCAGCGGACCTCGACGCGGCGCATACCGAGGGAGGTGTCCTCGATGTACTGGACGCGGTCCTCCGCCAGCGGCGCGTAGTAGGACGGCCAGCCGCAGTGGCTGTCGAACTTGGTCTCGGAGCTGAACAGTTCGGCTCCGCAGGCCCGGCAGCTGTAGACGCCGACGGTCTTGGTGTCGGTGTACTCGCCGACGAAGGGGCGCTCGGTGCCCGCCTCGCGGAGCACGTGGTACTCCTCGGGGCTGAGCTCTGCGCGCCACTCGGCCTCGGTCTTCTCGATCTCGTAGCTCATCACGGCTCCTGAAAGCGAAGGTCAGACGTTGGAGGCAACGTTCGCGAGGTGCTTGAGAATTTCGGGGCCGAGGTTGGTGACGTCCCCCGCGCCCATGGTGAGCAGCAGGTCGCCGGGGCGGGCGAGGCCGGCCAGCAGGGCAGGGGCGGCGGCGAAGGAGTGCTCGGCGGTGACCTCGGCGCCGGCGCTGCGGGCGGCGTCGATGATGAGTTCGCTGGTGACGCCCGGGATCGGGTCCTCGCGGGCCGGGTAGATGTCCAGGACCACGGAGGCGTCAGCGAGGGCGAGGGCGGCGCCCATCTCCTCGGCGAGCTGCTGGGTGCGGCTGAACAGGTGCGGCTGGAAGACGACGAGGACGCGGCCCTCGGTGGCCTCGCGGATCGCCTCCAGGTCGGCGGTCATCTCGGTGGGGTGGTGGGCGTAGGAGTCGATCACCTGGACGCCGGCGGCCTCGCCCTTGAGCTGCAGGCGGCGGCGCACGCCGGTGTAGGCGCCGAGCGCCTTGGCGAGGTCGGCGGCCGGGACGCCCAGGGCGACGCCCGCGGCGAGCGCGGCGACGGCGTTGTGGGCGTAGTGCCGGCCGGGCACCGAGACGGTGAAGGTCAGCTCGGTGCCGTCCAGGACGACGGTGACCTCGCTGGTCATGCCGCGGGGGGCCACCGAGAGCACCCGGACGTCGGCGTCCTCGGCGGCACCGACCGTCACCACGTTGAGGCCGTCGCGGCCCGCGACCCGGGAGGTCAGCTCGCGGGCGCCGTCGTGGTCGGCCGAGACGACCAGGGTGCCGCCGGGGACGATCCGGCCAACGAAGGTCTCGAAGGACTCGTAGATCTCGTCGATCGAGGCGTAGTTGGCGTGGTGGTCCAGCTCCACGTTGAGCACGATCGCCACCTCGGGCGCGTACTTGTGGAAGCTGCGGTCGCTCTCGTCGGCCTCGGCGACGAAGATCTCGCCGGTGCCGTGGTGGGCGTTGGAGCCGGGGGCGTCGAGGTCGCCGCCGATCGCGTAGGACGGGTCCAGGCCCAGCTCGCCGAGGGCGACCGCCAGCATGCTGGTGGTGGTGGTCTTGCCGTGCGTGCCGGCGACGGCCAGCGCCCGGCGCCCGCCCATCAGCGCGGCCAGCGCGTCGGAGCGGTGCACCACCGGGATGCCGCGCTCACGGGCCGTGGCCAGCTCCGGGTTGTCGGCGCGGATCGCGCTGGAGACGACGATGCTGCTGGCGCCGTCCGGGACGTGCTCGGCGGCGTGGCCGACGTGCACGGTCGCGCCGAGGGCGCGCAGCGCGAGGACGGTCTCGGACTCCTTGGAGTCGCTGCCGGAGACGCTGGCGCCGCGCACCGCGAGGATCTTCGCCAGGCCGGACATCCCGGCGCCGCCGATGCCGATGAAGTGCGGGGCGTGCAGGTCGTGCGCGGCGTCGTTCAAGGCGTGGCTCCGTACGGGCGGGGGCAGACAGGTCGGGCGGACGGTTCCGTGGCGCGTCGACGCCGGGGTCGTGCGTCGACGCGGGAATCGTCCTCGCGGGCGGACCGCAAGGACGATTCTGCACCACCGGCGCGCGGAGCCCGGGGTCTAGGAGTCGCTGGCGAACAGCCGCAGCACCGGCACCCCCACCTTGTGCCGGGCCTGGGAGGCCCAGTCGCGGTGGAAGAACTCCTCGACGAAGTGCGGTGAGGTGAGCACCACCACCTCGTCCGCCCGGTGCTGCTCCACCACCGCGCGCAGGCGTTCCAGCGGCTTCTCCTCGACCAGCTCGCCCACCGCCTCGGCCCCGGCCGCGCGCAGGTGGCGCAGGCTGTGTTCGAGCGACTCGGTGGCCACGGTGGGTCCGCTCTCGGACTCGTCGTGCTCGCGCACCACCTTGTCGAGGTGGCCGAGGGCGACGTCGTCCAGCGCCCGCAGCAGCTCGTCCTGCTTGCCGCGCGGTTGCATCAGGACGACGAAGGAGACCTTCTCCTCGCTGTGGAGCGTGGTGACGAGTTCCACGTCCGCGTCGGAGAGAGCCTTTTCGATCATCAGTACCGTCTTGAACACGTGAGTCCCTTCCAGTGGCCGGCCCCCGGGCCCCGGCATCGCATAACGGGATCACGATCGGGGGGTCACGGGGTCATTCCGAACCCAGGTGACGCAGGTAACGGGTGAAGAGGAATCCTTTCTGCTCGATCAATGAGACCAGTCGCATCCGCTGCACGTCCGGCATTTCCGCATCGTGGAGGATGCGCGGCGCGTCGCCTCCGGTGAGCAGCGGGGCCAGGGAAAGGCACAGCTCGTCCACCAGGTCGGCCGCCGCGAGCTGGCCCAGCAGGCGCGGGCCGCCCTCGGACAGCAGCCGGGTCCAGCCCCGCTCGGCCAGCGCGGCCACGGCCACCCGCAGGTCCACCGTGCCGGTGCCGGCGAGCACCACGTCCGCCACCTCGGCGACGGCCCGGCGGCGCTCCTCGGAGGCGTCCTCGGTGGTAATCACCACCGTCCTGACCAGCGGTTCCGTGAACAGCGGCGCGGTCAGGTCCAGCTGCAATGACCGGGTCACGACGGCGATCGCCGGAGCCGGTGCCTGGCCGGCCACCGTCCGGGCCGCGGCGAACTCCTTGCGGGCCCGGGCCGGCCGGTAGCCCTCCGCGCGGACGGTCTCCGCGCCCACCAGCACCACGTCCGCCAGCGCGCGCAGCACCCCGAAGATCCGCTTGTCGGCGTCGCTGGAGAGTCCTTCGGACAGACCGTCCAGCCTCGCCCCGCCGTCCAGGCCCGTCACCATGTTGGCGCGCAGCCAGGGACGGCCCCGATTCACCTGTTCGGGGTACGCGTACAGGGTGGCGAGCGAGTCGAGTGCGGCCGGATCGGCGACCGGCTCACCCAGCGGGCTGATCAACAGTTGCATGCCCTCAGTGTTCCACCGCGGGCCGCCGGGAGACGGCCGGAGGCGGTTCGGGAGGCGGTTCGGGAGGCCGCCGGGAGACGGTTCGGAGAGGGGCCGGGAGGCGGTTCGGCGCAGGCCGGGACCAGGCGTACCCTCTACTACCGTGCCCGCAGCCTCCCGCCCCGACACCGCGACCGAGTCCATAGCCGACGCGAGCGCGGCCGGCTCCCCGATCGCGCTCACCGACCGCCGCCCCGTCGTGCCCGCCGAGCGGCTGGTCGCCGAGATGGTCCCGCCGCCCCGGTTCGCCGGCGTGAGCTTCGGGTCGTACATCCCGGACCAGAGCCAGCCCAGCCAGTACGAGGCCGTCCAGGTCCTGGAGCAGTTCGCGGCCACCCTCGCCGGAGGAAACGGTTCGGCGCCCAAGCGCAGCTGGTTCCGCCGCTCCGCCCCCGCGCCCACCGGCCCGGCCGGGGTCTACCTCGACGGCGGCTACGGCGTCGGCAAGACCCACCTGCTCGCCTCGCTCTGGCACGCCGCCCCCGGCCCCAAGGCCTTCGGCACCTTCGTCGAGCTGACCAACCTGGTCGGCGCGCTCGGCTTCCAGCAGGCCGTGCAGACCCTCTCCGGGCACACGCTGCTCTGCATCGACGAGTTCGAGCTGGACGACCCGGGCGACACCGTACTGGTCTCCACCCTGCTCGGCCGCCTGGTCGAGGCCGGCGTCAAGCTCTGCGCCACCTCGAACACCCTCCCCGAGAAGCTCGGCGAGGGCCGCTTCGCCGCCGCCGACTTCCTGCGCGAGATCCAGGGCCTGTCCGCGCACTTCCGCCCGCTGCGGATCGACGGCCAGGACTACCGCCACCGCGGCCTGCCCGACGCCCCGCCGCCGTACGCCGACGAGGCCGTCGAAGCCGCCGCCGCCCGCACCCCCGGCGCCTCCCTGGACGACTTCGACGCCCTGCTCGCCCACCTCGCCGCCGTCCACCCCAGCCGCTACGGCGCCATGCTGGACGACGTCACCGCCGTCTGCCTGCGCGGCGTCCGCCAGGTCGAGGACCAGTCCACCGCCCTGCGCCTGGTCGTCCTCGCCGACCGGATGTACGACCGCGAGCTCCCCATCACCGCCTCCGGCCTGCCCTTCGACCTGGTCTTCCCCGAGGACATGCTCCGCGGCGGCTACCGCAAGAAGTACCTGCGCGCGATCTCCCGCCTGGTGGCGCTCGCCCGCGACAGCGCCAAGAGCTGAGCCCGTAACCTCCGCCCCGGTCAGGCGTTGCTCCCTTGCGGAGCATGAGGGGGACGTATGGCCGCTGGCGAGCCCGGAACGGGTTAATCGATCGAGATCGAACCCGAGGTACGCGAGTGGCTGCAGCAATGCGGATGGCGCTGGCCGAGGCCGTGTACACGCGCCGCGCCGCCCTCGGCTGGACGCCCGCCGAGCTTGCGGAGCGGGCCGGGCTGAGCGAGGAGACGGTCGAGAGCATCGAGGAGAGCGATGTCGATCCGACGCTGCCGCTGATCGAGCGGCTGGCTGCCGCCTTCGACTCGACGGTCCGTATCGACCCCGCCCGGGAGCCCGCCATGAGGTTCGAGGCACACGCGGCCTGAGGGAAGCGGCACCGGTTGTCAGTGGTGGGTCGTACGGTGGAGTCGTGCGTCCCATCACGAGTATTGAGCGGTCCGTGGCGCCCTTCGAGGTCGTCAGTCCCTTCCAGCCGAACGGCGACCAGCCGGCGGCGATCGCCGAGTTGGAGCGGCGGGTCAGGGGAGGGGAGAAGGACGTCGTGCTGCTCGGTGCCACCGGCACCGGCAAGTCGGCCACCACGGCCTGGATGATCGAGAAGCTGCAGCGGCCCACCCTGGTGATGGCGCCGAACAAGACGCTGGCCGCGCAGTTGGCGAACGAGTTCCGCGAGCTGCTGCCGAACAACGCGGTCGAGTACTTCGTCTCGTACTACGACTACTACCAGCCGGAGGCGTACGTCCCGCAGACGGACACCTACATCGAGAAGGACTCCTCGATCAACGAGGAGGTCGAGCGGCTGCGCCACTCGGCGACCAACTCGCTGCTCACCCGCCGGGACGTGATCGTGGTCGCCTCGGTCTCCTGCATCTACGGCCTCGGCACCCCGCAGGAGTACGTGGACCGGATGGTGCAGCTCAAGGTCGGCGAGGAGATCGACCGGGACGTGCTGCTGCGCCGCTTCGTGGACATCCAGTACGCCCGCAACGACGTCGCCTTCACCCGCGGCACCTTCCGGGTCCGCGGCGACACCATCGAGATCTTCCCGGTCTACGAGGAGCTGGCCGTCCGGATCGAGATGTTCGGCGACGAGATCGAGGCCCTGTACACCCTGCACCCGCTCACCGGCGAGATCATCAGCCAGGACGACTCCGTCTACGTCTTCCCCGCCTCCCACTACGTGGCCGGCCCCGAGCGCATGGAGCGGGCGATCGGCGGCATCGAGCAGGAGCTGGAGTCCACGCTCGCCAGGCTGGAGAAGCAGGGCAAGCTGCTGGAGGCCCAGCGGCTGCGGATGCGCACCACCTACGACATCGAGATGCTGCGCCAGATCGGCACCTGCTCGGGCGTCGAGAACTACTCGATGCACTTCGACGGCCGCGAGCCCGGCTCCCCGCCGAACACCCTGCTGGACTACTTCCCGGAGGACTTCCTCCTGGTCATCGACGAGTCGCACGTCACCGTCCCGCAGATCGGCGCGATGTACGAGGGCGACGCCTCGCGCAAGCGCACGCTGGTCGAGCACGGGTTCCGGCTGCCGTCCGCGATGGACAACCGCCCGCTGAAGTGGGAGGAGTTCCTGGAGCGGATCGGTCAGACGGTGTACCTCTCGGCGACGCCGGGCCCGTACGAGCTGTCGCGCGGGGACGGCCAGGTCGAGCAGATCATCCGCCCGACCGGTCTGATCGACCCCGAGGTGATCGTCAAGCCGACCGAGGGCCAGATCGACGACCTGGTGCACGAGGTCCGCAAGCGGGTCGAGCGGGACGAGCGCGTGCTGGTCACGACGCTGACCAAGAAGATGGCCGAGGACCTGACCGACTACATGCTCGGCCTGGACATCCGGGTCCGGTACCTGCACAGCGACGTGGACACCCTGCGCCGGGTCGAGCTGCTGCGCGAGCTGCGGGCGGGCAGGTACGACGTGCTGGTCGGCATCAACCTGCTGCGCGAGGGTCTGGACCTGCCCGAGGTGTCCCTGGTGGCGATCCTGGACGCGGACAAGGAGGGCTTCCTGCGCTCCGGCACCTCGCTCATCCAGACGATCGGCCGCGCGGCCCGCAACGTCTCCGGCCAGGTGCACATGTACGCGGACCGGATCACCCCCTCGATGGAGAAGGCGATCGAGGAGACCAACCGCCGTCGGGCCGTGCAGCAGGCCTACAACAAGGAGCACGGGATCGACCCGCAGCCGCTGCGGAAGAAGATCGGCGACATCCTGGACACCCTCGCCCGCGAGGACGTGGACACCGACGAGCTGCTCTCCACCGGCTACCGCGGCCAGGGCAAGGGCAAGGCCCCGGTGCCCGCGCTGGGCGCGGGCCGCAAGCCCGCCAAGTCCCTGCCGGCGGCGGAGCTGGCGGAGCTGATCCAGGAGATGACCGACCGGATGCACACGGCCGCCGCCGACCTGCAGTTCGAGGTCGCGGCCCGGCTGCGCGACGAGGTCAAGGAGCTGAAGAAGGAGCTGCGGCAGATGCGCGAGGCCGGGGTGGCCTGATCGAGCCGCCGGATGACACCGGTCAAGGCCTGAGGTGTCTCAGCCTTGCCACAAAGCGGGTAACCCGGAGGAGTCGGAGGTGCCGCAGGGCCTAGGCTGGCCTGCGGCATCGTGCCCTCGGGACGGGGTGGCGGGCCGTACGCAGAGGGGGCCTCAGCCGGGGGACGGCGACGGGGTGTTCCACCGGGGAGCCGGGCGGCAGCGACCGCGCGGCCGGCAGAGAGGACAACGTCGTGTCGGTCAACCTTGCCAAGGGGCAGCGGGTCAGCCTCCAGAAGGGGCCGGGCAGCGCCCTGACGGTGGTCCGGATGGGCCTCGGCTGGCAGGCCGCCCCCAGGCGGGGCCTGTTCGGCAGCCGCACCAGGACGATCGACCTGGACGCCTCGGCGCTGCTGTACGCCGAGCGGACCCCGTCCGACGTGGTGTTCTTCCAGCACCTGGAGAGCAACGACGGCTCGGTCCGGCACACCGGGGACAACCTGGAGGGCGGCTCGGGGCACGAGGACGACGAGGCGATCCTGGTCGACCTGGTGCACGTGCCGGCGCACATCACCCAGGTGGTGTTCACGGTGAGCTCGTACACCGGGCAGACCTTCGCCGAGGTGCAGCGGGCGCACTGCCGGCTGGTGGACGAGACGACCGGGCTGGAGCTGGCCCGCTACGAGCTGGCGGGCGGCGGGCCGCACACCGGGCAGATCATGGCCAAGGTGGTCAGGGACGGCGACGGCGGCTGGGAGATGCAGGCGATCGGCGCTCCGGCCAAGGGCCGTACCTTCCAGGACCTGCTGCCGGCGATCGAGCCGTTCCTCTGACCGTCAAACCCCTGACGGCCCTTTACCTTCTTTACCTTCCTTTGCCTTCCCTGTTACTCTCGATGGCAGCGGAGGGGAGTATTCCTCGACAGCCGACCCCGTCATCACGGGTGCCCGTCGCGGCACCCCGGGGCGCTGGCCCGATGGGCGGAAGAGACCTCCGGCAGTGACGACCTGTCTCGCCTAGCTGCCGGAGGAGCAGTAATGGACGTTTCCGTGACCATGTGGGCCACCACGATCGGTGTGCTGATCGCACTGATCGTGGCGGACTTCTTCATCGGTGGCCGCAAGCCGCACGAGGTCTCGATCAAGGAGGCCGGGATCTGGACGGCCGTCTGGGTCGCGCTCGCGGTGCTCTTCGGCGGGTTCCTCTGGTGGCACTCCGGCGGCCAGCCGGCGGGCGAGTTCTTCGCCGGCTACATCACCGAGAAGTCGCTCAGCGTCGACAACCTCTTCGTCTTCATCCTGATCATGGGCAAGTTCGCGGTGCCCAGGATCTACCAGCAGCGCGTGCTGATGTTCGGTGTGATCATCGCGCTGGTGCTCCGGGCGGGCTTCATCGCCGGCGGCGCGGCGCTGGTGGCGCAGTTCTCCTGGGTGTTCTTCCTCTTCGGTGCGTTCCTGATCTGGACGGCCTGGAAGCTGATCAAGGAGGCCCGGGAGGACGGGGAGGATGAGGAGTTCGAGGAGAACCGGCTGCTCAAGTCGATCACCCGGCGCTTCCCGGCCACCGAGGACTACCGCGGCACCAAGTTGTTCGTCCGCGAGCACGGCCGCCGGCTGATCACCCCGATGCTGATCGTCATGCTGGCTATCGGCACCACCGACGTCCTGTTCGCCCTGGACTCGATCCCGGCCATCTTCGGCCTCACCCAGGACCCGTACGTCGTCTTCACCGCCAACGCCTTCGCCCTGATGGGCCTGCGCCAGCTGTACTTCCTGATCGGCGGCCTGCTGAAGAAGCTGGTCCACCTGAGCTACGGCCTGTCGGTGATCCTCGGCTTCATCGGCGTGAAGCTGGTGCTGCACGCCGCCCACGAGGCCGGCGCGAGCTGGGCCCCGGAGATCGGCATCCCGGTCTCCCTCGGCTTCATCGTGGTGGTGCTGGCCGTGACCACGTTCACCAGCCTGCGGGCCTCCAAGAAGGCCGCGGAGGCCGACCGCGAGGCGGAGCCGCAGAAGCTCGACGCCTGAGCCGTGCAGCACGACGGGGCCCCCGTGACCGACCGGTCGCGGGGGCCCCGTCGTACTGCGGGCGGGCGGGGCCTACCAGCCGCGTTCGCGCCATTCGTCGAGGTGGGGGCGTTCGGCGCCGAGGGTGGTGTCGTTGCCGTGGCCGGGGTAGACCCAGGCCTCGTCGGGGAGGGCGTCGAAGATCTTCTCGTTGACGTCCCGGAAGAGCGTCCGGAAGGCCTCCGGGTCGCCCCAGGTGTTGCCGACGCCGCCGGGGAAGAGGCAGTCGCCGGTGAATACGTGCGGGTGGCCCTGCGGGTCGTCGTAGACCAGCACGATGGCGCCCGGGGTGTGGCCGACCAGGTGTCGGACGGTGAGCTCGACGTCGCCGACCCGGAGCTTGTCGCCGTCCGCGAGCCGCAGCTCGGTGGGGACGTCGATGCCCTCGGCGTCGTGCTCGCCGGCGGCGGTGCGGGCGCCTGTCACCGCGACCACCTCGGCGAGCGCGCCCCAGTGGTCGTGGTGCCGGTGGGTGGTGACCACGGTTTCGAGGTCGTCGCCGACGGTCTCCAGCAGCACCGGGGCGTCCGCGGCGGCGTCGATCAGCAGCTGCTCGTCGGTGGCCCGGCAGCGCAGCAGGTAGGCGTTGTTGTCGTACGGGCCGACGGCCACCTTGGTGATGATCAGGTGGGCCAGCTCCCGCACGTCCGGCGGCCCGCCGACCTTGACCGCTCCGTGGTACGTCATCCGTGCGCTCCTCGTCCGGTGAAGGGGTTCAGGATCATCGTCCCGCCGTCAGCCCATGGGGGGAAGCTGGGGGAGGGCGGCGTCGGGCGTGCGGCGCAGGTCGGTGCCGTCGGAGCGGCCGGAGAGCCAGGCGGTGAGGGCGCGGACGGGGCCGGTGACGGTCAGCGCCGGGGCGCCCGAGCCGATGACGGCGCGGTCCTCGGTGTCCTCGGCGACCAGTTCGGCGGCGGGCAGGTCGGCGCCGGCCAGGTTCGCGGCGAGCTTGCGGAACTGGGCGACGGCGAAGTCCTGCGGCCACTGCGCGGGGGAGTGGCCGGCGTCCAGGTCGACGTGGTGGTACTCCAGCTCCAGCAGGCGCTTGTGCGGGATGTCGTGGGCCGGGAAGAGGTAGCCGGTGCGGTGCCGGATCTCGGCCGTCCAGCTCTCGTCCGCCAGCAGCGCGGCGGCCTCGGCGAAGCGCTGGTGGGACGCGTGCAGGTCGGCGAGGTGGACCTCCAGCGGGCGGGGCGCGTCGCGGTCGATCTCGGCATCGCGGGCCTCGTTGCTGGCGTACTGCGGGATGTCGGTGCCGGTGCGGGCGCCGGTCAGCAGGTTGACCAGGGAGTCGGCGTTGCGGGCGAGGTGGGCCAGGACGTGGCCACGGGTCCAGCCGGGGAGGGCGGAGGGCTCGGCGACGGCCTCGGGCTTCAGCCCGGAGACGGTGTCCAGCAGGCGTCGGGTGCTCTCCTCGACCTGGCCCAGCCAGGAGGCGGCGGCGGTGGCGGCGGACTGCGGGTCGGTCATCGAATCTGCCTTCGGTGGGAGTCGGCGCGTTGCCCGCACGGGGCCCCGCTCGTTGACCTGACGACGCTATCGCCGAATCCGGGCGCTGAGCAGGGTGTTTTCGGTACGCGCACGGTACGGGCACGGACGGTCCCGGGGCGGGCCTCACTCGTTCGGGTGGTCCCCGCTGGACAGAGTCGATATTCGAACGTCTGAGCTATAGGCTGGCTGCCGCATCCTGGAAGAAGTACAGAATCTCCCCGCAAGCCCTCTCGCCCCGGAGAAAGGCGCCAGAAGCAGTGGCCGACCGCCTCATCGTCCGCGGTGCTCGCGAGCACAACCTCAAGAACGTCTCGCTCGACCTGCCCCGCGACTCCCTCATCGTCTTCACGGGCCTCTCCGGCTCCGGCAAGTCCTCGCTCGCCTTCGACACGATCTTCGCCGAGGGCCAGCGCCGCTACGTCGAGTCGCTGTCCTCCTACGCCCGCCAGTTCCTCGGGCAGATGGACAAGCCCGACGTGGACTTCATCGAGGGCCTCTCCCCGGCCGTCTCGATCGACCAGAAGTCCACCAACCGCAACCCCCGTTCGACCGTCGGCACCATCACCGAGGTCTACGACTACCTGCGCCTGCTGTTCGCCCGGATCGGCAAGCCGCACTGCCCGCACTGCGGCCGCCCGATCGCCAAGCAGTCGCCGCAGGCGATCGTGGACAAGGTACTGGAGCTCGCCGAGGGCACCCGTTTCCAGGTGCTCAGCCCCGTGGTCCGGGAGCGCAAGGGCGAGTTCGTCGACCTCTTCGCCGACCTCCAGTCCAAGGGCTACTCCCGCGCCCGGGTGGACGGCGAGACGATCCAGCTCGCCGAGCCGCCGAAGCTCAAGAAGCAGGAGAAGCACACCGTCGAGGTGGTCATCGACCGCCTGACCGTCAAGGAGAGCGCCAAGCGGCGGCTCACCGACTCGGTGGAGACGGCCCTGCGGCTGTCCGGCGGCATGGTCGTGCTCGACTTCGTCGACCTCCCCGAGGACGACCCGGAGCGCGAGCGGATGTACTCCGAGCACCTCTACTGCCCGTACGACGACGTGTCGTTCGAGGAGCTGGAGCCGCGCTCGTTCTCCTTCAACTCGCCGTTCGGCGCCTGCCCGGACTGCTCGGGCCTGGGCAACCGGATGGAGGTCGACCCGGAGCTGGTCGTGCCGGACCAGGAGCGCTCGCTGGACGAGGGCGCGATCCACCCGTGGTCGGCCGGGCACGCCAAGGAGTATTTCCAGCGCCTGATCGACGCGCTCGCCGAGGAGCTCGGCTTCCGCACCGACATCCCCTGGGCCGGGCTGCCCGCCCGCGCCAAGAAGGCGCTGCTGTACGGGCACAAGCACCAGGTGCAGGTCCGCTACCGCAACCGCTTCGGCCGCGAGCGCTCGTACAGCACCGGCTTCGAGGGCGCCGTCCCGTTCATCCAGCGCCGGCACACCGAGGCGGAGAGCGACAGCAGCCGCGAGCGCTTCGAGGGCTACATGCGCGAGGTGCCCTGCCCGACGTGCCAGGGCACCCGGCTCAAGCCGGTGGTGCTCGCGGTCACCGTCCAGGACAAGTCGATCGCCGACGTCTCCTCGATGTCGATCAGCGACTGCGCCGAGTTCCTGGGTGCGATGAAGCTCAACGCCCGGGACAAGCAGATCGCCGAGCGGGTCCTCAAGGAGGTCAACGAGCGGCTGCGCTTCCTGGTCGACGTCGGCCTGGACTACCTCTCGCTGGACCGCGCGGCCGGCACCCTGTCCGGCGGCGAGGCCCAGCGCATCCGGCTGGCCACCCAGATCGGCTCCGGCCTGGTCGGCGTGCTGTACGTGCTGGACGAGCCGTCCATCGGCCTGCACCAGCGGGACAACCACCGGCTGATCGAGACGCTGGTGCGGCTGCGCGACATCGGCAACACCCTGATCGTGGTCGAGCACGACGAGGACACCATCAAGACTGCGGACTGGGTGGTCGACATCGGCCCGGGCGCCGGCGAGCACGGCGGCAAGGTGGTGCACTCCGGCTCGCTGAAGCAGCTGCTCGGCAACAAGGAGTCGCTGACCGGCCAGTACCTCTCCGGCAAGCGCTCCATCCCGATCCCGGCCGGCCGCCGCGAGCGGGACAAGAAGCGCCAGCTGACCGTCCACGGCGCCCGCGAGCACAACCTCAAGGACGTCACGGTCGGCTTCCCGCTCGGCACCTTCACCGCGATCACCGGCGTCTCCGGCTCCGGCAAGTCGACGCTGGTCAACGACATCCTCTACACCCACCTCGCCCGGGAGCTGAACGGCGCCCGCAGCGTGCCCGGCCGGCACACCCGGATCACCGGCACCGACCTGGTGGACAAGGTGGTGCACGTCGACCAGTCGCCGATCGGCCGCACCCCGCGCTCCAACCCGGCCACCTACACCGGGGTGTTCGACCACGTCCGCCGGCTATTCGCCGAGACGCAGGAGGCCAAGGTCCGCGGCTACCTGCCCGGCCGGTTCTCCTTCAACGTCAAGGGCGGCCGCTGCGAGAACTGCTCGGGCGACGGCACCATCAAGATCGAGATGAACTTCCTGCCGGACGTCTACGTGCCGTGCGAGGTCTGCCACGGCGCCCGGTACAACCGGGAGACGCTGGAGGTGCACTACAAGGGCAAGTCCATCGCCGAGGTGCTGGACATGCCGATCGAGGAGGCGCTGGCCTTCTTCGAGGCCGTCCCGGCGATCGCCCGGCACCTCAGGACGCTCAACGACGTCGGCCTCGGCTACGTCCGGCTCGGCCAGTCGGCGCCGACGCTCTCCGGCGGCGAGGCGCAGCGCGTCAAGCTCGCCTCGGAGCTGCAGAAGCGCTCCACCGGGCGGACGGTCTACGTCCTGGACGAGCCGACCACCGGTCTGCACTTCGAGGACATCAGCAAGCTGATCAAGGTGCTCAGCGGGCTGGTCGACAAGGGGAACACGGTGATCGTCATCGAGCACAACCTCGATGTGATCAAGACCGCCGACTGGGTCGTCGACATGGGCCCCGAAGGCGGTTCCGGCGGCGGCACGGTGGTCGCCGAGGGCACCCCGGAGCAGATCGCCGCCGTCCCGGAGAGCCACACCGGCAAGTTCCTGCGGGACATCCTGCCGAGCGACTTCGCGGACGCCCCGGCCGTCGCCCCGGCGAAGAAGGCGGCACCGCGCAAGCGCGCCGCCGCGGCGAAGAAGTAGAAGAAGCCGCCGAGCCGGCAGCCGCCCGCCCCGCCGCTCCCGCCGTTCCCGATCTCCGGGAGCCCCGGGAGCGGCGCGGCGCGTGCGGCATAGAATTCCGTGGTCCCTCGCAGCAGCAGACCCGTAGGAGCGCACCGATGTCCGAGGCCCCCGAGACCAGCCCCACCGCCTCCCGCCGCACCCTGCTCTGCGGCGCCGCGGCCGTCCTGGCGGCCGGCGGCACCGTGGCGGTCACCGGCTGCAGCTCCTCCGCCTCGTCCTCCGGCAGCAGCAGCGTCGCCAAGGGCCCGGTCGACCTCGGCCCGGCCTCGGCCGTGCCGGAGGGCGGCGGCAAGGTCTTCCGCGAGCAGAAGATCGTGGTGACCCAGCCGACCGCCGGGCAGTACAAGGCGTTCAGCGCCAAGTGCACGCACGCGGGCTGCATCGTCGACCAGGTGAAGAACCAGCAGATCCAGTGCCCGTGCCACGGCAGCAAGTTCGCGATCGCCGACGGCGCGGTGGCGGACGGCCCGGCCCCCTCGCCGCTGCCCGCCTACACCGTCACGGTCGAGGGCGGGAACCTCAAGGTGACCCCGAGCTGAAGCAGTTGATCGCCTTCCCGTTGATCTTGCCCCCGGGGCGTCGGCCCGAGTGGGTACGGTGGACCCATGGCTGACCCGAGCACCTACCGCCCGGCCCCGGGCGCGATCCCGATCTCCCCGGGCGTCTACAGGTTCCGCGACGCCCACGGCCGGGTCATCTACGTCGGCAAGGCCAAGAGCCTGCGGCCGCGCCTGTCGTCCTACTTCCAGGACCTGGCCGGCCTGCACCCGCGCACCGCGACCATGGTCACCACCGCCGCCTCGGTGGAGTGGACGGTGGTCGGCACCGAGGTCGAGGCGCTCCAGCTGGAGTACTCCTGGATCAAGGAGTTCGACCCCCGGTTCAACGTCAAGTACCGCGACGACAAGAGCTATCCGGAACTCGCCGTCACCCTGAACGAGGAGTACCCGCGGGTCCAGGTGATGCGCGGGGCGCACAAGAAGGGCGTGCGCTACTTCGGCCCCTACGGGCACGCCTGGGCGATCCGCGAGACAGTCGACCTGCTGCTGCGCGTCTTCCCCGTCCGCACCTGCTCCAACGGCGTCTTCAAGCGCGCCCGCCAGGTCGGCCGGCCCTGCCTGCTCGGCTACATCGGCAAGTGCGCCGCCCCCTGCGTCGGCAAGGTCTCGGCGCAGGAACACCGGGAGCTGGCCGAGGACTTCTGCGACTTCATGGCCGGGCGCACCGGCAACTACCTGCGCCGGCTGGAAGAGGAGATGCAGGAGGCCGCGGCCGAGCTGGAGTACGAGAAGGCGGCCCGGCTGCGGGACGACATCGGCGCCCTCAAGCGCGCGATGGAGAAGAACGCCATCGTCCTCGCCGACGCCACCGATGCCGACCTGCTGGCCGTCGCCGAGGACGAACTGGAGGCCGCGGTACAGATCTTCCACGTCCGCGGCGGCCGGGTCCGCGGCCAGCGCGGCTGGGTCACCGACAAGGTCGAGGACGTGGACACCGCCGGCCTGGTCGAGCACGCCCTCCAGCAGCTCTACGGCGGCGGCGAGTCCGTCCCGCGCGAGGTGCTCGTCCCCGCCCTGCCCGAGCCGGTCGAGCCGGTCCGGGAGTGGCTGGGCGGCCTGCGCGGCAGCCAGGTCGACCTGCGCATCCCGCAGCGCGGCGACAAGAAGGACCTGATGGCCACCGTGCAGCGCAACGCCCAGCAGGCGCTCGCACTGCACAAGACCAAGCGCGCCTCCGACCTCACCACCCGCAGCCGCGCCCTCCAGGAGATCGCCGACGCGCTGGAATTGGACTCCGTCCCGCTGCGCATCGAGTGCTACGACATCTCCCACCTCCAGGGCGAGGACGTGGTCGCCTCCATGGTCGTCTTCGAGGACGGCCTGGCCCGCAAGAGCGAGTACCGGCGCTTCCAGATCAAGGGCTTCGAGGGCCAGGACGACGTCCGCTCGATGCACGAGGTGATCGGCCGCCGCTTCCGCCGCTACCTCCGGGAACGCGAGCAGACCGGCGAGTGGGCCGTCCCCGAGGAGGACGAGCCCGGCCCGGCCGGCGCCGCCCGGGACGAGGACGGCCGCCCCAAGCGCTTCGCCTACCCGCCCCAACTGCTCGTGGTCGACGGCGGACAGCCGCAGGTCGCCGCCGCCAAGCGCGCCCTGGACGAACTCGGCATCGACGACGTCGCGCTGTGCGGCCTGGCCAAGCGCCTGGAGGAGGTCTGGCTGCCCGGCGAGGACGACCCGGTGGTGCTGCCCCGCTCCAGCGAGGGCCTCTACCTGCTCCAGCGGGTGCGCGACGAGGCGCACCGCTTCGCGATCGGCTACCAGCGCACCAAGCGTTCCAAGCGACTCACCGCCGGGGAACTGGACTCCGTCCCGGGGCTCGGCGAGACTCGCCGCCAGGCGCTGCTCAAGCACTTCGGCTCGCTGAAGAAGCTCCGGGCCGCCACCGTGGACGAGCTCTGCGCGGTACCCGGCATCGGACGCCGCACCGCGGAGACTGTTGCGGCGGCGTTGTCGTCCCGTACACCCGCCGCACCCGCGGTCAACACCGCGACCGGCGAGATCATCGAGGACGGGGCCGACGAGGCCACCGAGCCGGTGGCAGCAGCACCCCAGACCGCACCATCCCAGGAGACGCCATGACGGCCGACGCCGCCCGTCAGCCGGTGTGCCCCGGCCCCGCCCGCCTGCCCGGGCCGGGGAAGGGCGGCCGTGCCCTGCGCGTTCTCCCCAGCAGAAAGACCGAGAGCGGGGAACCGAAGTGACCGTGTCAGACGTGGCCGAGAACGCGCCGGAGCTGGTGATCATCTCCGGCATGTCCGGAGCCGGCCGCTCCACCGCCGCCAAGTGCCTGGAGGACCTCGGCTGGTTCGTGGTGGACAACCTGCCGCCGGCCCTCATCCCGACCATGGTCGACCTGGGCGCCCGCTCCCAGGGCAACGTCGCCCGGATCGGCGTGGTCGTGGACGTCCGCGGCCGCCAGTTCTTCGACGACCTGCTCACCTCGCTGGACGAGCTGGAGAAGCGCGGCGTCCGGCTGCGGGTGGTCTTCCTGGACTCCTCCGACGAGGCGCTGGTGCGCCGCTTCGAGAGCGTGCGCCGCCCGCACCCGCTGCAGGCCGACGGCCGGATCGTGGACGGCATCGCCCAGGAGCGCGACCTGCTGCGCGACCTGCGCGGCGAGGCCGACCTGGTGATCGACACCTCCAACCTCAACGTGCACCAGCTGCGCGCCAAGCTGGACGCCCAGTTCGCCGACCACGACGAACCCGAGCTGCGCGCCACCGTGATGTCCTTCGGCTTCAAGTACGGCCTGCCGGTCGACGCCGACCTCGTGGTGGACTGCCGCTTCCTGCCCAACCCGCACTGGGTGCCCGAGCTGCGGGCCCGCACCGGCACCGATGCGGACGTCGCCGGATACGTGTTCCAGCAGCCCGGAGCCAACGAGTTCCTGGACGGCTACGCAGAACTGCTCCGGATCGTTACCGAGGGCTACCGGCGGGAGGGGAAGCGCTACATGACGCTTGCCGTAGGCTGCACCGGTGGCAAGCACCGCAGCGTCGCCATGTCCGAGCGTCTGACCAAGCGTCTCATCGCCGACGGAGTCGAGACGGTGCTCGTCCACCGTGACATGGGACGGGAGTAACCGCCGCATTCCCTGCCGGGCCCGCCGGCGGAGCGAGCGGCGGGCCGGAGGAACGCGAGGTGAGTGTGGCGGGATACGTGCCCGGGCGGCAGCCGCAGAACAGGACCGGTGACCGGGCGGGCAGCCCGGCCCGGCCCCTGGCGCCGAGCCGTCCGCGCAGCGGTCCCGCCCGGTCGAACCCGGCCCCGCGGATCACCGCGCTCGGCGGCGGCCAGGGCCTGTCCGCCTCGCTGTCCGCGCTGCGCCGGCTCACCAGCGACGTCACCGCGGTGGTCACCGTCGCCGACGACGGCGGCTCCAGCGGACGGCTGCGCACCGAACTGGGCGTGCTGCCCCCGGGCGACCTGCGCAAGGCGCTGGCCGCGCTGTGCGGGGACGACGACTGGGGCCGCACCTGGTCCGAGGTGATCCAGCAGCGCTTCACCGGCAACGGCGAGCTCGGCGGCCACGCCGTCGGCAACCTGCTGATCGTCGCCCTCTGGGAGAAGCTGGGCGACCCGGTGGCGGCCCTGGAGTGGGTCGGCCGGCTGCTCAACGTCCAGGGCCGGGTGCTGCCGATGTCGGCGGTGCCGCTGGACATCGAGGCGACCGTCCGCGGCCACGACCCGGCGCACCCCGCCGAGGTGTCGGCGGTCCGCGGCCAGGCCAACGTCGCGGTGACCCCGGGCACCGTGCAGTCGATCCGTCTGCTGCCGGACGAGCCGCCGGCCGTCCCGGAGGCGGTCGCCGCCGTCCGGGAGGCGGACTGGGTGGTGCTCGGCCCCGGCTCCTGGTTCACCAGCGTGCTGCCGCACCTGCTGGTGCCCGACCTGGCCAAGGCGCTCACCGAGACCCGCGCCCGCCGCCTGCTCACCCTGAACCTGGCCCCCCAGCCCGGCGAGACCGAGGGCTTCACCCCGCAGCGTCACCTGGAGGTCATCGCCGACCACGCCCCGGAGCTCGCGGTGGATGCGATCCTGGTGGACGAGCGCGCCGTCACCGGCGGCGCCTTCGGCCAGGCGGACCTCGACGGGCTGGAGAAGGCAGCCGAGCGGATGGGCGCCGCCCTGGTGCTCGGCTCGGTGGCCCGCACCGACGGCACGCCGCGACACGACCCCGAGCTGTTGGCAGCAGCGTACGACCGGATTTTCCGGACACATGGAAGGATCGGGCCATGGCGATGACTCCAGCGGTGAAGGACGAGATCAGCCGGCTCCCGGTCACCAGGGCCTGCTGTCGCAAGGCGGAGGTGTCGGCGATCCTGCGGTTCGCGGGCGGACTGCACATCGTGAGCGGCCGCATCGTGATCGAGGCCGAGCTGGACACCGGGGCGGCGGCACGGCGGCTGCGCAAGGACCTCCTGGAGATCTTCGGGCACTCCTCCGACCTCGTGGTCATGGCCCCCGGAGGGCTGCGCCGCGGCAGCCGCTTCGTGGTCCGGGTCGTCAAGGACGGCGAGCTGCTCGCCCGCCAGACCGGCCTGGTCGACGGGCGGGGCCGCCCGATCCGCGGCCTGCCCCCGGCGGTCGTCTCCGGCGCCACCTGCGACGCCGAGGCGGCCTGGCGCGGCGCCTTCCTGGCGCACGGCTCGCTCACCGAGCCGGGCCGCTCCTCCTCCCTGGAGATCACCTGCCCCGGCTCCGAGGCGGCGCTGGCCCTGGTCGGCGCGGCCCGTCGGCTCGGCATCCCGGCCAAGGCCCGCGAGGTGCGCGGGGTGGACCGGGTCGTCATCCGCGACGGTGACGCGATCGGCGCGCTGCTGACCCGCCTGGGCGCGCACGAGTCGGTGCTCGCCTGGGAGGAGCGCCGGATGCGGCGCGAGGTGCGGGCCACCGCCAACCGGCTCGCCAACTTCGACGACGCCAACCTGCGCCGCTCGGCCCGCGCCGCGGTGGCGGCCGGCGCCCGGGTGCAGCGCGCGCTGGAGATCCTCGGCGACGAGGTGCCCGAGCACCTGGCCGCGGCCGGCCAGCTGCGGATGCAGCACAAGCAGGCCTCGCTGGAGGAGCTGGGCGCGCTCGCCGACCCGCCGCTGACCAAGGACGCGGTGGCCGGCCGGATCCGCCGCCTGCTGGCGATGGCCGACAAGCGCGCCTCCGAGCTCGGCCTGCCGAGCACCGAGGCCAGCCTGACCGACGAGATGGCGATGAACTGACGCTCACGGTCCGTGATCGAGACGCGGCCGGCACCCGGGTTTCCGGGCGCCGGCCGCCGTCGTTTCCGGACGGGGGTCCGAAGGCTCCGGAAAGACCGAATTGGTAGAGACCATTGGGCCCGGGGCCAACTGCCTGCCGAACCGGGGGAGGACGGCCTGAAACCGGGTTCCGGGCACGCCACGCCACGTCTCACGAGGTGGCGCGATGTGCCCCAAAAGGCCCCGGAGGGGTAGGGTCATAGGCGGTCGGGGACTTCCCAAATCTCACCCCCGTCGGGCTCCGGCCCGGCGTACCTAACGAGGAGATCGGTTCGTGACGATCCGGGTAGGCATCAACGGCTTCGGCCGCATCGGCCGCAACTTCTTCCGGGCGGTCAAGGCCCAGGGCGCGGACATCGAGATCGTCGGTGTCAACGACCTCACCGACACGAAGACCCTGGCTCACCTGCTCAAGTACGACACCACCCTGGGTACCTTCCCGGGCGAGGTCTCGCACACCGAGGACAGCATCACCGTCGACGGCCACACCTTCAAGGTGACCGCCGAGCGTGACCCGGCCAACCTCCCGTGGGCCGCCCTGGGCGCCGACATCGTCGTCGAGTCCACCGGCATCTTCACCAAGGCCGAGGCTGCGAAGAAGCACCTCGCCGCCGGTGCGAAGAAGGTCATCATCTCGGCGCCCGCCACCGACGAGGACGTCACCATCGTCCTGGGTGTCAACGACGACAAGTACGACGCCGCCAAGCACGACATCATCTCCAACGCCTCCTGCACCACCAACTGCGTGGCGCCGATGGCGAAGGTGCTGAACGAGGCGTTCGGCATCGTCAAGGGCCTGATGACCACCGTCCACGCGTTCACCAACGACCAGGTCACCCTGGACTTCCCGCACAAGGACCTGCGCCGTGCTCGTGCGGCGAGCCAGAACATCATCCCGACCTCGACCGGTGCCGCCAAGGCGACCGCCCTGGTCCTGCCGGAGCTGAAGGGCAAGCTGGACGGCACCTCGCTGCGCGTCCCGGTCCCGACCGGCTCCATCACGGACCTGGTCGTCACCCTGGAGCGCGAGGTCACCAAGGACGAGGTCAACGCGGCCTTCCAGAAGGCCGCCCAGGAGGGCCCCCTCAAGGGCATCCTGGCCTACACCGAGGACCCGATCGTCTCCTCGGACATCGTCAACGACCCGGCGTCCTGCATCTTCGACAGCCAGCTCACCATGGTCCAGGGCAACCAGGTCAAGGTGCTCGGCTGGTACGACAACGAGTGGGGCTACTCGAACCGCGTCGTGGACCTGGTCACCCTCGTCGGTGGGCAGCTCTGACGCAGTGGGAGCTGACGTGATGTAGGGGCGAGGGCCCGGACGGCGCACCATGCCGACCGGGCCCTCGTTCCGCGCTTCCAGTACTTTCCAGGCGGCCCCTGCGCCGTGCCGCCTCTGCGCATCAACCATCTCCCCAGGAGAACCGAATCCCCGTGAAGACCATCGAAGAGCTCATCGAAGCCGGTGTCGAGGGCAAGCGCGTGTTCGTGCGCGCCGACCTGAACGTGCCGCTGGAGGGCACCACGATCACCGACGACGGCCGGATCCGCGCCGTCGCCCCGACCATCGCCAAGCTGGCCGCGGCCGGCGCGAAGGTCGTCGTGGCCTCGCACCTCGGCCGCCCCAAGGGCGAGCCGGACCCGAAGTTCTCGCTCGCCCCGGCGGCCGTGCGGCTCGGCGAGATCCTCGGCAAGGACGTCGCCTTCGCCACCGACACCGTCGGCGACAGCGCCGGGGCCACCGTCGCCGCGCTGGCGGACGGCGAGGTCGCGCTGCTGGAGAACCTGCGCTTCAACACCGGCGAGACCAGCAAGGACGACGCCGAGCGCAAGGCCTTCGCCGAGCAGCTGGCCACCCTGGCCGACCTGTACGTCGGCGACGGCTTCGGTGCCGTGCACCGCAAGCACGCCTCGGTCTACGACCTGCCCGGCCTGCTGCCGCACGCCGCGGGCGACCTGATCGCCACCGAGGTCGGCGTCCTGAAGAAGCTCACCGAGGACGTGGCGCGTCCGTACGTGGTGGTGCTCGGCGGCGCCAAGGTCTCCGACAAGCTGGGTGTGATCGACAACCTGCTGAAGAAGGCCGACCGGATCCTGATCGGCGGCGGCATGGCGTACACCTTCCTCAAGGCCAAGGGCCACGAGGTCGGCATCTCCCTGCTGCAGGCCGACCAGATCCCGACCTGCCTGGAGTACCTGGCCGAGGCCGAGAAGCGCGGCGTCGAGTTCGTGCTGCCGGTCGACGTCCTGGTCTCCGCCGAGTTCCCGGACCTCAAGGGCAAGACCCCGGCGAACCCCGAGCTCGTCGCCTCCGACGCCATCCCGGCGGACCAGGAGGGCCTGGACATCGGCCCGAAGACCCGCGAGCTGTACGCGGCCAAGCTGGCCGACGCCGGCACGGTGTTCTGGAACGGCCCGATGGGCGTCTTCGAGCACCCGGACTACGCGAACGGCACCAAGGCCGTCGCGCAGGGCCTGCTGGACAGCGACGCGTTCACCGTCGTCGGCGGCGGGGACTCCGCCGCGGCCGTCCGCATCCTGGGCTTCGACGAGAACGCCTTTGGACACATCTCGACCGGCGGTGGCGCGAGCCTTGAGTACCTGGAGGGCAAGACCCTTCCCGGTCTCGCCGCCCTGGAAGGCTGAAAGCATGACTGAGCGTCTCCCGCTGATGGCGGGCAACTGGAAGATGAACCTCAACCACCTTGAGGCCATCCAGCACACCCAGAAGCTGGCCTTCGCGCTGGCCGACAAGGACTACGAGGCCGTCGAGGTCGCCGTCCTGGTGCCGTTCACCGACCTGCGGTCGGTGCAGACCCTGGTCGACGGCGACAAGCTGAAGATCAAGTACGGCTCGCAGGACATCTCGCAGCACGACTCCGGTGCCTACACCGGCGAGGTCTCCGGCCCGATGCTGGCCAAGCTGAAGTGCACCTACGCGGTGATCGGCCACTCGGAGCGCCGCCAGTACCACGGCGAGGACGAGGCGATCGTCAACGCCAAGGTGAAGGCCGCCTACCGGGCCGGGATCACCCCGATCCTGTGCATCGGCGAGCCGCTGGACATCCGCAAGGCCGGCACCCACGTCGAGTACACCCTGGCCCAGCTGGACGGCGCCCTGGCGGACGTCCCGGCCGGCCAGGCCGAGTCGATTGTGGTCGCCTACGAGCCGGTCTGGGCGATCGGCACCGGCGAGGTGGCCACCCCGGAGGACGCGCAGGAGGTCTGCGCCGCCATCCGCCGGCGGATCGCCGAGCTGTACGACGCCGAGCTGGCGGACAAGGTCCGCGTGCTGTACGGCGGTTCGGTCAAGTCGTCGAGCGCGGCCGGCCTGATGGCCAAGCCCGACATCGACGGCGGCCTGATCGGCGGTGCCTCGCTGGACGCCGACGAGTTCGTCAAGATCGTGCGCTACCGTGAGCAGGCAGTAGGCTAACGCCGCCGCAGCAACGTAGGCTTTGGGGCCGGACCGCCGTACGCGGGCCCGGCCCCTTCGCCGAAGATACGAGAGAGTTGGTCCCGTCGTGGTTCTCGGGTTCTCGATTGCCCTGATCATCTTCAGTCTGCTGATGATCCTGCTGGTGCTGCTGCACAAGGGGAAGGGCGGCGGCCTGTCGGACATGTTCGGCGGTGGCGCGATGTCCACCGGCGGCGGCTCCGCGGTGGCCGAGCGCAACCTGGACCGCATCACCATCGTGGTCGGCCTGGGCTGGTTCGCCTGCATCATCGTGCTCGGCCTGCTGCTCAAGTACAAGGGCTGACACAGGCCTGACGCCCCGTCGCCCGAGCGCCTATCCTGGGACGGTCGGGGGCGGAGGCGATGGTGGCGGATCCTTAACTCCTGCTTACACTAGGACGACTTTCGCCACCGACGCGCACCGCGGCGGGTCGGCGCACCAGTACGCAGGGAGTCAGACCGTGGCAAGTGGCAACGCCATCCGTGGCAGCAGGGTCGGGGCCGGCCCGATGGGCGAGGCGGAGCGCGGCGAGTCCGCCCCGCGCAACCGGATCTCCTTCTGGTGCGCCAACAAGCACGAGACCCGGCCCAGCTTCGCCGCCGAAGCTGCGATCCCGGACACCTGGGACTGCCCGCGCTGCGGCTTCCCGGCCGGTCAGGACCAGCACAACCCGCCCGCGCCCTCGCGCAACGAGCCCTACAAGACGCACCTCGCCTACGTCCGTGAGCGGCGCACCGACGCCGACGGCGAGGCGATCCTGGCCGAGGCGCTGGCCAAGCTGCGCGGCGAGATCTGACCGTACAGGCCGAAGGGGCGCCACCGTCATCGACGGTGGCGCCCCTTCGGCGTGCCCGTTACGCCGAGGCCGGCGGGTAGAGCTGCGGCGGGATCCGCTCGGCGGCGGCGCGGTCCAGCAGCCACAGGGTGCGGCTGCGGCCGTACGCGCCGGAGGCGGGGGCCTGGAGCTCGCCGGGGCCGGACAGGGCCAGCGCGACCGCGCCCGCCTTGTCCTCGCCGGCGGCCAGCAGCCAGACCTCGCGGGCCGCCCGGATCGCCGGGAGGGTGAGCGAGATCCGGGTCGGCGGGGGCTTGGGGGCCCCGCGCACGCCGACCACGGTCCGCTCGGTCTCCCGCACGCCCGGGTGCTCGGGGAAGAGCGAGGCCACGTGGGTGTCCGGGCCGACCCCGAGCAGCAGCACGTCGAAGGCCGGGACGCCGAGCCGGTCGCCCGGCCCGGCCGCCTTCGCCAGCTCCTCGGCGTAGCGGGCCGCGGCGGCCTCCACGTCCGAGCCGTCCACGCCGTCCGAGGCGGGCATCTCGTGAACCCGCGCCGGGTCGAGCGGGACGGCGTCCAGCAGCTCGCCGCGGGCCTGGACGGCGTTGCGGTCCGGGTCGGCGGCGGGCACGAAGCGCTCGTCGCCCCACCAGAGGTCCAGGCGCGCCCAGTCGACCGCGTCGCGCGCCGGGGAGGCGGCGATCGCGGCCAGCAGGGCGTTGCCGTTGCGGCCGCCGGTGAGCACCACCGAGGCGGTGCCGCGGGCGGCCTGGGCGTCCACGATCCGGGTGATCAGCCGGGCCGCGGCCGCCTGGGCCATCAGCTCCTTGTCCCGGTGGACGACCAGCTGCGGGGTCGCGTTGGTCATGCGCCTTCCTTGCTGGTGCGCTTGCCGGCGGCCTTCTTGGCGGGCTTCTTCTCCGCGGCGTCGGCGGCGGTGGCGTCGGCGGTGACCCCGGCGCTCACCTGCTCCGGGTCGGCCACGGCCGCCGCGGTGACCTCGGCGACCTCGTGGGCGATCCGCTCGGCCGCCGCCGTCTCGGCGTTGGCCGGCTCGTGCAGCCGCTCGACGGGCGTGCGCACGGCCGTCGCGTAGATGTCGTCCGGGTCCAGGCGGCGCAGCTCCTCGGCGATCAGCTCCGAGGTCTCGCGCCGCTTGAGCGCCACCTGGCGGTCCGGCGAGCCGGGCATGGAGAGCGTGCCCATCAGGCCGTCCGGGCGGTCCAGGGTGACGTCCCCGTCCTTGGTGCGCAGGTGCACCGCGGTGATGCCGGGGCCGCCGGTGACGACCCGCTCGACCGGCACGTGCAGCCGGTTGGTCAGCCAGAGGCCGAGCAGCTCGACGCTGGGGTTGTAGGACTCGCCCTCGACCACCGCGGAGACGATGGCGGACGGCCGCTGGTCCAGCGCGGCGGCGAGCATCGAGCGCCAGCCGGTGATCCGGGTCCAGGCCAGGTCGGTGTCGCCCGGGGTGTAGCTCTGGGCCCGCTGGGCGAGCTGGCCGACCGGGGACTCGGCGGTGACGGCGTCGGTGATCCGGCGCTGGGCGAGCGAGCCCAGCGGGTCCTGCGCCGGGTGCAGCGGCGCGTTGTCCGGCCACCAGACGACGACCGGGGCGTCCGGCAGCAGCAGCGGCAGGACCACCGACTGGGCGTGCGCGACGAGTTCGCCGTGCATGCGCAGGATGACCGTTTCGCCGGAGCCGGCGTCCGAGCCGACCAGGATCTCCGCGTCCAGGCGGGTCTCGGCGCGGGCCCGCGGCGAGCGACCGGCGCGCTTGATCACCGCGAGGGTGCGCATCGGGTGCTCGCGGGAGGCGTCGTTGGCGGCCTTGAGGGCGTCGTAGGCGCTGCCCTCGTCGGTCACGATCACCAGGGTGAGCACCATGCCGGCGGCGGTGGAGCCACTGGCCCGGCGCGCCTCCATGAGCGCGGCGTTGATCTTGCTGGACGTGGTTTTGGTGAGGTCGATCTTCATGGCCGGCGCCAGCTCCTGCCGTCTCGTGCGAGCATCTCGTCCGCCTCGACCGGGCCCCAGGTCCCCGCCGCGTACTGGGCGGGCTTGCCGTGGGCGTCCCAGTACTTCTCGATCGGGTCGAGGATCTGCCAGGAGAGCTCGACCTCCTGGTGGCGCGGGAACAGGTTGGCGTCGCCGAGCAGCACGTCGAGGATGAGCCGCTCGTACGCCTCCGGGCTGGACTCGGTGAAGGACTCGCCGTAGGCGAAGTCCATCGTGACGTCCCGGACCTCGAAGGAGGTCCCCGGCACCTTGGAGCCGAACCGCACCGTCACGCCCTCGTCCGGCTGGACCCGGATGACCAGGGCGTTCTGCCCCAGCTCCTCGGTCGCGTAGGAGTCGAAGGGCAGGTACGGGGCGCGCTGGAAGACGACCGCGATCTCGGTGACCCGGCGGCCCAGGCGCTTGCCGGTGCGCAGGTAGAACGGGACGCCCGCCCAGCGGCGGTTGTTGATCTCCAGCTTGATGGCCGCGTAGGTGTCGGTCTTGGAGTCGGGGTTGATCCCCTCCTCGTCCAGGTATCCGGCGACCTCCTCGCCGCCCTGCCAGCCGGCCGCGTACTGGCCGCGCACGGTGTGCTTGCCGAGGTCGGTCGGGAGCTTGACGGCGCTGAGCACCTTGAGCTTCTCGGCCACCAGCGCCTTCGGGTGGAAGGACGCCGGCTCCTCGATGGCGGTGAGCGCCATCAGCTGCAGCAGGTGGTTCTGGATGACGTCACGGGCGGAGCCGATGCCGTCGTAGTAGCCGGCCCGGCCGCCGATGCCGATGTCCTCGGCCATGGTGATCTGCACGTGGTCGACGTACGACCGGTTCCAGATCGGCTCGAACATCTGGTTGGCGAAGCGCAGCGCCAGGATGTTCTGGACCGTCTCCTTGCCCAGGTAGTGGTCGATCCGGAAGACCTCGTCCCGGGGGAAGACCTCGTGGACGACCTTGTTGAGCTCCTGCGCGCTCTCCAGGTCGTGGCCGAAGGGCTTCTCGATGACGGCGCGGCGCCAGGAGCCCTGCGGCGGGTCGGCCAGGCCGTGCTTCTTGAGCTGCTGGACGACCGTCGGGAAGAACTTCGGCGGGACGGACAGGTAGAAGGCGAAGTTGCCGCCGGTGCCCTGGGCCTTGTCCAGCTCCACGATGGTCTCGCGCAGCTTGTCGAAGGCCTCGTCGTCGTCGAAGGTGCCGTGGATGAAGCGCATGCCCTTGGCGAGCTGCTGCCACACCTCCTCCCGGAACGGGGTGCGGGCGTGGTCCCGGACGGCGTCGTGGACCTCCTTGGCGAAGTCCTCGTCGTCCCACTCGCGGCGGGCGAAGCCGACGAGGGAGAAGCCCGGCGGAAGCAGACCGCGGTTGGCCAGGTCGTAGATGGCCGGCATCAGCTTCTTGCGGGACAGGTCGCCGGTGACCCCGAAGATGACCAGACCGGACGGCCCCGCGATGCGCGGGAGCCGTCGGTCGGAGGGGTCACGAAGCGGGTTGACGGGGGTGGGCGGGAGGTCGTCCGCGTCCGAATCCGATGTCAACTCGGGGAAATCAGTGCTCACTTGATGGGCTCCGCTTTCGTGCGCTGGCTGTGAGCAGGGGTCACTTCTCGTCGGCGAAGGTGGCGAGCGAGGCGGTGACGGTGTCGAGCAGCTCGTTCCAGGACTGCTCGAACTTCTCGACGCCCTCGTCCTCCAGGACCTGGACGACGTCGTCGTAGTCCACGCCGGCGGCGGCGATCGCGTCCAGCACGGCCTTGGCGTCGGCGTAGTTGGGGACGATGGTGTTGCCGGTCACCACGCCGTGGTCGCCGGTGGCGTCCAGGGTCGCCTCGGGCATGGTGTTGACGGTGCCGGGGGCGACCAGCTCGGTGACGTACAGGGTGTCCGGCAGGGCCGGGTCCTTGACGCCGGTGGAGGCCCACAGCGGGCGCTGCGGCTTGGCGCCGGCGGCCTCCAGGGAGAGCCAACGGGCACTGCCGGCGGTCTTGCCGTCGACGCTGCCGAAGACCTCCTCGTACGCCTGGTAGGCGAGGCGGGCGTTGGCCAGGGCGGCCTTGGAGCGGAGGTTCTTGGCGTCGCCGCCGATCTTGTCCAGGCGCTTGTCGATCTCGGTGTCCACGCGGGAGACGAAGAAGGAGGCGACCGACTCGATCTGGGAGAGGTCCAGGCCCTTGGCCTTGGCGGTCTCCAGGCCGGTCAGGTAGGCGTCGATGACGGCCTTGTAGCGCTCCAGCGAGAAGATCAGCGTGACGTTGACGCTGATGCCCTTGCCGATGACCTCGCTGATCGCGGGCAGGCCGGCCTTGGTGGCGGGGATCTTGATGAAGACGTTCGGGCGGTCGACCAGCCACCACAGCTGCTTGGCCTCGGCCACGGTGGCGGCGGTCTCGTGCGCCAGGCGCGGGTCGACCTCGATGGAGACCCGGCCGTCGCGGCCGTTGGAGGCGTCGTAGACCGGGCGCAGCACGTCGGCCGCGTCGCGCACGTCGGAGGTGGTGATCATGCGGATCGCCTCGTCGGTGGTGACCTTGCGGACGGCGAGGTCGCGCAGCTGGCCGTCGTAGGAGTCGTCGCCGCTGCCGGCGATCGCCTTCTGGAAGATGGTCGGGTTGGTGGTGACGCCCACCACGTGCTTGTTCTGCACCAGTTCGGCCAGGTTGCCGGAGTTCAGCCGCTTGCGGCTGAGGTCGTCCAGCCAGATCGCAACGCCTTCGTCGCTGAGGCGCTTCAGTGCGTCAGTCATGGTGCTTCAGTCCCTTGCTCTTCTGCTTCGTGGGGTAGTCAGAGGGGCCGCGTACCCGCGTGCGGGCGAGTACGCGGCCCTGGGGTGCTAGCGGTTGACGGCTTCGAGGGAGCGCAGGGCGTTGTGGGCCTCTGCCACCACGCGCTCGGCGGTGATGCCGAACTCCTCGAAGAGCACCTTGTAGTCGGCGGAGGCACCGAAGTGCTCCAGCGAGACGATCCGGCCGTGGTCGCCGACCAGCTCGCGCCAGCCCTGGGCGATGCCGGCCTCGACCGAGACGCGGGCCTTGACCGACGGCGGCAGCACGCTGTCGCGGTAGGCCTGGTCCTGCTCCTGGAACCACTCGAAGGACGGCAGCGAGACCACGCGGGTCGCGATGCCCTCGGCCTCCAGCACCTCGCGGGCCTTGACGGCCAGCTGGACCTCGGAACCGGTGCCGAGCAGGATCACCTGCGGGTCGCCGGTGGAGGCCTCGGCCAGGACGTAGCCGCCCTTCGCGGTGCCCTCGGCGGAGCCGAAGACCTCGCGGTCGAAGGTCGGGACGCCCTGGCGGGTCAGGGCCAGGCCGACCGGGCCGGGGTGGCTGGTGTGGCGCTCGACGATGGTGCGCCAGGCGACGGCCGTCTCGTTGGCGTCGGCCGGGCGGACCATGGCCAGGCCCGGGATGGCGCGCAGCGAGGCCAGGTGCTCGACCGGCTGGTGGGTCGGGCCGTCCTCGCCGAGACCGATCGAGTCGTGCGTCCAGACGTAGGTGACCGGCAGCTTCATCAGCGCGGCCAGGCGGACGGCCGGGCGCATGTAGTCGGCGAAGACCAGGAAGGTGCCGCCGTACACGCGGGTCCTGCCGTGCAGGGCGATGCCGTTCATGGTCGAGCCCATGGCGTGCTCGCGGATGCCGAAGTGGATCGTGCGGCCGTACGGGGAGGCCGTCTTCAGCGGGTTGCCGTCGGGGAGGAAGGAGCTTTCCTCGTCGATGGTGGTGAGGTTGGACTCGGCGAGGTCGGCCGAGCCGCCCCACAGCTCCGGGATCACCGCGCCGATCGCCTTGAGGGTGTCGCCGGAGGCCTTGCGGGTGGCGACGTCCTTGCCGGCCGGGAAGGAGGGGATGGCCTTCTTCCAGCCCTCGGGCAGCTCGCCGGCCTCGATGCGGTCGAAGTCGGCGGCGCGCTGCGGGTTGGCGGCGCGCCAGGCGTCGAAGGACTGCTGCCACTGGTCGCGGGCGGCCTTGCCGCGCTTGATGACCAGGCGGGCGTGCTCGATGACCTGGTCGCTGACCTCGAAGGTCTTCTCCGGGTCGAAGCCCAGGACCTTCTTGGTGGCGGCGATCTCGGCGGCGCCGAGCGCGGAGCCGTGCGCCTTCGCGGTGTTCTGGGCGTCCGGGGCCGGCCAGGCGATGATCGTCCGCATCGCGATCATCGACGGGCGGGAGGTCTCGGCCTTGGCCGCGGCCAGCGCCTCGGCCAGGGCGGCCACGTCGATGTCGCCGTTGGACTTCGGGGTGACGCGCTGGACGTGCCAGCCGTACGCCTCGTAGCGCTTGAGGACGTCCTCGGAGAAGGCCGTCTCGGTGTCGCCCTCGATCGAGATGTGGTTGTCGTCGTAGAGGGCGACCAGGTTGCCCAGCTGCTGGTGCCCGGCCAGCGACGAGGCCTCGGCGGAGATGCCCTCCTCCAGGTCGCCGTCGGAGACGATGGCCCAGATGGTGTGGTCGAACGGGGACTCGCCGGCCGGGGCCTCCGGGTCGAACAGGCCGCGCTCGTAGCGGGCGGCCATCGCCATGCCCACCGCGTTGGCGATGCCCTGGCCGAGCGGGCCGGTGGTGGTCTCGACCCCGGCGGTGTGGCCGTGCTCAGGGTGACCGGGGGTGCGGCTGCCGGCGACGCGGAAGGCCTTGAGGTCGTCCAGCTCCAGGCCGTAACCCGAGAGGTACAGCTGGGTGTAGAGGGTCAGGCTGGTGTGCCCGGGGGAGAGGACGAAGCGGTCGCGGCCGACCCAGGACGGGTCGGTCGGGTCGTGGCGCAGGAAACGCTGGAAGATCAGGTACGCGGCGGGGGCCAGCGACATGGCCGTCCCCGGGTGTCCGTTGCCGACCTTCTGGACTGCGTCCATCGCAAGGACGCGCGCGGTGTCAACCGTGCGCTCGTCCAGATCGGTCCACTCGAATGCGTTCGTCGGCGCAGTGCTCACCCTGTCTCAGGGCTCCTTCCGTATTGAAGAGTGACCCCGTGAATGGGGACCGGGTCGGCCACGGCGCTGTGGGCCCGACGCTGGGTGGTGCCGGTCACGGAGGGTAGATCCCGCTTCTGCGTGCGAGCCTACCGTCCGGGCCGGGGCTCACCCTCCGTGCTGAGACAACCGGGATTTCCGCATGGTGATTCCCACTAGGCCGGTATGACTGCTTTTGTCCCAGACTCTCCTGGTTCGCGACCGCCCGCCGCCGGGGTGGTCAGGACGGGCTAGCGGGGCCCGCCGGAGACGGTTCGTGGCTTCACCCAGCCGGTTCACCCGGGGGTGTGCGGTTCCGCCCCGCCGGGGGACCCCGGAGCCGGAAGGGATATATGGAGCGTCTATGGTGTCGTGGTACGCGCAGAGCGGACGATTTCGGGACCCTTCGTTCCTGTGGACGCCTGCGAAGATTCATCTTCAGTTGGGGTGTTAGTGACCGCCGTCGAAACCCGTCCCGCCGGGGTCACCGGGGCGACTCCTGCGCACCGGCCGCTCGGGGCCCGTGTCGGCGCGTTCGTCGCACTGACCAAGCCGCGGATCATCGAGCTGCTGCTGATGAGCACCGTGCCGGTGATGTTCCTGGCCCAGCAGGGCGTTCCGAACATGCTGCTGGTACTGAAGGTCGTGGTCGGCGGCTACCTCTCGGCGGGCGGCGCCAACGCCCTCAACATGTACATCGACCGTGACATCGACGCAGTCATGTCGCGCACCGAGCGGCGGCCGATCGTCACCGGGATGGTGTCGCCGCGCGAGGCCCTGGTGTTCGGCATCGTGCTCGCCGTCGTGTCGACGGTGCTGCTGGGCGTCGGCGTCAACTGGCTCTCCGCCGGGCTGGCGCTGGGCGCGCTGCTGTTCTACGTGTTCGTCTACACGCTGGGGCTCAAGCGGCGCACCTCGCAGAACATCGTCTGGGGCGGCATCGCCGGCTGCATGCCGGTGCTGGTCGGCTGGTCTTCCGTCACCAACTCGGTGTCCTGGGCGGCCGTCGTGCTGTTCCTGGTGGTGTTCTTCTGGACTCCGCCGCACACCTGGGTGCTGTCGATGAAGGTGCGCGACGACTACCTGCGGGCCGGGGTGCCGATGCTGCCGGTCATCAAGGGCAACGTGGCGGTCGGCAAGCAGGTCGTCGCCTACTCCTGGGTGATGGTCGCCGTCTCGCTGGCGCTCTGGCCGCTGGGGCACATGAGCTGGCTGTACCCGGTCGCCGCGGTGCTGCTGGGCGGGGCCTGGCTGCGTGAGGCGCACGCGCTGTACGGGCGGGCCAAGGCCGGGGTCGTGGGCGCCAAGCTCAAGGAGATGCGGCTGTTCCACTGGTCGATCACCTACCTGTCGCTGCTGATGGTGGTGTGCGCGGTCGACCCGTTCGTGAAGTAGAGGCTTCGTGGAGTAGAGGCTTTCGAAACGGAAGAGCCCCGGTCCTTTTGGGCCGGGGCTCTTCCGTTTCGCCGTGTTCGCCGTGTCCGCCGTGTTCATCGGGTCGGTAGCTCGGAGGGGCCGACGTGGCCGTCCAGCCAGTCCCGCAGGGGCTGGGAGGCGTGCAGGAAGGCGGTGATCCGGGTGTAGGCGGTGCGGGTGCCCAGCCACTTCGCGGGTTCCCACTCCTGCCAGGCCACCAGGCCCTTGTGGCGCAGCAGCTCGATCCTGGGGTGGTCCTTGGGGTAGCCGCGCGGGGCCGACTTCAGGGAGTCCCGGCCGAAGACCTGCGGGCCGTCCTTCTCCACCCGGGCGATCACCCGCTCCAACTCGGCGCCGGCGACGTCCTCGGCGACGGCGACGCGGTAACGCTCCAGCTGGTCCGGGGCGAGGACGTACATGCCGTTGCCGCAGGCCAGGCCGTCCGCGGAGAGCTGGATGTAGCCGCCGCCCTCCAGGTGGGCGCCGATGTGCGTCTTGTACGGGGACTTGTCGGCGCTGAAGCGGACGTCGCGGTTGGGGCGGAAGATCTTCCCCGGCCCGAACTCGGGCTCCAGGTCGGCGAGCAGCTGCTCCATGGGGGCGCGTACGGCTTCGTCGTACTGCTCCTTGTGGGCCTGCCAGAAGGTCTTGGAGTTGTCGGCTTCGAGGCGCTCGTAGAAGTCCAGCGCCTCGGTCGGCCAGCCTTTGAAGGTCACCTCTTCAGTATGTGGCCCGGTGCACAGGGTGCTCCCGTCGCCAGCGGCACTACCGGTGGGTAGCATGCGGGCATGAGCAGCGCAGAGACCGCCACCG
This sequence comes from Streptomyces sp. 1331.2, assembly GCF_900199205.1. Lineage (NCBI taxonomy): Bacteria > Bacillati > Actinomycetota > Actinomycetes > Kitasatosporales > Streptomycetaceae > Streptomyces > Streptomyces sp. 1331.2. Next base: position 2,029,739 of record NZ_OBMJ01000001.1, on the reverse strand, counting down.
CCGCCGCGTCGGACGCCCGCACCGAGCGTCGCGCCAAGCGCATCGCCAAGAACCTCACCAGCTTCGCCCGGCAGCACGGGGGCAGCGCCGAAGCGGTCGTCGAGTACGTCGGCGCCGTGGCCACCCGCATCGTCGTGGTCGGCGCGGACGGCGCCTGGGGCGACCAGGTCGCCCCCAGCTACGCCGTCGGCCGCCGGGCCGCGGAGCTGGCCGGGCTGACCCTGCACGACGACTTCGAGGGCGAGCTGGGCCTCAAGGTCAAGACCGGCCCGTACGAGTGGAAGCGAATGGCCGGCATCCAGCTCGGCGGCTGACCGCTTCGGCGCGTACGGCGAACGGCCCGGCTCCCGCGTGGGGAGCGGGGCCGTCGGCTTCAGATCGGCAGGTTCCAGCCCGGGCCGTCCTCGTGGCCGATCCAGACGCGTTGCCCCGATCCGGAGGCGGTGATCCCGAAGCCGTCCTGGTGCGGTTCGCCGGCCTGCCGCCAGGCTTCGACGGCGCTCTCCACCTGATCCCAGAGCCGGAGCGGGCCGCGCTGGATGACGGTCCACCCGCCTTTGGGGTTGGGCGTGGTCCGGGCCTGTGAGCCGGTGGCCACGTCCGAGAGGATCTGGTGTCCGCCGGCTCCCATCCGCTCGGCCGAGGGCGCCGCGAGCTGCGCGACCCAACTGCCCGTCCACGTGCCGATGATTTCCGGGTCGATCCGGGTCGGGCGTTCGTCGCCGGGGAGCAGGGCGAGGCTCTGGCGGGGCGGTCGGTCGTGGGGGCGGGCGATCATGAAACTGGTCGGGTCGGCGAGGAACCGACCGGTGGCCTCGCCAGGGCCGGTCACGTCGAGCAGCACGAGGGCGTTCGCGTAGCTCCACCCGGAGAGGGTGACCAGGATTCGACCGCCGGGCTTGACCTGGTGGAGCCACGAGAGCGGGATGTACCGAACCGAACAGGTGGCGATGAGTCGGTCGTACTGGCCCCCCGCCGGGTCGCCGCGCAACCCGTCACCGATGATCAACTGGGGGGAGAATCCGGCCGTCTTGACCGCCGATGCCGCTGCCGCGCCGACGGTGGGGTCGTACTCGATGCTGGTGAGGTTGGCGTCCCCGAGGCGGTGCGCGCCGAGGGCGGTCGAGTACCCGGTTCCGGTGCCGATCTCCAGCACGCGGTGCCCGGCCTCCGTGTCGAGTTGCTGCCACATGCGCAGCACCACGGACGGGAGGGTGGATGAGGATGACGGGATGCCCGTCACCGCTTCCCCGTTCACGTCCTCAGGCCTGATGCGGCCGTCGAGTTGGGTGACCAGCGTCTGATCGGCGTAGATCCCCTCCAGCCACCCGGGATCGCCCTCGCGGACGGGCCGGTAGCTGGTCGGAACGCTGCCGGCGACCGGAGTGAAGTAGGTTCCGACGAAGAGCTCTCGCGGAACGGCCCTCGCAGCGCTGTCCCACTCGCGTTCGGTCAGCGTGCCGTCCTCGGTGAGTCTGTCGGCCAGAGCGGTACGGAGTTCAGCCGGTGTGCTCATGCGTCACGGCCTTTCTGTAGCTGGTCGGCGAGGGCGTGGGCGATCACCTCGGTGGTCTCGGCCGGCTGCCACGCCCACTGGCCGTTCGGGTTGCATTCAAGGAAGTACCAGGCGCCCGAGGCGGTCACCGCGAAGTCGAACGCGCCGTAGACCAAACGGAATTGATCGAGGTAGGCGTTGACCGAGCGTGCGACCGGCTCGGGTACGTCGATCGGCGTGCACGTCATCCGGTCCTGGCGGCGCCGCCAGTCGAGGTCGGGGCTGTCGATCCGCACGCCGAACAGGCGGTTGCCGACGGCCGTCACCCGCGCGTCGAACACCTTCGGCACCTTCGCCTGGAAGAGGTGCGGGCAGGCGGACACGGCGTCGGTGATGTCGGCCGGATCGACCTCGCGCACCCACACGGCGTGCGGCCGTCCGTCGACCGCGTACGGGGTGTTCCACAGCGGCTTGTACACCGCCCCGGCGGTTTGGGCCGCCACGAACTCCCGTGCCTCGTCCGCGCGATTCGTGATCACCGTGTCCGGGACCGTGAACTCGAAGCGCTGCGCGGCCGCCAGCTGTGCCGGCTTGTGCTCGGCGGCGCGGTCGCGAAGGAACGGCTTGCAGGGATCGAGCACCGGAGCGTTGTCGAGGCCGTCCAGCAGACCGTTGAACGGGTCGTGGTTCTCCCTCGCCAGCCACCGGACCGTGCCGGGGTCGATCCGGTGAATTCGGGCGGTCACCCGCGCGCTGGTGGCGGGGTCGTGTCGCTCGCGGCCGGGGAGACGCCAGAAGGTGACGGCGCGGCCGCCTCCGGTCAGGGCGTCCGGGTAGCGCGGGGTGACGACGGGTACCCGGTGGCGTTCCAGCAACTGAGCGCTCCTGAGCAGCGCGCGTGCCTCGGCGACGTCCGTGTGGACGAGGACGAGCGCGTTCGAGCGGGGGAGCTCCCAGGCGTGTGTCGGGTGCTCGCTGACCAGTTCGGCCTCGACGGCGTCGTCGGCGGTGGCGACGCAGACCTGGGTCAGGGCCGAGTAGGAGGCCGTGATCGCTTGCCGGCGTGCCGTGCTGGTGGCCTTGAGCAGTGTTCTGGTGCGCGGTCCGGTGCTCACGGGCAGGGTCCTCAGCTACGGAGTCGATGGGAGGGCGGACGGCACAGGGGTGCTGGGTGTCCCCGTGCGTCAGGTGAGTCGGAGGCTGGCGTGGACGGTCTTGCCGCAGGCCTCCGGGACGATGCCCCAGCTGCCCCGGGTCAGTTTGTGGACCAGCCCGAGGCCGCGGTGGCACTCGTCGGCCTCGTCCGCCTGGAGCAGCACCGGCATGGCGCGGGAGCCGTCACGGACCGAGATGCGGATCGTCCGGGGGGTGACGCACTGGAGCCTCACGGTCATGTGCGTGAGGCAGCCGGTCTTGCAGGCGTTGGTGACCAACTCGCTGATGATCACGGCGGCGTCGTCCGACAGGTCGTCCAGCCCCCACTCCCGCAGCTGCGCGCCGACGAACCGGCGCGCAGCTGCCACCGATTCCGGCTGGTAGGGCAGCAGCAGGCTGGCGACCGGCACCGGGCTGGCGTGCGGAGGCGCATGAGCCTCCAGCAACGGATGCGGCATGGCAACTCCCTTGTGAACTGGCCCGTCCGGCCACGGGTCGAGTACCTGAGTCGGCTGAGGATCCGGGCTTTCGAGGCCGCATGCTGCTTCGTCGGAACTACGATTTCCGAGCGACATCGCGACCCCGCTTCGTATTCACGACGCTACGCCGCGTGACGCATCGTTCCGACGGACCGCCAGTACGAGTTACCCGGCCGATCAAGGCCAGGGGGAGTGCCGATGGCTGCTCAATCGCCGATCAGGCGAGAAACAACACTGACTGGGAGTCGGCCTTCGCCTGAGCGAGAACCGGAAGTGCCATCGCCGGCTATCTCTTCAAGGTCATTCGCGAGCAGATCCCGCGAACTCAGGAGGAGTTGGCGGAGGAGCTTGGCGTGGACAAGAGCACTCTTCAGGGATGGGAGTCCGGACGGCGTCCGCTGTCGTCCACCAGAGCAGGCAACCTCGTGGCGATGCGCCGCAAACTGATCCTTCTCGGTGCTCCGCCGGGCTTGGTGGACATGCTTTCCACTGCGATGGACGCTGACCTCCTCCTGGGCGAGATTCTCAGAGCGGAGCCGATCAGGGACCGACTTCTTGAACATCCGCTCGCAGGATGGGTTCTTACGCGAGACGCCACGCACATGATCGGTTGGGCGGTGAGCGGAGTCCTCCCCGGAGTGGTCGCCGCGCACTCGCAGATTCCGGCCGCGCGACGGGGGCCGGTCTCGTCGTCGCCGCTACTCGAACCGGGATTGCGGGAGCGGTTCTTCCATAGGGTTCGGACTGCCTCGGACATGGCAGGGACGGCTGGAGCGGAAGCGGCTCTTCTGCGTCGACAAGCCTGGTACCTCGCGTCGTACGACCGGCAATGGGATGCTGCGAATTGGTTTGATGCGCTGCGCCGCAAGGGTGCGTTGACTGCGAATCTCGATGGTTGGTCTCCACGGTGGGCCGAAGCGAGATCGGTGGCGGCATCGTTGGCTCGTCAGGGTGACGCGTCCTTGCTGAGGGACTTCATCAACAGATCCATCGCCGACCACGACCAGGCAGAGGCGGCCAACCTGAACTACTGGGCGCATTGGCTCGGCCTCGACCGCCGCCCTCAGACGGACGACTGCTTCATGGCTGAGCGCGACCGACCGGCCTGGGACGCCTCGGCGCTCCTACGAGAGCTCGCGGTGCGGCTCGACCGGGCCGTTGAGTACACCGATTTGTACGTTCATTCCATCTGGGCCCTGATCCTTTCTCGCCGAAACCTGCTCGACTCCGATCCCTATGTGGCACAGGAATTGGCTGGAAGAGTTGGTGTTCTGCTCGACGATGGAACTCTGTCTTCCGAGTCCCGGCGCAAGTTGGAATCTGTGTACTACGGTCTCCGGACAAGCGGTTGCGGCGTTTGAGAGAGGTCGGCCATGGCAGAGAACGGGCAGGCGAAGGGCACTGCGGGGTACCTGTTCGAAGCGGGGATGCTCAAGCGGGCGAAGCGGTCGGGCTGGTGGATCGCCGGGGTGAAGGACCCCGAGACGATCGCTGAACACTCCTTCCGCACCGGTGTTGTGGGTGCAGTCCTCGCGATGATGGAGGGTGCCGACCCGGCGAAGGTCGCCCTGCTGTGCCTCTTCCACGACACGCAGGAGACCCGCATCGGGGACATTCCGCACATCGGCCGGCGATACCTGACCGCAGCCTCAAACGAGCGAGTGACTGCCGACCAGGTCAGCGCCGCCCACCCCGCTGTCGTAACCGGGGTCAACGCCGTCATCTCCGAGTACGAGAACGGTGAGAGCCTGGAGGTGGTTGTCGCGCACGACGCCGACAAGCTCGAATGCCTCCTTCAAGCCGTCGAGTACCGGGAGCAGGGCTACCAGAACGTCCAGCCCTGGATCGACAGCAGCCTCGGCAGCCTGAAGACCGACTCCGCCCGGGAACTGGCCGAGGCAGCTCTCACGATGACCTCGCTGGCGTGGCAGAAGGTCTACCTCGGGTCTTCCGTGCATGAGTGACAGTCCCGGAGCTATCACGCCGCTCAACTCGGGCCCGTCGCTGGCGTGGTTGTGCGCGAGGCCGGGCGGGTGCTGGCGATCCGGCGGGCTGACAAGGGGAGGCGGGAGCCTCCGGGCGGCGCGACAACTGCTGTGACACGGCGAAGGCCCCCATCCAGCGGATGGGGGCCTTCGCTGAGGGTCAGACGGCGGCAGTTTGTGGGGCCTGGGTGGGCAACTTCTCGGGGGTGTCCTCGGCCTTGCGGGTGCGCAGGGCGAGGGGGATGCGGAGCGCGGCGATCCAGGTCAGGCTGGCTCCCAGCATGTGGAGGCCGACCATGAGCTCGGGGGCATCCGTGAAGTACTGGATGAAGCCGAGGACGCCCTGGAGGAGCAGCACCGCGAGGAGTTCCTTGGTGCGGGACTTGGCGGGCTGGGGGGCCTTGATCGCGGCGAAGACGAAGATCATCGCAATGGTCAGGCCGACCGAAATGAATGCGAAGTCGGCGTGGAACTGCGCCAGGCGGTCGTAGTCCAGCGGGATGCGGGGGACGATCTTGTTGTCCCTCGGGGTGCCCGGGTGGTGGCCGGCGCCGGTGACCAGGGTGCCGGCTGCGACCAGCAGGCCGATGACCGTGACCAGGACGTAGGAGAGCTGGTGGATCGGGCGGGCCACCGCGAGCTTCGGCGCGGCGTCGCCCTCCTTCGCCCGCTCCCACATCAGCAGGGCGACCCAGACCAGGGCCATCGCGGCGATCATGTGCAGCGCCACGGTGTACGGGTTGAGGCCGGTCAGCACGGTGATGCCGCCGAGGACGGCGTTGCTCATCACCAGCCAGAACTGCGCCCAGCCGAGCTTCGTCAGGCTGCGCCGCCACGGCCGGTGGCAGCGGGCGGCCAGGATGGCCCAGCCGACGGCTGCGCTCAGCACGTAGGTGAGCATCCGGTTGGTGAACTCGACGATGCCGTAGTAGCCCATCTCGGGCGTCGGCGTCAGGCTTTCCGGGGTGCAGCGGGGCCAGGTGGAACAGCCGAGGCCGGAGGCGGTGAGCCGGACGGCGCCGCCGGTGACGACGATCACCACGCTCATCACCAGCGCGGCGAACGTGGCGCGCCGGACCATTGCGGCGGAGGGCTGCCAGCGCTCGGCGAGCAGGGAGAAGGGGGTACGCACGGGGTCAATCGTAGGTGGCCTTACAGGCGATCTTGGGGCGGGGCGCGGGCGGGGGCGGCCGGGACGTAAACGGATTGTTCGGACACGCCGGTCAATGGTCTTGACCAATTGCCCGTCTGGCCGAAAGAGTGCGGATTGGTCCATACCTGTTCTGGGGCCGCTTCCACTCCTCCCGCAAGCGGAGATCCTGCACATGCGCATATCCACTTCCGCCGCCGCGCTCGCGGTCGGCGGTTCGCTCGCCCTGGCCGGCCTCGTCGCGCCGGCCGCTCAGGCCGTCGGTGCCAATCAGGAGTGCCGCGGCCTCGGGGTCGCCAACCTCTACGGCGAGTTCATCGAGGGCGACGACACCCACACCCCCGACGCCGAGGGTGCGGTCGCGGTCGGCGGCAACGCCGACTTCACCGGTGGCTTCTCGGTCGGCCAGGAACTCACCCCCGCCGAGGTCGACGCGCTGCCCGGCAAGAACGCGCTGGTCGTGGCCGGCCGCATCACCGGCCACAACACCCAGGTGATGAAGGGCAACGGCGTCTACGGCTCCAAGGCCGACGGCGCGGTCGTCCAGGCGCACGCCGGCACCGTCAGCCAGGGTGCCTCGCCGATCGACTTCAAGGCGGAGTTCGCCAAGCTGCGCGTCGCCGCCACCTCGCTGGCCGCCGTGCCGCAGACGGTCGGTGCCACCGTCCAGGCCCAGGGCCCCAAGCTGACGTTCACCGGCGGGGACGCGAAGTACAACAGCTTCACCGTCGACGCGGCGACTCTGCAGGGCGCCAAGGAGGTGTACCTCAAGGTGCCGGCCGGCGCCGTGACCGTGGTCAACGTGACCGGTGGCTCGTACGACATGGCGGCAGCCGGGACCAGTGGATTCTTCCTCTGGGACGCGGGCAAGTCGGCCTTCGTGCTGGACGACAAGGCGCAGAGCGCATCCGGCGGGGCGATCAGGGCCAGGCTGCTCTGGAACTTCCCGACCGCGACGAAGGTCGTGAAGAAGAGCGACGCCGCCTGGGCCGGCACCGTGCTCGCGCCGAACGCCGCCTTCGACCTGGGTAGCGGCGGCCCGGTCAACGGCTCGGTGATCGCGGCCTCGCTGACCGGCAAGGGCGGCGCGGAGACGCACCACTACCCGTTCACCGGCTGCCTGCCGGGCACCGTCGTCCCGACGCCGAACCCGACGCCGACCGGTACGCCGACCGTTCCGCCGGTGGTGACGCCGAGCGGTTCGGCGAGCCCGTCGGTGACGCCGAGCGGAAAGCCCAGTGCGAGTGGTTCGGCGAGCCCGTCCGCCTCCGCCTCCGCCTCGACGGCGGCGCCGGTGGCCTCCGGCTCGGCGAGCCCGTCCGCCACGGCGAACGGCGGCGGGAACCTGGCGCACACCGGCTCGGGCCCCGTGGTGCCGCTGGCGGTCGGCGGTGCGGTGGTGATCGCGGCTGGTGGCGGGATCGTGGTGGCTGCGCGGCGTAAGGCGGCCAAGAAGGCCTGACGGGAGGCCTGAATGGTCGGGAAGCGCTAATGATCGATGCGGCGCCCCGGGTGATTGAACCTGATCACCAGGGGCGCCGTTCTGTCTGAAAGGTGACGAAGTTCATTCAAGTCTGCCGAATCCGCATTCTGCGAGGTGGCGACTGTGATGGGCTGGTCATGCACATCGGAGAACGGACGGACAGACGAAATCCGGTCGTACGGCGGGGTGTGGCGGGATGCGGGAGTGCCGGTAGAGTCCCCCGGACAGTTCGTAGCGGGCCACCGCGATCCACTCAACACGCCTGCTGCGCAAGACCGTTCGGAGGGGAACAGCGTAATGGCGCGACAGCAGCGGCACATCGGGATCGGCGCGGCGGCACTTGCCGGTACAGCGGCGGCCGGTTTTCTACTTCCCTTGGCGCTGGCCACCGACGCCTCGGCGCACGTGCCGACGTGGTCGGTGACCTGCGACAAGGTCGTGGTCGATCTGATCAACTACAGCCCCAAGGCCGACGTGAAGAACACCGTCAGCCTGACCATCGACGGCGAGAAGGTCCTGGACGCCAAGACCTTCCCCGCGGAGTTCCACGGCACCTTCCCGGTGAAGGACCACGCCGCCCCGATCAAGGCGAACCTGGTGGTTTCCACCACGGAGAACCCGAACGAGAAGGGCTGGAACATCAACGAGACCAAGACCATCGAGCCGTGTCACACGCCGACTCCGACTCCGACCCCCACCAAGACCCCCACCCCCACGCCGACCCCGACCCCCACGCCGACGCCGACCGTGACGCCGACGAAGACCCCGACCCCCACGCCGACGCCGACCGGGACGCCCACCGTGAGCCCGTCGGTGCCCGCGCCGACCACCGCCGCCCCGGCGCCCACCCCCAGCGGCCCGGCGCTCGCCCAGACCGGTAGCAGCGACGCGACCCCGATGATCGCGGCGGCCGGCGGCGGCGTGCTGCTGGTCGGCGGCGCGCTCGTGGTGCTCGCCCGCAAGCGCCGCGGCGGCAGCCAGGGCTGACGCCCCGTGAGCTGAACGAGCCGAACAGCGCGACGCCCCCCGGCCTCAAGTGGCCGGGGGGCGTTGTGCGTTCGTACGTCGCCGGTCACTCCCAGCGGAAGAAGCGGGCCGCTGCGGCCAGGCCGAGCACCGACCAGCCGGCCAGGATCCCGAGGTCCGACCAGGGCACCCCGGCGCCGCTCTGCAGCACCGAGCGCAGCCCGTCCGAGAGCGCCGAGATCGGCAGCAGCTCCAGCACCGACCGTACGGCGTCGGGGAACTTGCTCAGCGGCACGATCACCCCGCCGGCGAGCAGCAGCAGGATGAAGACCAGGTTGGCGGCGGCCAGCGTGGCCTCGGCCTTCAGGGTGCCGGCCATCAGCAGGCCGAGCCCGGAGAAGGCGGCGGTGCCGAGGACCAGCAGGGCGACGACGGCGAGTGGATTCCCGTGCGGGGACCAGCCCAGCGCCAGCGCGATCACCGACAGCAGCGCGACCTGCAGCGCCTCCGTCACCAGGACGCAGCCGGTCTTGGCGGTCAGCAGCGTCCAGCGCGGCAGCGGGCTGGCGCCGAGCCGCTTCAGCACGCCGTAGCGGCGCTCGAAGCCGGTGGCGATGGCCTGCCCGGTGAAGGCGGTGGACATCACGGCCAGCGCGAGCAGGCCGGGGGCCAGGAAGTCGACCCGCTTGCCGGGGCCCTCGACCGCGACGATGTCCACGGCGGAGAACAGCACCAGCAGCACGGTCGGGATGACCACGGTGAGCAGCAGCTGTTCGCCGTTGCGCAGCAGCATCCGGGTCTCGAAGGCGGTCTGGGCGAGCAGCATCCGGCCGACCGGTGCCGCCCCCGGCTTCGGGGAGTAGTCGGTCGAGGTCACGAGCGGAGCTCCCGTCCGGTCAGGTCGAGGAAGACGTCTTCGAGGCTGCGGCGCTGGACGGACAGCCGTTCGGGCAGGACGCCGGCGGCCGCGCACCAGCCGGTGACGGTGGCCAGCAGCTTCGGGTCCACCGGCGCCTCGACGCGGTAGCTCCCGGGGGTGGTCTCCACGGCCGTGGCGCCCTCGGGCAGCTCCTTGAGCAGCGGGCCCAGGTCGAGCCCGGGCGGGCCGTCGAAGCGCAGGGAGTCCTCGGCGCCGCCGCGGCAGAGCTCCTCGGTGGTGCCCTCGGTGATCACCTTGCCGCGGTCGACGATGGCGACGCGGTCGGCGAGCTGCTCGGCCTCGTCCATGTGGTGGGTGGTGACGACCACGGTGACGCCGTCCCGGCGCAGGTCGCGGACCAGGTCCCAGGTGGCGCGGCGGGCCTGGGGGTCGAGGCCGGCGGTGGGTTCGTCCAGGAAGACCAGTTCGGGGCGGCCGACCACGGCCATGGCCAAGGCGAGCCGCTGCTGCTGGCCGCCGGAGAGCCGCCGGTAGGTGGTGCGGCCGCAGGAGCCGAGGCCGAGGCGTTCGACCAGGGCGTCCACGTCCAGTGGGTGGGCGTGCAGCTTGGCGGTGTGCCGCAGCATCTCGACCGCGCGGGCGCCCGCGTACACGCCGCCGGACTGCAGCATGACGCCGATCCGGGGGCGCAGGGCGGCGCTCTGGGTGACCGGGTCGAGGCCGAGGACGCGGACGGTGCCGGCGTCGGGGCGGCGGTAGCCCTCGCAGGTCTCGATGGTGGTGGTCTTGCCGGCGCCGTTGGGGCCGAGGACGGCGGTGATCGTGCCGGCGGCGATGGTGAGGTCGAGACCGTCCACGGCCGTCTTGTCGCCGTAGCGCTTGACCAGCCCGGCGACCTGGACCGCGGGTACGGGGTTCATACCGGCGAGTCTAAGAGGCGCTGACGCGGGGGCCGGACGGCGCCCTCGGTGATCGTTTCCGCAGGCCAGGTAAGGCTTACCTGCGTGATCGATGACACCGGTGAGGCCTGGATCACGGCTTGTCCGGACGGAAGTAATTACGCAACACTGGTGTTGTGAAAAACATGCGCGAGCACGCCACGCAGCAGGAGGCCGAGTCGGCCCCCGGCTGTGACGTGCCCGTGACGGCGGCCGAGGTGCTGCTGGAGGGCCACCGCGCCACCCGGGACCGGGTCGCCCGCTCGATCCTGGACCACGGCCCCTCCTCCGCCGCCGACCTGGCGAGCCGGCTCGGCCTCACCGCCGCCGCCGTCCGCCGCCACCTCGACGGACTGGCCGCCGCCGGCCTGGTCGAGTCCCGCGAACAGCGGGTCTACGGCAGCCGCGGCCGCGGCCGTCCGGCCAAGGTGTTCGCCCTCACCGACGGCGGGCGGGACGCCTTCTACCAGGCCTACGACCAGCTCGCGGCCGACGCGCTGCGCTGGATCTCGGACTCGGTGGGCGGCGGCAAGGCGGGCGAGGAGGCGGTCGCCGCCTTCGCCCGGGCCCGCTTCGGCAAGCAGGGCGAGAAGTACCAGGAAGCGCTGCGCCGGGCCGACGAGGCCGAGCGCACCGAGGCACTCGCCGAGGCGCTGAGCGCGGACGGGTACGCTGCCACGGTGCGGCGTGTCCCGTCGGCCGCGGCCAAGGCCCCGGCGGGCGCCCAGCTCTGCCAGCACCACTGCCCGGTTGCGCACATCGCCGAGCAGTTCCCGCAGCTCTGCGAGGCGGAGACCGAGGTCTTCTCGCGGATCCTGGGCACCCATGTGCAACGGCTGGCCACCATCGCCCACGGCGACGGGGTCTGCACCACCTATGTGCCGGCACCCGGTGCCGCATCGTCGTCCGCCCGCCACACCGCGGGCCGGAACTCCGATGCAGTGCCGACTGCCGGTACGTCCACCGAAGATTCTGCGTCCGCGCGTTAGGAAGCTCGCATGACTGACACCGTTTCGCACCCGGAGCTTGAGGGCCTGGGCAACTACGAGTACGGCTGGGCCGACCCGGACGCTGCCGGCGCCGTTGCCAAGCGCGGGCTCAGCGAGGAGGTCGTGCGCGACATCTCCGCGAAGAAGAACGAGTCCGAGTGGATGCTGAACCTGCGGCTCAAGGGCCTCAAGCTGTTCGGCAAGAAGCCCATGCCGACCTGGGGCTCCGACCTCACCGGCATCGACTTCGACAACATCAAGTACTTCGTCCGCTCCACCGAGAAGCAGGCCGAGTCCTGGGAGGACCTGCCGGCGGACATCAAGGCCACCTACGACAAGCTGGGCATCCCGGAGGCGGAGAAGCAGCGCCTGGTCGCCGGCGTCGCCGCCCAGTACGAGTCGGAGGTCGTCTACCACCAGATCCGCGAGGACCTGGAGGAGCAGGGCGTCATCTTCCTGGACACGGACACCGCGCTGCGCGAGCACCCGGAGCTGTTCAAGGAGTACTTCGGCACCGTCATCCCGGCCGGCGACAACAAGTTCGCCGCGCTGAACACGGCCGTGTGGTCCGGCGGATCGTTCATCTACGTGCCGAAGGGCGTGCACGTCGACATCCCGCTGCAGGCCTACTTCCGGATCAACACCGAGAACATGGGCCAGTTCGAGCGGACGCTGATCATCGTCGACGAGGACGCCTACGTCCACTACGTCGAGGGCTGCACCGCGCCGATCTACTCCTCCGACTCGCTGCACTCCGCGGTCGTGGAGATCATCGTCAAGAAGGGCGGCCGCTGCCGCTACACGACCATCCAGAACTGGTCGAACAACGTCTACAACCTGGTCACCAAGCGCGCCGTGGCGTACGAGGGCGCGACCATGGAGTGGATCGACGGCAACATCGGCTCCAAGGTCACCATGAAGTACCCGGCCGTCTACCTGATGGGCGAGCACGCCAAGGGCGAGACCCTGTCGATCGCCTTCGCGGGCGAGGGCCAGCACCAGGACGCCGGCGCCAAGATGGTCCACATGGCGCCGAACACCTCCTCGCACATCGTCTCCAAGTCGGTGGCGCGCGGCGGCGGCCGGACCTCCTACCGCGGTCTGATCGAGATCGGCGAGGGCTCGCACGGCGCCAAGTCCAACGTGCTCTGCGACGCGCTGCTGGTCGACACGATCTCCCGCTCGGACACCTACCCGTACGTGGACGTCCGCGAGGACGACGTGTCCATGGGCCACGAGGCGACCGTCTCCAAGGTCAGCGAGGACCAGCTGTTCTACCTGATGAGTCGCGGCCTGACCGAGACCGAGGCCATGGCGATGATCGTGCGCGGCTTCGTCGAGCCGATCGCGCGCGAGCTGCCGATGGAGTACGCGCTGGAGCTCAACCGGCTGATCGAGCTGCAGATGGAGGGCGCGGTCGGCTGACGTCCGGCCGAGCACCCGCCATCCACTGATTCCGAGGAAGAGAGCACTACGAACAGCCATGGCTGAGCAGAACACCACCGGCTCCACCACCGCCGGCTCGATCGAGGTCGGCACCGCCGGCGCGGGCGCGCAGCTCGCCGGCCCCGGCACCGGCCGTGACACGGTCAAGCAGCCGATCGACGCGCGCGTCGCGGTCAAGCCGTCCTTCGACGTGAACGACTTCCCGGTGCCCACCGGCCGCGAGGAGGACTGGCGGTTCACGCCGCTGCACCGCCTCGGCGGGCTGCACGACGGCACGGCCGCCGCCGCCGAGCGGGGCGGGACCAAGGTCGAGTTCACGCTGCCGGACGGCGTCACCGCCGAGACCGTCGGCCGGGACGACGCCCGCCTGGGCAAGGCCGGCACGCCCGTCGACCGGGTCGCCGCGCAGGCGTTCAGCGCCTTCGACGAGGCGCTCGTGGTCACCGTCCCCAAGGACGCGGTGCTCACCGAGCCGGTCAAGATCGACGTGCACGGCGAGGGCGGCGTCCGCTTCGGCCACGTGGTGATCGACGTCAAGCCGTTCGCCGAGGCCGTCGTGGTGCTCAACCACACGGGCACCGGCATCCGGGCCGCCAACGTCGAGCTGCTGGTCGGCGACGGAGCGAAGCTCACCTTCGTCTCCGTCCAGGACTGGGAGCGCGACGCCGTCCACGTCGCCCAGCACAACGCGCTGGTCGGCCGGGACGCCACGTACAAGTCCGTGGTCGTGACCTTCGGCGGCGACCTGGTCCGCCTGCACCCGCGGGTCAACTACGCGGGCCCCGGCGGCGAGGCCGAGCTGTTCGGCCTGTACTTCGCCGACGCCGGCCAGCACCTGGAGCACCGTCTGGTCATCGACCACGACACGCCGCACTGCCGCTCCAACGTGGCGTACAAGGGCGCCCTCCAGGGCCAGGACGCGCACGCCGTCTGGGTCGGCGACGTGCTGATCCGCGCCGCCGCGCTCGGCACCGACACCTACGAGCTCAACCGCAACCTGGTGCTCACCGACGGCGCCCGGGTCGACTCGATCCCGAACCTGGAGATCGAGACCGGCGAGATCGTCGGCGCCGGCCACGCCTCGGCGACCGGCCGCTTCGACGACGAGCAGCTGTTCTACCTGCAGGCCCGCGGCATTCCGGCGGACGAGGCCCGCCGCCTGGTGGTGCGCGGCTTCTTCGCCGAGCTGCTGCAGCAGATCGGCGTCGCCGAGGTCCAGGACCAGCTCATGGAGAAGATCGACGCCGAGCTCGAAGCGGCGGTCTGAACGCGATGACCTTCCTCCGTGCCTGCGCGCTCAGCGACCTCCAGGAGGACGTCCCCAAGCGCGTGGACCTCAACGGCGTGCCGGTCTCCGTCGTCCGCACCGACGAGGGGGTGTTCGCGATCAACGACATCTGCTCGCACGCGAACGTCGCACTCTCCGAGGGCGAGGTCGAGGACTGCATGATCGAGTGCTGGCTGCACGGCTCCAGCTTCGACCTGCGCACCGGCAAGCCCTCCGGCCTGCCCGCCACCAAGCCGGTCGCTGTCTACCCCGTAAAGATCGAAGGGGACGATGTGCTCGTCTCCGTCAACCAGGAGTCCTGAGTACACATGGCAACCCTTGAAATCCGCGACCTGCACGTCTCCGTCGAGGCCGAGAACGGCCCGCGCGAGATCCTGAAGGGCGTCGACCTGACCGTGAAGCAGGGCGAGACCCACGCCATCATGGGTCCGAACGGCTCCGGCAAGTCCACCCTGGCCTACTCGCTGGCCGGCCACCCCAAGTACACCGTCACCGGCGGCTCGGTGCTGCTGGACGGCGAGGACGTCCTGGAGATGTCCGTCGACGAGCGTGCCAAGGCCGGCGTCTTCCTGGCCATGCAGTACCCGGTCGAGGTCCCCGGCGTCTCGGTCAGCAACTTCCTGCGCACCGCCGCCACCGCCGTCCGCGGCGAGGCCCCGAAGCTGCGGCTGTGGGTGAAGGAGGTCAAGGAGGCGATGGCCGCCCTCCAGATGGACCCGGCCTTCGCCGAGCGCAACGTCAACGAGGGCTTCTCCGGCGGCGAGAAGAAGCGCCACGAGATCCTGCAGCTGGAGCTCCTCAAGCCGAAGATCGCGATCCTCGACGAGACCGACTCCGGCCTGGACGTCGACGCGCTGCGGATCGTCTCCGAGGGCATCAACCGGGTCCGCTCGACCGGCGAGGTCGGCACCCTGCTGGTGACCCACTACACCCGCATCCTGCGGTACATCAAGCCCGACTACGTCCACGTCTTCGCGGGCGGCCGCATCGTCGAGTCCGGCGGTGCCGAGCTGGCCGACAAGCTGGAGGACGAGGGCTACGAGTCGTACGTGAAGGGGGGCGCTTCCGAGTGACCCGTACCCCGCTGTCGGGACTGCTCGACACCGATGCGATCCGCAAGGACTTCCCGGTCCTGCAGCGGCTGCTGCACGACGACAAGCCGCTGGTCTACCTGGACAACGCGGCCACCTCGCAGAAGCCCCGCCAGGTGCTCGAAGCGCTGAACGCCTACTACGAGCGGCACAACGCCAACGTCCACCGCGGCGTGCACGTGCTCGCCGAGGAGGCCACGGCACTGTACGAGGGCGCCCGGGACAAGGTCGCGGCGTTCATCAACGCGCCGAGCCGCAACGAGGTGATCTTCACCAAGAACGCCTCGGAGTCGCTCAACCTCGTCGCCAACATGCTCGGTTGGGCCGACGAGCCGTACAAGGTGGACGCCGACTCCGAGATCGTCATCACGGAGATGGAGCACCACTCCAACATCGTCCCGTGGCAGCTGCTGTCGCAGCGCACCGGCGCGAAGCTGAAGTGGTTCGGGCTGACCGACGAGGGCCGGCTCGACCTGTCGAACATCGACGAGCTGATCACCGAGAAGACCAAGGTGGTTTCCTTCACCCTGGTCTCCAACCTGCTCGGCACCGTCAACCCGGTGGAGACGATCGTCCGCAAGGCGCAGTCGGTCGGCGCGCTGGTCGTCATCGACGCCTCGCAGGCCGCGCCGCACGCGGTGCTGGACGTGCAGGCGCTGGAGGCCGACTTCGTCGCCTTCACCGGCCACAAGATGCTCGGCCCGACCGGCATCGGCGTGCTCTGGGGCCGCCAGGAGCTGCTGGAGGACCTTCCGCCGTTCCTCGGCGGCGGCGAGATGATCGAGACCGTCACCATGGGCTCGTCCACCTACGCCCCGGCGCCGCACAAGTTCGAGGCCGGCACCCCGCCGATCGCCCAGGCGGTCGGGCTCGGCGCGGCCATCGACTACCTGACCGGCATCGGCATGGACCGGATCGCGGCGCACGAGCACGCGATCACCGAGTACGCGGTGGAGCGCCTGCTGGAGATCCCCGACCTGCGGATCATCGGCCCGCGCACGGCCGTCGACCGCGGTGCCGCGATCTCCTTCACGCTGGGTGACATCCACCCGCACGACGTGGGCCAGGTGCTGGACGAGCAGGGCATCGCCGTGCGCGTCGGCCACCACTGCGCACGGCCGGTCTGCCTGCGGTACGGAATTCCGGCGACCACGCGGGCGTCGTTCTACCTGTACTCGACGCCGGGCGAGGTCGACGCGCTGATCGACGGCCTGCACCACGTCCGGAACTTCTTCGGCTGACGGGACGGGGCAGGACGACCATGAAGCTCGACTCGATGTACCAGGACATCATCCTGGACCACTACCGCAACCCCCACGGCAAGGGACTGCGGGACGGCGACGCCGAAGTGCACCACGTCAACCCGACGTGCGGCGACGAGATCACCCTGCGGGTGAAGCTCGACGGCACGACGGTCGCCGACGTCTCGTACGAGTCCCAGGGCTGTTCGATCAGCCAGGCGAGCGCCTCGGTGCTGAACGACCTGGTCGTCGGCAAGTCCGTCGGCGAGGCGCAGGCGGTCCAGGAGGCCTTCCTGGAGCTGATGCAGAGCAAGGGCCAGGGCGAGGGCGACGAGGAGGTGCTGGAGGACGCAGTCGCGTTCGCCGGCGTCTCCAAGTACCCGGCCCGGGTCAAGTGCGCCCTGCTCAGCTGGATGGCCTGGAAGGACGCCACCGCCCAGGCGCTCGCCCAGCACCCCGCCGTGAACGACTGAACCTGCAGAGGAGGACAAACCATGAGTGACGAGAACACCACCGTCGACGCCACCGCCTCCGCTGCGGCCGACGCGACGGCTACTGCTGCGGCTTCGGCTGCCGACGAGCAGCCGGCCGGCATCATCGTCGGCACCACGGCCGGCACCGTCTCGGTCGAGGACCTGACCGAGGCCCTGATGGACGTCGTCGACCCCGAACTGGGCATCGACGTCGTCAACCTGGGCCTGATCTACGGCATCCACATCGACGAGTCCGACGTGGCCACCATCGACATGACGCTCACCTCGGCGGCCTGCCCGCTGACCGACGTCATCGAGGACCAGGCCAAGACGGCCACCGACGGCCTGGTGAAGGACCTGCGGATCAACTGGGTCTGGATGCCGCCGTGGGGCCCGGACAAGATCACCGACGACGGCCGCGAGCAGCTGCGGGCGCTGGGGTTCAACGTCTGAGGCCTTGGCTGGTCGATCGTTTTTCCGCTGCCGCGTGCACCCTTGGGGGCGCGCGGCAGCGGCGTTTCCGGGGTGAATACCCGCGCGTGATCTGCTGTGTTGGGCGGGTTCTCCGCCGTTCCCCACCATCCACCCCCCACCCGCCTGCCGGCGGGTGCCCGCCCCCTGCCTGGCCGCTTGCCGGCCGGCGCGGGGTCGGGTGTTTCAGGCGGCGACGCGTGCAGGCCGTCCACCGGTCATTGCGGAGCGCAGGGCGGTTCGGACGCGGGCGGCGCCTGCGATTGCCACGTCTGCCGACTTGTTGAGTGTGGGAGTTCGGGTGGGCAGGCCGGCACACGGGCGGCAGGTGCCCGGTCGGGGCACGGGGTCGTGGCACTTGGCGCACTCGGTGTAGCGGGTCGGTGGCTGTTCTGCGGGCCGGGCGGGCGGCATCTTGTGCTCCAGGCGGTAGCGGAGCACTGCGGATGCCGAGTGCATCGGCGTGGGCAGGCCCGGCAGCAGGGCGTGGGCCAGGTCGGCCGGGGTGCTGCCGCGGGCGAGTCACTGGGCGACGAGGGGCGCGAGTTCGCGCGCTTCGGCCTCGCCCAGGCGCAGGCGCGGTTCAGGCCGGATCACCCGGAACAGGGTGGCCACGGCTTCGCGGACCACTTCGGTCGCGGAAGCCTCCTCCTGCCCATCGGGTTCGACTTCCTCGGCCGGACTGCCGGGGAGGGTGGATTCTTGGCGCCGGTTCTTTACAACAGGCGTGCCAGCACGGCCGGTAGTCGCTCCACCGGGCGCCGGACGGGTGGCATCCGGCGCGAACCACGGAGTGTCGTACACGTGGGTCTCGGTGCGGATGGTGCCGTCCGGCAGGCGGATCTTCTCGACGCGGTAGAAGCCCGCGTCGGACAACTCTTTCAGGGCCTTGCGGATCGCGCCTCGGCCCTGCGGGCTGGTGTCGGCCATGTGCCGACCGTCCTCGCGCCAGCAGTCAGGGCGGGAGAGGAGGTCCGCGAGGAGGCCTCGGGCGGTGTAGCTCAATCGCCGGTACTGGAGCAGGGCGTTGGGCAGTACGGTGAAGTTGCGCACGTGGGCGCTACGATGGACGCGCATCGGGAGTTCTGGCTCCTGTTGCCGGACCCCGGGGTGTTGGTAGCACCGCCGGGGTCGCCTGTTTTCTGTTTGAGTACGGAACGTACCACGGCACTTGACGATGAGTCAGGTCTTTGTAGTATCCCGTACGTGATCGTCGGCGCTCGCTCTCGGCGGATCGGGTTCGATCAGCCCAGGTAGACCCAGGTCGGGCGTCGTGCGGTCGGTGTCGAGGAGGCTGCGCCTGGCGATCGGGAAGGCCCAGTTTGCGGCTAACCGGCGGCAAGGAGCTCGCCGCGTTCGAGGCCTCGCGCAGGAATCGACCAGGCTCTCGCTGGCGTGGCAACTCGGCGAGCACGCGCGCATTGCCTGACTGTCAGCGGTCGCGAAATCCCTGAACTCGGCCTTGTTCCTGGAAGCCGAGGAACTGGCCCCCGAGCAAGTCCGCTATCACTTCATCCCTCGACACCTGGTGACCAGCTGGGTGGGCAACAGCGCGGCAAGCGCAGCTACTTGCTGGCAGGCGTCGCACAGCGGCTCCAGATCGTCGCGTGACGCGGCTGGATGGCTACAGTCGTCGCCATGAGCGACTCCCACTCCCACGAGGTCGTGGCCCAGCCCCGCACCGCCGCCGGCGTGCTGTTCTTCGACGAGGACGACCGCGTCCTCCTCGTGAAGCCGACCTACAAGCCGGGCTGGGAGATCCCCGGTGGGTACCTGCATGCCGGCGAGACCCCGAGCGAGGGTGCGGCCCGGGAGGTCAAGGAGGAGCTTGGCATCACCCCGCCGATCGGTCGACTGCTCGTTGCTGACTGGGCACCCCACCCCACTGAGGGGGACAAGCTCCTCTTCGTCTTCGACGGCGGTGTCCTCCCGGCCGACGAGCTGGACCTCATCACCGTCGACCAGGTGGAGATCGGCGAGTATGCCTTCCACACCACCGACCAGCTCGACGTGCTCCTCATCCCGCGCCTGGCCCGCCGCGTCCACGCCGGCTGCGCCGCCAGGGCAAAGTCCGAGACCGTCTACCTGGAGCACGGAGCTACCCGCCCGTAGGACCCAGGGTGTCGGAGTAGACGTAGCACTCCGGCCTGCCGGCGAGGATGCCGAAGGACTTCGACACGACGGTAGTGGCTGCCGGGGTGGCTGTCGCCGATGACTTTGAAGACGACTCCGTGGTGGTCCATCAGGTAGTCGCGGTCGCGGACGGTGGGAACCGGCCTACCGGTGTTCAGCGGTGAACCGTTCCAGAGTGGGCAAGGTGCCGGTGTCGATCGTGTCGCCCGACTCATACTGATCAAGTCCCATCGTGAAGAGGGTGCGCCGGTACTGCCACTTGATGTGCTTGTCGTGCCGCGTGGGGTCGGTGGGCCGCATGAGGGCGAGGAAGAAGAAGCACTTGACGAGCAGGAAGTCGCCCAGGTGCCCGTGCACCATCGGGAGACGGGCCAGCCGGTCGAGGGCGTGCTTGACCCCTCGTGGACGCGCGGGGTGTCGAGGTCCGGCTTCTCCTCGAAGACCTCTGCCGCGAAGGCCGCCTTCTCGAACCACGGCGTGGCGGGGAGGGGGTGCCTCGCCTGGGCCTGCAGGAGCTTCGACGTGACGGCAGCTGCCGTACTGATGACCTGGTAGCTGACCCGACCGTCCCGCCCGGCGTCGGCCAGCGCCTCCTCGTGCAGCGAGGTGTCGCCGATGGCGCGTTCGACGACGAAGTAGCGCCCGTCCTCCGAGCCGCTGTCGACGATCTCCGGCACCGGGTAGCCCAGGCTCGCGGCCAGCTGCTGGAACTCGATCTCCGCCCGCAGGTCCTCGCCACCGGTCCGCTTGTAGAGCAGGCCATCGGCCGACCTCCACACCGCGCCTTGGGTGGCGGTTCTGTCCTTCACGAACTCCCAGTTGCTCATCCATCCATCCTTACGTGGGGCCGAGTTGGCGTGGAGCAGATGCGGATGTGTCGGGCAGTTCGCTTGGGGTTGGGTCGGCTGTCCCCGGGAAAAGGGCAACCGGCCCCGTCGCCGCCCGGCCGGTGTGCCCGCATCGGTACGGGCGGAGAGAACGGTTCACGGTCATGGGGTTGGACAGCAGTCAGCTGACGCAAGCTAGATTCAGCGCTCTCTGCTGCATCACCTCGGACCGGCAACCTCGATGTCCCGATTCATCAACCACAACCCGGCCATTCCACCTGTCCTGGCCGCCCTGGAGGAGCAGACGTGACACAGCAGGCTGCGGAGGAACGCGCGGGCGTTGCCGCCGCGATCGTGGTCCGCGAGGGCCGCGTTCTGATGGTCCGGCGGCGGGTGAGCGAGGGCCAGCTCTCCTGGCAGTTCCCGGCCGGCAAGATCGAGACCGGCGAGTCCCCTGAGGAGGCGGCCGTCCGTGAGACTGCAGAGGAGACCGGACTCGGCGTGGCCGCGGTCAAGCTCCTGGGCGAGCGGGTGCATCCGAAGACCGGGCGGCTGATGTCGTACACGGCCTGCGAGATCGTGAGCGGCACCGCCGAGGTGGTGGACACGGACGAGCTGGACGCCCTCGCGTGGGTGACCCTTGCCGAGATCCCCGAGTACGTGCCGTACGGGCTCTTCGAGCCGGTGCAGGCGTACCTGGACATTGCGCTGACTGCCTGACCTCCGGCTCCATGGCTGGCCACCCATGGAGCCGGAGGTCGCACCGGCGCCGCCATGGACCTTGTGCGCATCAACGCCTGGGGCGCCGACACACCCCATGCCCGCACCTCCCGGCTGGCGGCACTTTGCCCGCTGGATCACATCCAGTGGGCGGAGGCGGAACCCACCCTTTTCGAGTCGCAGCAGGTCGTCTTGACCGTAGTGTGGCGGGGCCCCTCGGGGAATCCGAGGGGCCCCGCCACACTCGTACGTCTCAGCGTGTGATCAGCTCGCGAACCGCGTCGCTCACCTCGGGCAGGTCACTGGGGAGGGCCCACTGGTGGGCGTCGTGCTCGCTGAGGACGACCGGTTCGGTCTTCTCCACGGTGACCGCGAAGTTGAACTGGCGGGTGGTGCCACCGCGGCTGTTCTCGTAGTCGAAGTGTCCGATGTAGGCGGTGACCTGGTCGATGGCCAGGCCGGTCTCCTCGGCCGTCTCCCGGTGGAGGGCGTCCAGGATGGTCTCCCCGGGCTCGACCGTTCCGGAGGGGATCTCCCACAGGCCGCCCATGTAGTCGTCGGGGTTGCGGCGCACGAGCAGGATGCGGCCCTCGTGGTTGATCACGGCGGCGGCGACGAACCCGGTGATGCCGGCGGTTTCGGCCTCGGCCGCCAGGCCGGCGGCGAACTCGGGGGAGGTGACGGTCACAGCAGCTCCTCGTGGTGGTCGCTGATCTTGATGGCCGCGCGGACGTACTGCTCGGCCAGCTCCAGATCCTGTTCACGATGCCAGACCGGGAGCTTGATCGTGTGAGCGTGGGCGTGCTCGGCGACCGGGAAGTCCCCCGGCCTGTACCGGCGGTGGGAATGCGGGTGGCCGGGGAACAGCATGCTGGGTTGTTGGTACAGCGGCAGCTGGTTCATCGGGCAGGTGGAACCGGGCTGGTCGAACTCGGTGGCGCCCTCGGCGATCAGTGCCTGGCGGAACCGCGCGATCGGCAGTCCGCCGAGCGCGTCGGGCTGGTAGGTGAGCGTCAACCCGTACCAGGACGGGACCACTCCTTCGGGCAGCTCGGTGACCTCCAGGCCCGGTATCAGGGCCAGCCGACCGGTGAGGTAGTGGGCGATCTCCGCCCGGCCGGCGAGGTAGCCGTCGAGACGGGCGAGCTGGTCGTGGGCGATGGCGGCGGCCAGCGGGTGGATGCGGAGCTTGAGGCCGGCCCCGGTGACCGCGTACCGCGCGAGCGGATGGCTTTCCGGGATCTCGGCCCTGGCCCGCTTGTTGTAGTGCGCGAACGCGATGACCCGGTGGTAGGTGTCGTCATCGTCCGTCAGGACGAACCCGCCCTCACCGCCGGACAGCGGCTTGGGACCGTTGAGGGAGAAGGCCGAGGCGAGGCCGAACGTGCCGGCCTTCTGCCCGGCGATGCTCGCGCCGTGGGCGTGGGAGCCGTCCTCCAGCACCGCCAGGTCGTGGGCGTGCGCGACGGCGACGAGGTCGGTCATGTCGGCGGGCTTGCCCCACAGGTGGGTGACCATGACAGCCCGAGTGCGGGGGGTGATCAGCTCCTCAATCCGGCTCGGGTCGATGTTGCCGTCCGGCCGGGTCTCGCACAGCACCGGCACCGCGCGGAGGTGGAACAGCGGGGAGGCGGTGGCGTGGAACGTCCACGCCGGGACGATCACCTCGTCGCCGGGCTTGATCCGCGTGGCCCAGTAGGTGGCGTGCAGGGCGGCGGTGCCGGAGCTGGTGGTGACCGCGTGCCGGACGCCGAAGTACTCCTGCAGACCGTCCTCCAGCTCGGCCACGATGCCGGACCGGCCGGGAATGGAGATCGACTCCTCCAGCTGGGCGGCGACCTTGGCGCGAGTGGTGTCGTCGATCGGCGGCCAGGTGAAGTGCGGGCCCGCGGCGGTGACGGCGGGTTTGCCACCGAGCAGGGCGAGCGTGCTGGTCACAGCATCTCCTTCGGATCGATGTAGCGCCCCACTGTCTTGGACTGGTAGCAGGAGGCGATGAACGCGGCGTGCGCGAGGTGCTGGTCGGGGCCGGACGTGTTGGGCCGCTCGCCGTCCAGGACCCGGCAGAAGTAGTCGATCTGCGTGGTCGCTGCCGAGGCGGGCGCGTGCGGTCGGGTCAGCTCCTCCACCACGGCGCCGTGCAGGTCGAGCCGCTGGACCTGGCCCTTGGCCAGCAGAACCGAGCCGCGGGTGCCGACCACGTGCAGGCGCTCGGTCTTCGGAGCCACCCACCGGGACAGCAGCACCGAGCCGTACAAGTCTGTGTCGTAGCCGAGCTGGATGACGGCGGTGTCCTCCGCGTCGTACCCGCCACCGGGGACGGCGGCGGCGGAGAACTCGGCGATGACCCGGCTGGGCAAGCCGAAGTACCACAGCAGCAGGTCGATGAGGTGGTAGCCCATGTCGATGATGCAGCCACCGCCGGCCTGTCGGGTGTCCCCGCGCCAGCCGGCACCGGGGTCGTCGGTGTGGAAGGTGTACTGGCCGTCGATCAGGAACGGGATGCCGATCTGGTCCAGCAGTCCGGCGACACTCGCGTGGATCGGGTTGAAGCGTCGCTGGAGGGTGACCATCAGCTCGACCTGCCCGTCCTGGCAGATCTGGGCGAGATCCCGGGCCTCCCACACGGATGTGGCGAACGGCTTCTCCTTGAGGACGTGGACGCCGCGGGCGGCGCACTCCTGGACGACCTCGCGGCCGGCGTGGTGCGGGACGGCGACGACCACGAAGTCCGGCGCCACGGCGTCCAATAGCTCACCGGCTCGGGTGAATCCCGGGACCTGGAGCTGTTCCTGCCGCTGCCGCAGGGTGTTGGGGTTGCTGTCGCAGATCGCGACGAGCTCGGCCCTGCTGGAGGCGAGCAGGCCGGGCAGGTGGTCCTCGATCGCCTGGTGGCCGAGGCCGATGACCGCAACACGTCGTTTCATGCGCGGACTCCTTCCGCGTCGTGAAGGAACTTGTTGGTGCATGACGAGTAGAGCCCAACTCGCGGTCACCAACCAGGCTTTGCCTGTAGTCCTGGGGTGGTCCCGGTATCGCTCGCAGTAGGCTGACGGTCACCGTCGATGATGGGATTGGCCTCGTGGACGACCAGATCCGGCACCCCCTCGCGTACGCCCGCGCGCTTCGCGGCTGGTCTCAGACCGACCTCGCGGCCCGCATCCATCACGCCGCCAGGAACAGGCCCGAAGGGCTTCGCTCCGGCACCGACAAGGCCGCCGTCAGCAAGTGGGAGAACTGGAAGAAGACCCCGAGCTTTGAGTCTCAGCTCCTGATCGCCGAAGCCTTCAACGTCCCGATCAGCGAGCTGGAAGCCTACGAATGGCCTCACTGGCTGCCCGGCCAGGAACAACCGGTGCCACTCGGATCGGCGTTCACCGTTCACGCACTTCGAGACGCACAGAGAGCCGCCATGGACCGTCGCCGCCGCACCTTCATGACCTTCAGCGCCCTCGCGCTGGCCGGGCTCTCAGCCCAGTGGGCCACCCTCGAACCCGACCGGCTCACTACCGCTCTGAACGGTAAGCACGTCGACGGCGAACTGGTCGACTGGCTGGATGGCACCAGCGCCAGGCTGACCGCCTTGCCCACCGAACAGCGGCAGCACACCGCGAAGCTGATGGACGCCCAACTGGACACGGTCACCGACCTGCTGGCACAGGGCAGGTACACCGAGCCCATCGGTCGACGGCTCCACCTGCTGGCTGCCTCCCTGGCCAGTACCTGCGGCTGGCACCGCTTCGACCAGGGGCGTCACTTCGCGGCGGGCAAGCTCTGGAACGCGGCGCTCACCAACGCGCACGCCGCCCGCGACCGCGACCTCGGCGCCGGCATCCTCTCCGACTTCGCCTACCAGTCGATCTGGCTCACCCAGCCCGACGCCGCCGTCGAACCGCTCAGCCAGGCACTCATCCACACCCGGCACCCCACCGCCCGGTCTCTGCTCTACCTCCGCCGGGCCCGCGCACACGCCGCCCTCGGCGCCGCCTCCGACTGTCACCGCGACCTCGCCGCCGCCGAGGCAGCCCTGCTCACCGACAGCCCCGACCCGGCCCCAGGCTGGTGCCGGTGGATGAGCGCGGCAGACCTGGCCGTCGACTCCGGCCAGTGCATGCTCGACCTCGGCCGTACGGACGAAGCGCACGCCCGCATCGACGAGGGCATGAGTCTGCTGCCACGCTCCCGCGACAAGACCCGCGGGATCTTCCTGACCTACGAGGCCCGCAGCCTCCTACAAGCACGCGAGGTCGAACAGGCCCTCGCCGTCACGAACCAGTCCCTCGACCTCGCCACCCGGATCGGTGCCGAGCGGTGCGTCACCCTGGTGCGCGAGCTCGCCCCGGCGTTCAAGCCCTACCGGCAAGTCGACGGTGTCGCCGACCTCATGGACCGCCTCAAGGCGAGCTGACGTTACGGGATCAGAGCCGAGACGGCGTACGCCCCGTGAGACGGCGGAGGAGACCGGGCTGGGTGTGGCCGCCGTGAAGCTCCTGGGCGAGCGGGTGCATCCGACGACCGGCCGTGCCCGCACCTCCCGGCTGGCGGCACTTTGCCCCGCTGGATCGCATCCAGTGGGCGGAGGCGGAACCCCCACCCTTTCGCCAACGGCATCTGGTAGTTGGAGCGGCCTACGGGCGTTCCTCCGACGGGCAGCTCGCCTTGCTCCGGCGTCTCCGCGCGCCGCCCTGCGGGGTGGCGCGCGGAGAGGCCCGGGGCGGGCACCCGCCGGGAGGCGGGTGGGGGGTGGATGGTGGGGAACGGCGGTAGCCCTGCTCAACGAAGCAGCTGATGCGCGGGTGTTCACCCCGGTGGCGGGAACGCCGCTGCCCGGGACTTCCCCTTCGGAAGTCCCGGGCAGCGGCGTTCGGGTGTGCGGGTCAGGCTGCCTTGGGTTTGCGGGCGACGGCGACTGCCAGGGCCGCGCACAGGACGGCCGCGAGGGTGGCGAAGCCGCTGACGGCGGGGAGGAGGCCGTAGTGCTGGACCAGGGCGCCGACGATGACGATGGGGAGGGAGCTGCCGAGGTAGACGATGACCCAGAGGGCGCTCAGTTCGGATCCGCGGCGTTCCGGGTTGAGGGCGGCGACGGCGGTGGTGAACAGGGAGCGGAAGGCCACGCCCTGGCAGGAGCCGCCGAGGACGCTGCCGATGAAGAGGAGTGCGGGGGTGCCGGTGTAGCCGGCGGCGACGACCAGGCCCAGGCCGGTGGCCAGGCCGGTCATGCCGAGGGCGATGACCAGACGGTCGGAGGTCGGGGGGACGAGCAGCTGGGCGGTGGCCGAGGAGCCGAGCAGCAGGGCGGCCACGACGGCGCCGACCAGGTGCGAGGGGGTGTGCAGCAGCTTGGCGGCGAAGGCCGGGGCCAGGCTGAGGTAGACGCCGAAGACCGCGTAGGAGATGAAGCCGGCCGTGGCGGCGAGCAGGAACTCGCGGCGGCCGGTGCGCGGCAGTCGCAGGCGCTGTGGGCGCAGGTGGGCCGGGGTGGTGATGCGGGGCGGGGAGGCCGGCGGGCGGTTGCGGCCGGGCATCCGGGGGTGGACGACGGCCAGCGGCACGCACAGCGCCAGCAGCGCGATGGCGTGCAGCAGGAAGGGGGTGAGCAGCGGGTCGGAGCCGCCGGAGAGCAGGGCGCCGACGATCGGGCCGAGGGCGACGCCTCCTGCGGAACAGGCCAGGGTGAGCTTGGCGGCGAGCGTCGGGTGGTCGGGCAGCAGGTCGCCGAGGGCGGCTCCGGCGGCGCCGGTGGAGAGGCCGACGGCGATGCCCTGGATCGCCCGGCCGGCGGCGAGCTGCCAGAAGCTGCCCGAGGTCGCGAACACCACGTCGCCGGCGGCGGCCAGGCCGACGGCAGGCAGGATCAGGGCGCGGCGGCCGAGGTGGTCGGACCAGTGGCCGACGATGGCCAGCACCGGGACCAGGGCGAACACGTAGATCGTGAAGAGGATCGTGGTGTCGAGCGGGCCGAGGCCGAGGCGCTGCTGGAGGAGCGGGTAGATCGGCGTCGCCAGGTTGGCACCGATGAGCATGAACAGCAGGGCGGCGGCCACCAGGCCGACGCGGACGCCGCGCAGCGCGTTCCAGCGGCTGATCGCGGCGAGCTGGAGCTGGGCGCGCGGCGCGAGCTCCAGGGGGAGCAGGGCCTCCGACAGTCGGCGTCCGTCGAGCTGCGCGGTGCGCAGGCCGGAGCCGGCGGGGGAGAGGTCCGCCATCTCAGGGGTCTCCTGTGGCTGGGCCCCACCGGGGCGGCAGGGTGTGCCGGCGCGCCCGTCCTGAGGCGCTGTGGTGGTGGCCGCGGTGCGGGCTCCCTGATGGAGCGGATGAGTGTGGCAGGGGGCTTCGTTGCCCGAGTGGCCCGCGCGGGGTGTGCGCGGTACCAGATCGAAGGATAAGGGGTGGGCGCACGGATACGCCGCGCGCCCCTGTGCGCGCCCCTTGAGGCCGGGCATCGGGGGTGCCCGGCCTATACGCTGAGGTGGTGGATCGGGTACGCGGCGCTGTTGGGCTGACCGCTGGCTGAGGGAGAGCGCACAACGATGGCCGGACGACGTCGGAAGAACGCCGGTGCTTCAGGGGGAGAGGGTGCGGTCGAGGCGGTCCTGCCCGCCGACCTGGAGCTCCAGGACCTCTACGGGGCCTTCGCCGCGCACGGGCTGGATGACGAGGACCTGGACGACGCGGCCGTGCTGGTACCGCCGGTGAAGCTGCCCCCGGAGGAGGAGCTGGCCGCGCAGGCGAAGGCCGTCCCGATGCTCGGGTACGCGCTGGCGCTGGCCCGCTGGGCCGCCCCGCACCGGACGGTGGACGAGTTCGGTGACCTCGTGGAGGAGGACCGGGCGCCCGCGGCCCGGCTGCTGGGCCTGGCCCCGGCCGAGGGCGAGGTGCCCGAGGAGGCCGAGGTCGAGGCCCTGCGCGCCTGGTCGCTGGCCTGCGACCTGGACCTGGTGGAGCTGGGTACGACCGCGGAGGGCGAGCACGTCGCCGTCCCCGGGCCGGACCTCGAACCCGCCGAGCAGGGCGACACCGAGACCGTCCTGGAGCTGTGGCTGACCGCTGCCGGAATCGTCCGGGAGCTCGCCGTGGAGGCGGACTCGCTGCCGGAGGAGGACGCCGAGCCCGGGGAAGCCGCAGCGGAGGAGGACGAGGACGGCCTGAACGAGGTCGAGGAGGCCCGGGACGCGGCTGCCGAACTGCTGGACGAGGCCCTGCAGGTGCTCTACGAGACCACCGCCTTTGCCGAGCCGGGCAACGAGACCGTGCCGCTGGGCGTGCTCGCCGCGCTGCTGGTGGTGCCGGAGGGCGAGGAGCCCGACGAGGAGCTGCTGGGCGACATCACCGACGTGATGGTCGCGCTCGACCCGATGCTGGGCGACCTGGCCGAGCTGGGCCTGCTGGAGTACCGCCCGATCGACCCGGAACTCTTCGACGAGGAGGACGGCGAGGAGGCCGCCGTCGTCGGCGAGGAGCCGCTGGACGAGGAGGAGTCGGCCCGCTTCGGCCTGGTCCGGCTCACCCCGCTCGGCCAGTACGGCATCCGGCAGTGGCTGCTGGAGGACGGCTACGACGCGCCGCTGGTCGGCGACCTGGCCCAGGGGGACGCGGCCGAGCTGCTGCGCGCGGTGTGCGAGTCGGCCAACGTGCTGCCGGAGGAGGAGCTGCGGGTCTGGACCGCAGGCCGGGAGCCGGTGGCGGCGGCGCGCGAGCTGCTGGCGGCCGCACGGGGCAGCGACGCGTACGGCCCGCTGCGGCGGATGCTCTGCGTCTCGGCGCTCAACCTGCTGGGGCCCGGCTCCGAGCCGGCCGTCCGGGAGGTGCTGGACGACCCGGAGCTGGGCGGCTCGGCCCGGGCCTGGCTGACCGCGCAGGGCGCGACGGACGTGCCGGTGCCGGACCGGACGATGGCGCTGTGGACGGTGGTCGACACCTTTGCGGCCCAGCTGCTGGACAACGGCGGCGACGCCGAGCTGCTGCGCGAGCTGATCACCGACCTGCCGGTGACCGACGACCCGGCGGGGTGGTTCGGCGAGCTGTGGCGGGTCGACCACCCGTACACGGCGGACGTCCTGGAGGCGATCGGGGAGCTGCACCCGGAGCGGGCGCTGGCCAAGGAGGCGCGCAAGGCGGCCTTCAAGGCGCGGTCGAAGAACTGAGCCGAGGAACCGAGTCGGCGGCGGGCAGAGCTCAGGCTCAGGGGAGGTCCAGGGAGCCGTCCTCGGTGAAGGGGAAGAACGGGTTGTGGGCCAGCTCCCAGAGGTGGCCGTCCGGGTCCTCGAAGTAGCCGGAGTAGCCGCCCCAGTCGGTCGGGACCGGCGGCTTGACCACCACGGCGCCGGCCTCGACCGCCGTCGCCAGCGCGGCGTCCACCAGCGCGGGGGACTCCAGGTTCACCGCGAGGGTGACGCCGCGGAAGGTGGGCTCGCCGGTGGCGGGGACGCCGGCGTCGGCGGCCAGCTCCTCGGTGGGGAAGAGGCCGAGCACCGAGTCGGCGGTGCGGAACCAGACGATCTCCGGGCTGGAGGCGGTGGAGCGCCGCCAGCCGAGGGCCTCGTAGAAGGCGGTGCTGCGGTCGAGGTCGGACACCCCGAGGGTGACGATGCTGATCCTGGCGGGGAAACCGGCCTGCGGCGCGGTGCCCTCCGCCGTGCTGCTCTGTGCTGTCATGCCGCCAGGTTAGGGAGGGCGGCTGACAACGGGGCCTCCTGACACGACTGTCGCCGGCATCCACCGCCCCGGTCCGGCAGCCGAGCTGATGACCCGGCAGCAGCGGGCACGTAAGGTGGCGTCAGCGGTGCGGGCGCGAGGACTCGGGGGTGCGGCACAGGATGATGCGGGAGAGCGGCGGCAGGCACCAGGAGTGGAACACCGGGCCTTCGGGCCCCGCCCCGGACGGGACGGTCCGGGAGGATCGTTTCGCCGACCAGGAGGAGTTCTCCCGCCGGACCCTCGCCGCGGCCGACTTCCCGGTGTACGGCGTGACCGACGGGCCGGCCCGTACCGGGGAGGCGCTGGCCGCCTTCGAGACCTCCAGCGGGGTGCTGCGCTGGGTCGAGGTGCAGTGCGGCGAGTGGCGCTCGGCGGCCGGGCCGTACGTGACCGTGCGCACCTACCGGCCGGGGGCCGAGCGGTGCGAGCCGCTGCCCGAGCTGGAGGACGTGGTCGAGGACGAACGGGACCGCGTGTACGAGCAGTTGGGCGTGGACGAGGGCGACGGGCCGGGCCGGGTGCGCGCGTTGCGCGAGTGGATCACGGTGGACGGCGAGCCCTGCGCGGTGGAGGTGCACGAGGACCGGCCGGTGCTGCGGCCCGGCTGCCCGGTGGGCGCCGGCGCCTCGGCGGGCGGCGCCGCCGTGGACGGCGCCGGGCCGGTGTGGGCCGGGCGGCTGCGGGTCGGCGGGCTGACCGTGACGGTGTGCGGGCGCGGGGTCGACCCGGGCCGGGTGGAGCTCGGCGGGATCACGGACTTCGAGCGGTACCTGCGCGGGCGCACCGACCTGCTGCGCGACCTCGCCACCCGGCAGGCCCGGTACGTCCCGGTCGAGGAGCGTGAACTGCCGCCCGCCGTCGGGCTGGAGACGCACCGGGCGCTGATCGCCCAGAGCATCGCGGAGACCGCCGCGATCGAGGCGCAGGTCCGGGCCGGGCGCACGCCGAGGCTGCCGCGCGGGCTGCGCGGGGACGCCTGCGCGGTGCGCTGGGAGGCGGCGGTGCGCCAGCAGATGCGGCTGGCCACCGAGACCCGGGAGGAGGCCGCGGCGGCGGTGACCTCGATGGTCAACCACCTCAACCGGCTGTCGCAGCAGACGCACTGGCTGGTCGGCACGGCGGAGGGCGAGGCGGCCGTCGAGGAGGTCGTCCGGTACACGGTGTTCGCCAGCGAGGTGGCCAGCCTGCCCGCGCAACGGGCCTGGGAGCAGCTGTGGCGGGAGCGGCCGGGCGGCGGCGGGGCGGGGGTCTGGGAGGAGCACGCGCTGGCCGAGCAGTTGTGGCTGGCGGCCTGGGAGCAGTGGCGGGCGACGCGGCGCTGACGGTCGGTACGGCGCCGACGGGCGGGACGGAGTTGCGCTGACGGCGGTCGGCGAAGCGACGGTTTGGCAAGGCCGGTTTGGCAAAGCGGAGGTCATGCGTCGGTCATCGGTTGGCAAATGGCCGCCTCGGCGTGAGGTGGACGTCATGCCGGGTTCACCCGCTCGGCGGAGCCTGCTGGGCGTCGGCATCCCGCCGATGACCTGCCCCGGACACCCCGCCCGGACACCCCGTTCATCCCCCAGGAGTTGCTGCCATGTCGCTGTCCCGCCGGGACTTCGTCAACCGTTCCACCATCGTCGGGGCCGGTGTCCTGATCGCCGGTAGTGCCGAGGCCCTGGCCAGCGCCCCCGGCGCGATCGCCGCCCCGGCCGGCGGTGAGGCCCCGGCCGCCGCGACCGCCACGGCCGCCGGGACCAACGCGGCCGGCGGCACCGCCGTCGGCTACGGCCCGCTCGTCCAGGACCCGGCCGGCCTGCTGTCGCTGCCCAAGGGCTTCGCGTACAAGGTCCTCAACCGGGCCGGCGTCACCAGGCTGCGCACCGGCGAGTTCACCCCGAGCAACCACGACGGCACCTCCGCCTTCGAGGACGAGCACGGCGGCAACTACATGGTCGTCAACCACGAGCTGTCCGGCGCCCGCGCCAACTGGCCGCACCCGGTGCCGCTGACCGAGGGCCACGTCTACGACCCGGGCGCGGCCGGCGGCTGCACCATCGTGCACGCCAAGCGGGACGGCACGGTCGAGCAGTGGGTCGGCATCGCCGGCACCGCCACCAACTGCGCCGGCGGCATCACCCCGTGGGGCACCTGGCTGTCCGGCGAGGAAACCGAGGACAAGGCCGGCAAGAACGGCTTCACCAAGGACCACGGCTACGTCTTCGAGGTCGACCCGTTCGACGACGACTACAACCGCGACCCGCAGCCGGTGAAGGCCTTCGGCCGCTACGCGCACGAGGCCGTCGTGGTGGACCCCAGGCGCGGCCACGTCTACCTGACCGAGGACGCCTCGAACCCCAACGGCCTGCTGTTCCGCTGGACCCCGCCGGCCGGCTTCGAGCACGGCCGTCACCGGCTGCGCGCGCTCGCCGCCGACGCCGGCACCCTGGAGGCCTTCAAGGTCTTCGACTCCCGGGGCAAGCTCGTCGACGACCTCTCCCGCGCCACCAAGGTCGGCACCACCTACGGCGTGGACTGGGTCAAGGTCCAGGACCGCGACGCCAGGACCGTCTCCGTCCGCAAGCAGTTCAAGGACGGCGAGGTCACCCGGGCCCGCAAGCTGGAGGGCATGTGGTGGGGTGACGGCGGCTTCTACTTCGTCTCCAGCTACGCCCGTTCGGAGAGCCCGCTGCAGCACGACGGCCAGGTCTGGTTCTTCAACCCGGCCCGCCGCACCATCACCCTGAAAGTCCTGCTGGGCGTCAACACCGACGTCTGGGGCGACCACGACAACTTCGACGGCCCGGACAACATCACCGTCTCGCCGTACGGCGGCATCGTGATCTGCGAGGACGGCGAGGGCGTCTCGCACCTGTTCGGCGCCACCGAGGACGGGCTGGTCTACCCGATCGCCCGCAACGAGCTGAACATCGGCACCGCCGAGAAGCCCGAGTTCAGCGAGTTCACCGGGGTGACCTTCTCGGACGACGGCAGGACCCTGTTCGCCAACATCCAGACGCCGGGCATCCAGCTGGCCATCACCGGCCCGTGGCACCGGCTGAACGAGCACAAGCGCGGCCAGGGCTACGGCCGGTGACCCGCTAGACCTGCGCAGGCTGCCCGCGGACCAGGGGGTGTCCTACTCGTCCGCGGGCAGCCGCAGTTGCAGCATCGCCAGCAGCCGCTGCTGCGGCTGGGCGAGGTCGATGCCGGTCAACTGCTCGGCGCGGCGCACCCGGTAGCGCAGGGTGTTGGGGTGGATGTGCAGGGCGTCGGCGGCCACCCGGACCTCGCCGAGCGCGTCCAGCCAGGCCAGCACCGACTCGGCGAGCCGGGTGCCGTGCCGGCGGTCGTACGCGGTGAGCGCGGTCAGCCGGGGGTCGCGCAGGCCCCCGCGCTCCTGCAGCAGCGCCAGCACCTCGCTGACCAGCACCTCCGCCTGGACGTCGATCAGCGCCGCGACGTCCAGGTCCACCCCGCCGCGGCCCATCGCGTCCAGGATGCGGTCCGCCTGCGCACGGGAGTCGGGCACCTGCGCCAGGCCGTCGACGGTCGAGCCGATCGCGGCGCGCAGCGGCACGCCGAGGTGCTCCCGGGCGGCCGTCACCACCTCCGAGGCCCAGCCGCGCACGGTGGCCATCGGCAGGCCGGGCGGCAGCTCGGGCAGCAGCACGTACACCCGGGACTCGATCGGGGCGAGCAGCGCGGTGCGGTGCCGGGCGGCGGTGTGCACCGAGATCAGGCCGGTGACGTCGGCGCGGTGCAGCGCCTCGGTGGTGTGCGCGCCGTACGCCAGCACGGTGGCCGGGCGGCGCACGTCCAGGCCCAGGTGGGTGGCGAGCGACTGGGGGCCGGTGGAGCCCTCCAGCAGACCGGTGAGCAGCGTCCGGGTGAGCCGGACGTCGGCGGACAGCTCCCGGCGGCGGCGCACCAGCTGGGCCGCCGCGACCCGCGCCGCACCGACCAGGGCCTGCTCCGCCAGCGGGGCCAGCGGCTGCGCGCCCTCCTGCACCCAGATGGTGCCGAGCGGCTGCGCCCCGGCCCGGATGCCGACGGCCAGCCGGCGGCGCAGGCCGAGCTCGGGGTGCGGCTCGACCGCGATCGGGGCGTCCGAGCTGCGCAGGTGCTGGAAGATGCCCCACTCGCGGAGCTTGGACAGGTACGGCTCCGGGCCCTGCCAGCCGAGGATGGAGAGCCGGCGCAGGTCGTCGACCTCGTCGGAGTCGGAGGAGCGGGAGTAGGCCAGCACCCGGCTGGAGGTGTCCTCGATCGAGACGATGCCGTTGGTGAGCACGGCGACGGTCTGGGCGAGGGAGAAGAGGTCGCCCGCGTTGGGTTCGGGGGCGCCGGGCGCGTCCGGGGCGTCCGGGCCGGCGATGATCGCCCGGGCCAGGGAGTCCAGGTGCTCCCAGCGGGTCTCGCGGCGCACCGAGAGCAGGGCCACGCCCGCCTCGGTGGCGGCTTCGCGCAGCGCGTCGGCCTGGCCCGGCCCGTCCAGCTTGACCGCGACGGCGGCCGCGCCCGCCCGGCCGGCGGCGCGCAGGGCGGGCAGGGCGGCGCGGCCGCGGGCGCCGATCGCGAGGACGAGTTCGCCGGGGGCGGCGGTCGGCGGGTCCTCCGGGTCGAGGATCGCGACGTCGCGCACCGGGACGTCCAGGCCCTGCGGGGCGGCCTGGAGTTCGACCAGGGGCTCACCGAGGGACATCAGCAGCTGGCGGAGCGGCAGGCCGGGGGTGGTCACTCCGGGGCTCCTTCATCCGCTCGGACAACGGCGTCCGGTCGATTTTAGCCGTGCGGACAGCCGTGCGGCTCGGCTTCGGCGGCCCTGGTGGTGCCGGTGCTCGTGGCCGCCCCCGTGACCGCGGCGTGACCTCCTTGGTCGGGCCGGACAACGCCGTACGGGGGAATTTAGCCGCCCGGCCAATCAAGTGGCCCGGTGGCCAGGAATAGCGTTCGTGCTGTGGCCGGCGTGCGACCCGCGCCGGCAATCCCCCCGCATTGAACGAAGGAGAGCGTGCGCTCTATGGACGCTGTGACCCAGGTCCCCGCGCCGGTGAACGAGCCGGTCCACAGCTACGCCCCCGGGAGCCCGGAACGGGCCCGTCTGGAGGCCAAGCTGAAGGAGCTGGGCGGCCAGGAGCCGGTCCAGCTGACCATGACGATCAACGGTGAGCGCCGGATGGGCGGCGGCACCGAGATCCACGTCGTCCAGCCGCACAACCACGCGGCTCGGCTCGGCACCCTGCGCAACGCCACCCAGGCCGACGCGCAGGAAGCCATCGACACTGCCCTGGCCGCTGCCCCGGCCTGGCAGGCGCTCTCCTTCGACTCCCGCGCCGCGATCTTCCTCAAGGCCGCCGACCTGCTGGCCGGCCCCTGGCGCGAGACCCTGGCCGCCGCCACCATGCTCGGCCAGTCCAAGACCGCCCAGCAGGCCGAGATCGACACCCCCTGCGAGCTGGTCGACTTCCTGCGCTTCAACGTGCACTTCGCCCGCCAGATCATGGCCGAGCAGCCGATCTCCTCGGACGGCGTGTGGAACCGCAGCGACCACCGCCCGCTGGAGGGCTTCGTCTACGCGATCACCCCGTTCAACTTCACCGCGATCGCCGGCAACCTGCCGACCGCGCCCGCGCTGATGGGCAACGTGGTGCTGTGGAAGCCGTCCCCGACCCAGCAGTACTCCGCGCACCTGCTGATGCAGCTGCTGGAGGAGGCCGGTCTGCCCAAGGGCGTCATCAACATGGTGACCGGCGACGGCCTGGCCGTCTCCGAGGTCGCGCTGAAGCACCCGGCGCTGGCCGGCATCCACTTCACCGGCTCCACCGCCACCTTCCAGCACCTGTGGCGCGAGGTCGGCAACAACATCGCCGGCTACCGCACCTACCCGCGGATCGTCGGCGAGACCGGCGGCAAGGACTTCCTGGTCGCCCACCCGTCCGCCGACCCGGCCGTGCTGAAGACCGCGATGACCCGCGGCGCCTTCGAGTTCCAGGGCCAGAAGTGCTCGGCGCTCAGCCGCGCCTACGTCCCCGCCTCGCTGTGGGCGGGCCTGAAGGACGAGTTCGCCGCCGAGGTCGACGGCCTCACCATGGGCGACGTCACCGACCTGTCCAACTTCATGTCGGCCGTCATCGACGAGCGCGCCTTCGCCAAGAACAAGGCCGCGATCGACCGCGCCCAGGCCGACCCGCAGGTCGAGGTCATCGCCGGCGGCACCTACGACGACTCCGTCGGCTACTTCGTCCGCCCGACCGTCCTGGTCTGCCAGGACCCGGCGAGCGAGTACTTCCGCGACGAGTACTTCGGCCCGATCCTCGCCGTGTACGTCTACGAGGACGAGAAGTACGAGGAGATGCTGGCTCAGATGGAGTCGGTGTCGCCGTACGGCCTGACCGGCTCGATCATCTCCCAGGACCGCGCGGCCGCCCAGGACGCGATGCAGAAGCTGCGCTTCGCGGCCGGCAACTTCTACATCAACGACAAGCCGACCGGCGCCGTCGTCGGCCAGCAGCCCTTCGGCGGCGGCCGGGCCTCCGGCACCAACGACAAGGCCGGTGCCAAGCAGAACCTGGCGCGCTGGACCTCGACCCGCTCGGTCAAGGAGACCTTCGTCCCGCCGACGGACTACCGCTACCCGCACATGGGCTGACCAGCCCCCTGAACCGTCGGCTCGCCCAGTAGCCATCGGTCACCCGCGACGCCCGGTCCCGCAGCCGGGCGTCGCCCCGCCGGGGCGGCGGCCCTTCCCACCCGTCGCCCACCGCCACCCTTCTTGGGACGCGCTACGCGCGGCACCCCTGACGCCGCCGCCCCGGCCCCCTTTCTGCCACCCTTGGAAACACCAGCTCCAGGAGTCACGATGCTCCGTTCCGCCCTTCTCGCGGCCTCCCGGTCGCCGCAGGTCCGCACCGTGGTCGAGAAGTTCCCGCCGACCCACGCGATAGTCGAGCGCTTCGTCGCCGGCGACGTCCTCGACGACGCGGTCACCGCCACCGACGACCTGATCGCCACCGGCCGCAAGGTCACCCTGGACCACCTCGGCGAGGACACCCAGGACGCCGCCCAGGCCGCCGGCACCGCCGAGGCCTACGAGCACCTGCTCAAGGCCCTCAAGGAGACCGGCCTGGCGGCCGGCGCCGAGGTGTCGGTCAAGCTTTCGGCCGTCGGCCAGTTCCTCCCGGTGGACGGCGAGAAGATCGCGCTGGAGAACGCCCGCCGCATCTGCGAGGCCGCCGCCGACGCCGGCACCACGGTGACCCTCGACATGGAGGACCACACCACCACCGACTCCACCCTCGCCATCGCGCGCGAACTGCGGGCGGACTTCCCGTGGCTGGGCGTCGTGCTGCAGGCCTACCTGCGCCGCACCGAGGCCGACTGCCGGGAGTTCTCCGGCGCCGGCTCGCGCGTGCGGCTGTGCAAGGGCGCCTACAAGGAGCCCGAGTCGGTCGCCTTCCAGGGCAAGCACGAGGTCGACCTCGCGTACGTCCGCGCGCTGAAGATCCTGATGGCGGGCGAGGGCTACCCGATGATCGCCTCGCACGACCCCAACATGATCAAGATCGCCGGCCAGCTGGCCCAGTGGAACGGCCGCAAGCGGGACTCCTTCGAGTACCAGATGCTGTTCGGCATCCGCCCCGAGGAGCAGCTGCGCCTCGCCGGCGAGGGCAACACGATGCGCGTCTACCTCCCGTACGGCCAGGA
Organism: Streptomyces sp. 1331.2; assembly: GCF_900199205.1. Taxonomy (NCBI): domain Bacteria; kingdom Bacillati; phylum Actinomycetota; class Actinomycetes; order Kitasatosporales; family Streptomycetaceae; genus Streptomyces; species Streptomyces sp. 1331.2. The sequence goes on along the minus strand of NZ_OBMJ01000001.1, from coordinate 1,992,143 downwards.
GTGGTACGGCTACTTCATGCGCCGCCTCGCCGAGCGCCCGGCCAACCTGACCTTCTTCCTGCGCGCCATGGCCACCCGCGGCTGATCCCGGCCGCACCGCGCGCGACGGCCCGCACCCCTGACGGGGGGTGCGGGCCGTTCTCGTGGTTCTAGAGGAAGTCCTTGGTGTCCAGCTCGAACTCGAAGGGGGCGGGGAGGGCCAGAGGCTCGCCGAAGGCGGCCAGGTGTACCTCGGTGTACTCCTCCCGATGGGGCTGGCTGAAGAGGCTCACCTGCGACTTCTCACGATCGACGAGGAGGTAGAGCGGGATGCCGGCGCGGGCGTAGCAGTGCCGTTTGGTGATGCGGTCCTGGTCGGGCTTGCTGGAGGTGACCTCGGCGACCAGGGCCACGCCGTCAGGCTCCATCCACGGCGGGGCGCCGCGGAAGACACGGAGGTCTCGCGGCGCGAACGTCGCATCCGGGATGACGTGGTTTTTCGGGCAGAGGCCGCCACTGACCAGGCGGAGGCCCTTTCCGCCGGACACCTGCATGTGGACCTTGGACTTGGCTTTCACCTGGTCGATCAGCAGGTCGATGTAGTCCTCGTGATCGCCGTCCGGCGGTGGTGCCACGATGATCTCTCCCTCGATGAGCTCGGCTCGGAAGCCTTCGGGGGAGTGCAGGCTCAGGAAGCTCTCCAGCAGGATGTCGGCCTGTGATGGGGAGTCCGTGATCGGTTGCTCATGCGCCACAGCACTCATGATGCCCCTCCTTCAGATGGGCGTCACGCTATTCGCTGTTTGACCGGGTTATGCCGTATGCGGCGGACTTTCACCCGATGGTGTGAGTTTGAGTCCCGTCCTAGGATCTCAGGGTGGTGAACTGGGGCGTCGGTGGGAGGAGTTGGGGATGCTGAAGGAGTTTGCCGGGCTTTCGACGGCGGTGGTGGCGGATGCCTGTGTGCGGCTCGGGGTGGGGCTGCGGGCGGCGCCGGTGGGGGTGTCGGGGGCTGTCGTGGGGGCGCGGGCCGCGGGGCGGGTGCTGCCGGTGCGGCACTACGGGAGTGTGGACGTGTTCCTGGAGGCGTACGGGGGCGCGCGGGAGGGGGACGTGCTGGTGATCGACAACGGGGGGCGGACGGACGAGGCCTGCATCGGGGACCTCGCGGTGCTGGAGGCGCGGGCCGCCGGGGTCGCCGGGATCGTGGTGTGGGGGCTGCACCGGGACACGGCCGAGCTGCAGGCGATCGGGCTACCGGTGTTCAGCTACGGTGCGCTGCCGCTCGGGCCGCTGCGGCTGGACGAGCGGGAGCCGGAGGCGCTGCTGTCGGCGCGGTTCGGGCCGCACCGGGTGAGTGCCGAGGACGTGGTGTTCGCCGACGCGGACGGGGTGGTGTTCGTCCCGGGCGAGCGGGTCGGGGAGGTGCTGGAGGCGGCCGCGGCGATCGCCCGGACCGAGCGGGCGCAGGCCCAGCGGATCGCCGCCGGGGGCACGCTGCGCCGGCAGACCGCCTTCGACGCGTACCTGGAGCGCCGCGCCGCCGACCCGTCGTACAGCTTCCGGCAGCACCTGCGGCGGGTCGGCGGGGCGATCGAGGAGTAACCGCCCTACAGCTTCCGGTACATGACGTGCAGGCCGACGTACCCGTCGACGGGGTGCCGGAAGGCCTCGGGGACGGTGCCGACGATCTCGAAGCCGAGCGACTGGTAGAGCTTCACGGCGTGGTGGTTGTTGGCGACCACCGCGTTGAACTGCATGGCGCGGAAGCCGGATCGGCGGGCCCAGTCGAGGGTGTGCTCGACCAGGGCCCGCCCGATGCCCTTGCCGTGGTGGGCCGGGGCGACCATGTAGCTGGCGCTGGCGACGTGCGCGCCGTTGCCCGGGCGGTTGCGGTTCATGTTGGCGGTGCCGACGATCCGGCCGTCCTCGTCCACCGCGACCACCGTGCGGTCGGGGGCGGCGAGCATCCACCACTCCCGGCCGAGCTCGGAGGGCATGTCGAGGGGGTACGGGAAGGTCTCGCCGGCGGCGACGATGGTCTGGAAGAACGGCCAGACGGCCGGCCAGTCCTCGGGGGTGGCTTCGCGAATGATCATCCGGACAGGATGGTCCGCGACGGGCGGCCGGTCCAGCGGTTTTCGACCGGTCCGAAGGATTTCGGTCCGCCGGTCCCTCCTCAACGGGTGCGGGGGAGCGTGCGATTCACCCCCCTGAGAGGCAATCGAGCCGGGGTGTGGACGACTTGATGCCTCAGGAGGGTGAATTCGCGGGCGTGGCCGCCGTGTCGATGGAGACAGGCGGCGCTACAGCAGGGCGGCGGCGGGCTCGATCATCGCGCGGGCGGTCTTGCCGTCCACGTACTCGCCGAGCGCCGTCATCTCCCACTCGCCGCCGGGGCGGCGGACCAGCTTGCACATCACCACGCCGGTGCGCGGCTCGGAGTGGGTGAGGTCGAAGCGGACCAGTTCCTCGTCCGTCCGGGCGTCCAGCAGGCGGCAGTAGGCGTCGCGGACGTCGGTGAACTTCTGGCCGGAGAAGGAGTTGACGACGAAGACCAGGCCGTGGACCTCGGCGGGCAGGCCGTCCAGGTGGACGGTGATCTGCTCGTCGTCGCCGCCGGCGCCGCCGATCAGGTTGTCGCCGGAGTGGGCGATCGCGCCGTTGAAGATGTTCAGCTTCATGAACCAGGCCGTCTCCAGCCGCTTGTGGCGGGCGTCGAAGGCGAGGCAGGAGGCGTCCAGGTCGATGTCGCGGCCGCGGGCGGCGGACTTCCAGCCGAGCGCCATCCGGACGGAGGAGAGGAAGGGGCGGCCGTTCTTGACGAGGGAGACGGAGCTGCCCTTGACCAGGTTGACCCGGCCCTTGTCCAGGGTGATCTTGGCGGGCGCGGCCGGGGCGGGGGGCGTGGACGGCGGCGCGGGCGGGGCCGGGGGCAGCAGGTGCGAGCCGGTGGCGAGGGCGATCCGCGGGTCCACCGGGGCGGCGGGGGGTACGGGCGGAGCTGCGGGCGGTACGGGCGGGGTGGCGAGCTGGACGGTCGGCGCGGCCGGGGCGGGGGCCGCGGCTGGAGTCGGTGCGGCGGCCGGGGCCGGGGAGTCGTCGACGGTGACGCCGAAGTCGGTGGCGATGCCCGCGAGGCCGTCGGCGTAGCCCTGGCCGACCGCGCGCACCTTCCAGGCGCCGTTGCGCAGGTAGACCTCGACCACGATCAGTGCCGTCTCCAGGCCCAGCCGGGGCGGGGTGAAGGTGGCCAGGACCTCGCCGGTGTCGGCGTCGCGGACGGTGGCGGTGGGCTCCATCCCGGCGAAGGTGGAGCTCTGGTCGGCCGGGCTGGCGGTGACCACGATCTTGGTGATCGCGGCGGGGACGGCCCGGGTGTCGACGGTGATCGCGTCGGGAGAGCCGGCGGCGGCCGGGCGGTGGCTGACGCCGGGGCCGTTCGGGGCGTTGAAGAAGACGAAGTCGTCGTCCGAGCGCACCTTTCCGGCGTCGGTCAGCAGCAGGCCGGAGACGTCCAGCGCCTTGGGCGCGGTGACCTCGACGGTCACTCGCGCGGCGGTCAGTGGTGCATTGCCGCCTTGGGTCAGGACGGTGGGCACGGACTCCTCCTCGGGTGCGGAACGACGGCCCCGGTCGGGGGCTGCGGGGGAGCCGGGCCGGGTGCTGCCCACAGTAACGAACGAGGGTGCGGGGATGCGCCCGTCGGGGCAGCTCAGCTGTCGGATCGTCGGATTGTCGAGACGTTGTCACCGTGGGGCTACAGCCGGCTGCCGGGGCGGCCGTCGGGTGGTCGGGACGGTCAGCGCGAGGCGGGGGCCTGCGGGGCGGCCGGGACCTGTGGGACGGCCGGGGCCTGTGGGACGGCCGGGGCCTGCGGGGCGGGGGCGAAGCCGCCGAGTGCGGCGACCGCGCGCGGGTGGCCGATGGCGAAGGCGGAGGCGCTCCAGCTCTCCGCCGGGGCCGCCGGGGGTGCCGGGACCGACTTGCGGACCGTGGACGGGTCGGTGGCGGCCGGGCGGGTGCCGCGCACGCCGAAGCCGTAGTGGCCGGGCCGGACGTCGGTGCCGGGCGGCGTGGTGAAGCGGTAGACCAGGGTGCCGCGCTCCTGCTGGGCGGTGACCACGGCGCCGGGCAGGTCGGTCCAGGCGGTGCCGGGGCCGGGGGCCGAGTCGCCCGGGGCGAGCCGGAACTCGGTCTGCAGCGCGGTGACCGGCTCGGTCACGGTCAGCACGAGTTCGTGCCGCAGGCCGTCGCGGCCGAGCGGGGCGACCAGGGAGGCGCCGGACAGCGCGTGGTCGGCCTCGGGGTCGGTGCCGTCGGGGAAGTCGGTTCCGGCGGGGGCCGTGGAGCAGGCGCCCGGGACGGTGGCGGCGGGCGGCGGCCCGGGGCGGGCGGGTGCGGTGGGCTTCACCCCGGGCAGGTTCGGCGACTGGCCGGGCGCGGGCTGGTCGGCGGTCGGCGCCGGAGGCTGGGCGGAGGGCGAGGGCCCGGCCGGCGCGCCCGCCTCGGTGCCGGCGAGCTGCGTGCCGGGCGGCGGGGCGTCCTGCTCACCGGAGGTCTGACCTCCGGAGGTCTGCCCTCCGGCGCTGTGACCGCCGGCCGGGGCCGACGGGTCGGCCGAGCGGTTGGCGGGCGGGGTGGCCATGACCGGCGCCGCGCCCGACGGGTGCGTGGACGGACGGCCCGAGGGGCGGGCGCCGGACGGCCCGCCGGTGGCAGAGGCGTTGGAGGAGGAGCCGGTCGGGGTCTGCGCGGCGACCGCCTCGGCCTGGTCGGTGGCGCCCGGGGTGGGCGGCGGGGTGGTGCCGACCCGGGCCACGCCGGCCCGACGGCCGATCCCCTGCTGTTCGTTGAGCAGGAGGGTGGTGGCGATGCTGATGCCGACGACGGTGGACATCGCCATCGCGGCGCCGGAGAAGCGCAGGGTGGGCAGTCGGAGCCGACCGCCGAACGGGCGGGGCCGTCCGTGTCGGCCGTGCCGTGCGGGTTCGTGCTGCACGTCCCGCGCGGTGTCCTCGCGCGCAGCCAACCGGACCCCTCCCTCCCCGAAGCCGCCGTCGCGTCGCCGTATTCTCCCACGCGCTGCCGCCGGGCCCGGCTCCGGCCGTCGGGGGCCGGTCCGCCGCGGGCCCGCGTCGGGGAGGGGGAGAGCGTACCAGCGGGCGGTCGCACCGTGGACGGGTTCCATCCATTTCGTGGACATCCGTTCGACACAAGGAAGTTGACGTTCCGTCCGACAGGCGCGGCGGGGTCGAGGGGTGCCGGACCGGGGCTGTTGCAACCCCCTTGCAACCCTTGCCCGCCCGGTCCGGGGTGGCGCAGGCTGAGTCCATCCCACGCCGTCCCGGAGAGACCGTCATGCCGCCCGACCCGCTGTCCGCAGCCTCCAGTGCACCCCTCGCCGCCACCCCCACGGGCGGCGATGGGGACGGCTCCACCGCCGCTCCGGCGGCGGTGGAGGACGTGCTGACGCTGCGGATCTCGCTGGGCGAGGAGGTCGTCGGCGAGGTGCGAACCCGGTTCCGGTACGAGACCGCCCGCCCGTACGAGGTGCTGCTGACCTTCCACCTGGGGCGTCCGGACGAGGCCGACTGGGTGTTCTCGCGCGAGCTGCTGCGCGACGGCCTGCGCATGCTGAGCGGCCAGGGCGACGTCAAGCTGTGGCCGGCGTACTGCCCGTGCCACGGCTCCACGCTGCACCTGGCCCTCGAATCCCCGCACGGCAGCGCGCTGCTGGAGGCCTCCAAGCCCCGGGTGCAGGCCTGGCTGGACCGTACCTACGCGCTGGTCTCCGAGGAGCAGGAGCGCGACTGCGGCCCCACCGACGACCAGCTGGCCGCGCTGCTCGCGGACGGCTGAGGGCGGCCGGTCGAGGGCGGCCACCGCTGACGCCCGGTCGGCTCAGCAGCCGAGCGGGCTGTCCCCGGGCGTGCGCGGCGCGGGGACGGGCGGCGCCGCGCCGGGCAGCCGGGCCGTGCCCGCGGCCAGCGCAGCCCGCAGCCGCCGGACGGCCGGGGCCGAGGAGGCGGGCAGCAGGTCGTACGGGTCGTCCGGCGCGTCCACCGTGACCAGCACCGACTCGGCGATCCGGTACGGCCGGTGGGCCAGCAGTCCGCCCAGGTAGCGGCGCAGCCGGGACAGTTCGGCGCGGACCGTCACCGTCCGGCCCGCGTCGCCGAACAGCGCCTCGGCGAGCTGGGCGGCGGTGCGGCCCTCGCGGCCGGTGGCGAGCAGGAGCAGCAGTTCGGCGTGGCGCGGGCTGAGCGGGTGGGACCAGCTGCCGACCGCGCCCCGGACGGACAGTTCGGGGCGGTCCGGGCGGCGCAGGTCGAGCCGGAGCCGGGCGCCCTCGACCTGTTCGGCGGTCACCGCGCCGGAGCCGTCCTCGCCGGGCGGGCGCACCGGGCGCACCAGCCAGCCGTCGGCCAGCGGTTCCAGCACGCACTCGCCGAGGCCGGGGACCCAGTGCACGGCTGCGGGTGCCCAGCCCTCGCTGGGCACCCGCAGCCGGTTGGGCGGCGGAAGTCCGGCTGCGGCGGCGGTCCAGCCGGCCGCGTCGACCACGAGGGCCGGGCCGCCGACCCGGGCGAGCACCGGGGCGGCCAGGGTGCGCAGCTGGTGCAGCGCCTCCAGCCGGTGGGCGCGCAGCTCGGTCTCGGCGAGCCGGGCGGCGGTGGCGGTGAGCTGGAGCAGGTAGGGGCGGATGCTGTGCGCCGGGCCGCTCAGGTTGACGGCTCCGACCAGCTGCCCGGTGCCGGGGTCGTGCACGGGCGCGGCCACGCACGTCCACGAGTGGTGGCTGCGCAGGTAGTGCTCGGCGGAGTGGACGTGCATCGGGCGCTGGGCGCGCAGGGCGACGGCGATGCCGTTGGTGCCGACGCTCTCCTCGGTCCAGCGGGCGCCGGTGATGAAGCCGATCCGGTCGGCGCTGCGGCGCAGCCCGCGCTCGCCCTCCTGCCAGAGCACGTGGCCCTCGGCGTCGGCGATGGCGAGGATCAGCGGGAGGGCGCCGGTCGGTTCCAGCAGGGTCTCGCGGAGCACCGGCATGATCGCGTCGAGTCCGCTGGTGCGGCGGCGCTGCTCGATCTCGCCCGGGCCCAGCAGCACGGTGGCGGCGCCGGTGTCCGGGTCCAGGCCGAGGCGGCGCAGCCGGGCCCAGGAGTCGTCGATCTCGGGGCGGGGCCGGAGCAGGCCGGGGGCGCCGACGTCCTCGGGGGAGGCGGGCCCGGCGAACTCGCGGGCGGCGGCGTCGGCGAGCGTGCGCTCGTGGACCTTGGCCAGCTCCGCCGCGGTCGGCGGGGTGCGGCGCTCTGGTCGTCGGGACTGCCGTCCGGTCTGCCGCACTCGGTTCGCTCCTCGCCGCCGTTCGAGGTCGCGCCGGGGTTGACGCGCTGACGAAAGAGTACGGGGGCGGTGGGCCCGTGGGGATGGGGTCTGCCAAGTCGGCATACCGGACGGTACGAACGGGCCGGGCCCGGCTCGGACCGCGCGCGGTCCGAGCCGGGCCGCGCCCCGGTCAGGGCTGTTCGCCCGTGCCCTGCTGGGCGGCCTCGACGGTGTGGTGCAGGTCGGCGGTGGCCTCCAGGGTGGCGGCCGTGCTCAGCGCCAGGCAGACGGCCAGGGCCAGCCCGACGGCCCGCAGCCCGGTGCCGGGGGCGGCGGCAGGGCGGGGCCGGAGCAGCGCGGCGACCCGGCGCGGCACCGGGCCGGAGTGGGCGGCCGGGGCCAGCCGGGGCCGGGCCGGCCAGGGGGAACGGCTCGCGGCGAGGGCGGCCCGGCCGACCGCGCGGGCGGTCACGGCGCGGTCGCCGACCCGGGCCGCCGCCACCTCGTCGGCCCAGCGCTCCAGGTGGTACCCGAGGGGCGTGCGGAGCGGGCGGAGCGCCGGGTGGACGGCGGCGGCGTGCTCGGCGAGGGCGAGGAAGACGTGGTGGCGAGCGGCCAGGTGGGCCCGCTCGTGCGCCAGCAGGGCGGAGCGCTCGGGCCCGCTGAGGGCACGCAGCATGCCGGAGGTGACCACGATCCGGCCGGGCTCGCCCGCGCGGCCGGGGCGGGGCAGGCGGCCGGGCAGGGCGAAGGCGTCGGCGCGCTCGTCGTCCAGGACGGTGAGCGGGGGCTCGCCGGGCCGCAGCAGGGCGCCGAGCGCGGCGCCGGTGCGTCGCAACGGGGTTCCGGTGGGCGGCAGTGGGGTTCCGGTGGGCCGCGGCGGGGTGAGCGGTTGCGGGGTGCGCGCCCGGCGCACATCCGGATGCCGGTCGTGCCGGTCGTGCCGGTCGTGCCGGCCAGGCCGGGCCCGGCTCGGCAGGGCGGCCCGGGCCGCGCGCAGTTCCCGCCGCCGGCGACGCGCGGTGCGCACCGCGAGGGCGGTGAGGGCGGCCAGCGCCAGGGCGGCCGCGACGGCGGCGAACGGGGCGGCCGGTGCGGCCGAGCTGAGCCAGGGCAGCGAGAGGTGGCCGAGGGCGGCGACCGGTGGCAGCTGGAGCAGTCCGGCGGCGGCGAGCAGGCCCAGTGAACAGAGCGTGCCGCCGGCCAGGACGGTGGCGCTGCCGGACAGCATCCAGGCCGCGGCCCGGGGCGACAGCGCCTCGGCGAGGCGGCGGGCCAGCGGGGCGGCCAGGAAGGGGAGCAGCAGCGGGGCCCAGACGGCGATCATCATCGGCCGGCCGCCTCCGGTGCACCCGCCTCCGGCCGGTTGCCGTTCGGGGCTCCGCCGGTACCGGGGCCGCCGTCGGTCGCGCCGTCGCCGAGCAGGTCGCGCAGCAGCTGCTCGTCCTCGGCGGAGAGGTCGGAGACGAAGCGGGCCAGCACGGTGGAGCGGTCGGCCTCGCGGCCCAGTTCGGTGTGCATCCGGCGGGCGGCCAGCCCGGCGGTGTCCTGGACGGTCGGGGTGTAGGCGTAGGCGCGGCCGGCCCGGGTGCGTTCGACCGTCCCCTTGTCGTGCAGCCGGGCCAGGATCGTCGCGATCGTGGTGCGGGCGAGGTCCCCGCCGAGTGTCGCCTGGACGTCCTGCGGCGTCATCGGCTGCCGGGTCGACCAGAGGGCGGCCAGCACCTCGGCCTCCAGCTCCCCGGCGGGCCGGCGGACGGACGGTACGTCGGACATGGCGGCGCTTCCTCCAGGTTTCGTCTACAGTCATGTAGACCGTCTACGTCACTGTAGACGGTCCGGGCGGGTTCGGCCGGGCACCGCCGGGCGGGGCGGCTCCGTGCGGAGCCCCCGGTCCGGGCGGGTCATGCCGGGAACCGCCCCCCAACGTACGGGAGGTCCGCCAGCCTTGCTCCAGTTCCCCGGCGATCCGGCCGTTCACCTCGCGGTGAACCCGCTGGACGCGTCCTCACTGCTCGCCGCGTTCGGCGCGCTCGGCATCGCCGTGGTGCTGTTCGCCGAGACCGGCCTGCTGGTGGGCTTCTTCCTGCCCGGCGACTCGCTGCTGTTCACCGCCGGACTGCTCTGCGTCCCCGGCGCCACCAAGGGCCCGCAGCTGGAACTGTGGCAGGTGCTGCCCGCCGCCCTGGTCGGGGCGCTGGCCGGCGCCCAGGTCGGCTACCTGCTCGGCCGGCGCGGCGGACGGGCGCTGCTGCGCCGCTCGCAGCGCCGCAGCCTGCGGGAAGGCGTCGCCCGGGCCGAGGAACTGCTGGCCAGGTACGGGCACGGCAAGGCGATCGTGCTCGCCCGGTTCATCCCGGTGGTCCGAACGGTGCTGAATCCGCTCTGCGGCGTGCTGGACGTGCCGGTCCGCTCGTTCACCGTCTGGCAGGTCGCCGGCGGGGCGGTCTGGACGGTCGGCGTGGTGCTCGCCGGGTACGGGCTCGGTTCGTCGATCCCCGGCATCGACCGATATCTGCTGCCGATCATCGGTCTGGTAGTAGTTGTCTCCGTGCTCCCCATTGTTCTCGAACTGTTCCGTGCCCGTCAGGCGCGCCGTCATGGAGGTGACAAGTGACGTCCTCCCGGATCCTCGCCGTCTACGACGGCAGCGGCATCGACGGCAGCCTCTACACCCAGGTGAACAAGTGGGCCGAGGCGGCCCCGCACTGGCTGGACGAAGTGATCAAGGTCTGGTCGGCGATCGGCCTCGGCCTGTTCGCGCTGTTCATGCTCTGGGCGTGGTGGCGGGCGCGCGGCGCGGACTCGACGGTGATGGCCAGGGTGCTCGCCTCGCCGGTGATCGTGGTCGTCGCGTACGCCGCCAACTCGGTGCTCAAGGGCATCGTCGAGGAGCTGCGGCCCTGCGCGCAGATCCCCGGCAGCGTCTCGCTGGAGACCTGCCCGGCCACCGGGGACTGGTCCTTCCCGAGCAACCACTCGGTGATCGCCTTCGCCGCCGCGGCCTCGCTCTGGTTCGTCAACCGGCGGCTGGGCTGGATCGCCGGGCTGTTCGCGGTGCTGATGGCCGCCTCCCGGGTCTGGGTCGGCGTGCACTACCCGCACGACGTAGCGGCGGGCGCGCTGGTCGGCGTGCTGGTCGCCGTGGTGCTGGCGCCGCTCGCCGGGCGCTGCGGGCCGCTGGTCGGCCGGATGCGGTCCGGCCCGCTGCGGCCGCTGCTCGGGCCCGGGGAGCTGCCGGCCGTCGCGCCCGGGTACGCCCCGTACGGCGCCGGGCGGCACTGACCCCCGACCCGATCGACCCCTGTCGCGACTGCCGGTACGGCCTTTGCTGCGGCCCTTGTTGCGACTCGGGTGGCGGGTAGAGCATGTGAGCCGGGCGTGGGGCCTCCCCCGGGAGGCGCCCGCCCGGCTCAGTCGTGCCCGGGGCGCGAGGGCTCCGGGGCGGTGCCAGCGGAGGGAGTGCCGAATGCCGTACAGACTCGACATCACGCAGGGGAACTGGCCGGGCGACCTGCTGCACAAGGGCGTGGAGGGGCTGCTGGCGGAGGCCATGGTGCTGACCCTCGCCACCGCCGGCCACGAGCACGGGCCGCACGCCAATCTCGCCTTCTTCGCGTACGACGACGACCTCGTCCTGTACTTCGTCAGCGAGCGCTCCACCCGGCACAGCCACCACCTGGCCGAGGAGGCCCGGGCCGCGGCCACCGTCTTCCTGCCGCCGCCGGTCTTCGGCGAGCAGCTTCGCGGGCTGCAGCTGACCGGCAGCGCGAGCGAGGCCTGGGGGCGGCAGGCGGAGGCGGCGCTGGCCGCGTACCAGGGGCGGTACCCCTCCTTCGCGCAGGACGAGGAGGTCCGGCGGCAGTTCCTCACCGGGGGCGGGGCGGCGGCGCTGTACCGGTTCCAGGTGGAGGAGCTGACGGCCGTGGACGAGCCGAACTTCGGGCGGCGCAACTACCTGCGGGCGCGGGTGGCGCGTTCGTAGCGTTCGTAGCGGGCGTGGCTGCAGGCGTCGGGCGGGCGCTCGGTTGCGGCCTCCGCCTACTCGCGGGTTGGCTATACAACTTTTCAGGTGGTTCACCTGCGGGACGGCGTTCCGACGCCCCGGGGACACCTGGGCGCACCACTCTGGCCGCATGAGAGTCATCGTCGTAGGAGCAGGCGTGCTCGGCACCATGCACGCCTGGCAGGCCGTCGAACGCGGCCACGAGGTCGTCCACCTGGAGCGCGAGACCGAGGCGCGCGGCGCCTCGGTCCGCAACTTCGGCCTGGTCTGGGTCAGCGGCCGGGCCCGGGGCGAGGAACTGGACACCGCGCTGCGCGCCCGCGAACTGTGGGAGCGCATCGGTGCCCGTGTCCCCGACCTCGGCTTCCGGGCCAACGGCTCGCTCACCGCCATCCGCACCGAGGCCGAACTCGCCGTCGCCGAGCAGGCCCTGACCCTGCCCGACGCCGCCGCCCGCGGCTACCGGCTGCTCGACGCCGACCAGGTCCGGGCCGCCGAGCCCGCCCTGCGCGGCAAGCTGCTCGGTGCCCTGCGGTGCGAGCGCGACGCCGCCGTCGAACCCCGCGCCGCCCAGCCCGCGCTGCGCGCCGCCCTCCAGGCCACCGGCCGCTACACCTTCCTGCCCGGGCGCGAGGTCCGCGACGTGATCGGCGAGAACGCCGTCCGCGACGACCACGGCGACACCCACACCGGCGACCTGGTCGTCCTCTGCACCGGCGCCTGGCTCGGCGGCCTGGTCCGCGAACTCGCCCCCGCCCTGCCCGTCCGCCGAGTCCGGCTCCAGATGATGCAGACCGACCCGCTCGGCGAAACCCTCACCGGCTCCGTCGCCGACGGCGACAGCTTCCGCTACTACCCCGCCTTCGCCGGCACCGCCCTGGACCGGCTGCGCGAGGTGCAGCCGCAGCCCGAGACCGCCGCCGAGCACAAGATGCAGCTGCTGATGGTCCAGCGGCGCGACGGCGGGCTGACCATCGGCGACACCCACGAGTACGACCAGCCCTTCGGCTTCGACGTGGTCGAGGACCCGTACGACCACCTGGTCGGCGTCGCCGAGGACCTGCTCGGCCGCCCGCTGCCGCGGATCCGCCGCCGCTGGGCCGGGGTGTACGCCCAGTGCGTCGACACCACCCGGGTCGTCCACCGCGAGCGGGTGCGCGACGGCGTCTGGCTGGTCACCGGCCCGGGCGGCCGCGGCATGACCTGCTCGCCGGCCATCGCCGAGACCACCGCCGAACTCGCCAACCTGTAAGGAACGTCGACGTGACCGATGTGACCCCTGTGACTGCTGTGACCGATGTGACTGCTGTGACCGATCCGAACCGGACGACCGCCGACATCCGGCTGGTCGTGCTCGACATGGCCGGCACCACCGTGGCCGACGGCGGCCTGGTCGAGCAGGCCTTCACCGCCGCCGCGGCGACCCTCGGCGTCGAGGCCGGCAGCCCCGACTTCGAGCCGATGCTGGCGCACGTGCGCGCCACCATGGGCGAGTCCAAGATCTCCGTCTTCCGGCACCTGTTCGGCGAGGAGGAGAAGGCCCAGCGGGCCAACACCGCCTTCGAGGCCGCCTACCACGACCTGGTCGACGCCGGCCACTGCGCCGCCCTGCCCGGCGCGGCCGAGGCCATCGCCGAACTGCGCGGCCAGGGCCGCAAGGTGGTCCTCACCACCGGCTTCTCCCGGGCCACCCAGGACCGCATCCTCACGGCCCTCGGCTGGCAGTCCGTCGCCGACCTCACCCTCTGCCCCGCCGAGGCCGGGCGCGGCCGCCCGTACCCGGACCTCGCGCTCACCGCGCTGCTGCGCACGGGCACCGAGTCGGTGCGGCAGATCGCCGTCGCCGGGGACACCGGCTACGACATGCTGACCGGCGTGCGGGCGGGCGCCGCGGTGGTCGCCGGCGTCCTCACCGGCGCCCACGACGCGGCCCGGCTGCGGGCCGACGGCGCGACCCACGTGCTCGGATCGGTGGCGGAGCTGCCGGCGCTGCTGGGGCCCGTCCGGGGCTGACCGGGGCTGACCGGGGCTGACCGGCGCAGTCCGGGCCCTGGGGGAGCAGGACGTCGGGCGGAGCAGGAAGTCGGGCCGGCCGACTTCCTGCTCCGAGTTCAGGATGACGCTTCGGTGAGCGCACCCCTGCGCCGGCGGGTGGCCTGGACGCCGAGGTAGCCCACCCCGCCCATCAGCGCCGCGTTCAGGGCGGCGGCGATCGCGAGGTCCGTCGGCAGGCTCAGGTCCTGCGGGCGGTGGACGGCCGCCCGGCGCCCGGGATCGTAGCGGACCGTCACCCGGTCGCCGACGGCCAGCGCGTGCAGGTCCTGGACCAGCACGCCCAGCGGCGCGCCGTCCACGCTCGTCACGTCGTACTCCGAACTCGGGTGCTTGCCCTCGGGGTGGTCCCACGCCGCCGTGACCACGGCGGTGGTGTCCACACCGGAGAGGTCGAGGATCACGTCGTCCCGGGCGTGCGACACCGCCGCGGTGGCGGTCGCACCCACGGCGACCGCGAAGAACGCCACGAAGCACCCGAACATCCGCCCGGCCAGCCGGACCATGCCCACCGTCCAGCCGACCACCAGTGCCACCCCGAGGGCGAAGGCGGCCGACCCCCCGAGGAAGGTGCCCGCGAGCACCAGCCCGACGCTCCCCACCGGCACCGCCGCCACCAGCGCGGCCGTCCCCCGGTGCCTTCGGATCCCGCCCATGGCGCCCCCGTTCGTACAAGCGATCGGAGGGAAGGCTACGCCGCCGCCGAAGGTGCCTTCCGGCGGGGGCGGCTGCCGAAGCGGGCGAACCAGAGGAGGAGGACGGCGATGCCCGCGTTGAGCCCGATCACCGACCACAGGGAGGCCGTGGAGCCGGCCTCGCCCGGGAGCTTGGGCGCGACGCGCCCGGCCGGGTCCATCCGGACGGTGACGGTGTCGCCGGGCCTGAACCGCTCGGAGTCCTGCGCCAGCGGCCCGCCGGGAACGCCCGCGCCGTCCGCCGACGCGAGGGCGTAGCTCCAGGTCGTCGAGCCGCGGGAGGACTTGTCGGCCTTCGCGGAGACCACCACGGCGTTCACCTCGCGGCCGGAGGAGAGCACCAGGTTCTGCCAGGCGTCCCCGCCCGCGGCGGTGGCCATGATGACGGCCAGGGCGACCAGGGCCAGCGCCCCGCCGACGTCCTTGTAACCGGGGTCGCTCCCGGGCCCTCGGAGCTTGACCAGCCCCACGCCCGCCAGCACGAGGTAGAGGACCACCAGGCCGACGACGAGGAGCGTGCCGACGTAGCCGCCGGCGAGCACGATGCCGATGAACAGGCAGGTCAGGACGGTGATCAGGGCGGCGGCCCGGCCGAGCCACGGGCGGGTGGTGCCCGTGGCCGGGGCGGACCGGGCGAAGGTCATCCGAAGGCCTTCCGGACCGGGTCCCACTCTTCGGGCGGGAGGGCGTCGAGGCTTTCGTCGCGGGGCGGGTGGAAGGAGAAGCCGCGGAAGGCGGTGGCGAGCAGCGGCAGCCACTCGTCCCAGTAGTCGAGGTCCTCGGTGGTGAAGACGGCGGCGACCACGTGCGGGCTCCACGGGTGCGGGAGCAGCAGTTCGAGCTGGCGCACGGTGCTGACGGTGGACTCGGGCACGCCCCACACCGCGCCGGGCACCGGAACGGTCAGGTCGCGGGCGGCGAGGGCGGCGCGGCCCACCGGGAGGTCGACCACGCCGACGTCGGCGTCCGGCCAGGCCTCGGCCAGCTCCTCGGCGACGCGGGCCGGGTAGCTGCCGGGCGGGCCCTGGTCCTGCGGGCGCAGGAAGACGGCGAACATGCCGTGGATCGGCTCGCCGTCCTCGGCGCGGACCAGGCAGCTGGACACGTGGACGGCGCCCTCGCGCAGTTGGGCCTGCAGGGCGGTCTCGGCGGCGATCACGGCGCTGAGCTTCTGCTCGGGGCGGGCCTCGGGGAAGAGCGCGTGGAGCTGTTCGGCCGCGCGGGCCATCCGGTCGCCCAGGTCCTCGTCCAGGTCGACGGCGGTGAACCCCGCGGGGAGGGTGAGCCAGAGCGGGGGCAGGACGGCCCCGGGGGTCTCAACGGCCATAGCCGGCCGCCCATCCGGTCACGCCGATCAGGTTGCCGACGGTGGACACGGTGCCGACGATCGCGTTGGCCTTGCCACCGCCGGTGGCGAGGCCGCCCGAGCCGAGGAGGTTGTTGCCGCCGGTGGTGTAGTTGACCGCGCTGGTCAGGCCGTTGCTCGGGTTGTCCTGGGTGAGGGCGTACGCGGTCGGGGCGTTGAGGCCGGCGGTGGTGACGGCCTGGACGCCGTCGGAGACGTTCATCGCGGTGGCCTTGGAGAGCCCGAGCTTGATGGCGGGCTTCTCGACCGCCGCGACGAAGAGCGGGTTCGCCGGGTCGACCGCCCGGGACGCGGCCCGGACCTCGGTCGAGCCGGCGGTGACCACCCCGCGCACGCCCGCACCGGCGGCGCTCGCCTCCCGGGCGGCGCTCACGCCCTTGGCGGCGACTCCCACCCCGGGGATCGCGCCGAGGACGTCGCCGCCCAGGGTCAGCCAGTTGCCGATGTTCTTCTGCGGCGGCCACAGCTGGCCCTTGGCCGCGTACTGGGCGGTGTGCGCGCCGGCGGCGGCGGCGCTGAACAGGATGGCGGGCAGGGCGAAGGCGGGGAAGAAGATCGCCGCGACGCCGCAGACGCCGGCCGCCACCGTCAGCAGGTCGGCGCCGTGGTTCTTCAGCCAGTTGCCGACCTTGCTGAGCCACCCCGGCTCGGGCGGGGCCTTGCTGTCGGCGGCCTTGCGGATGGCGTCGGCCGTCTTGTGGGCGTCCGCCTTGTGGCCCTCGGCGAGTTCGTGGGCCTGGCTCTGGAGGCCGGTGAGTTCGGCGGTCGCGTTGCCGACCAGGGTGGCGGCGGCGTCGAGGTGGCTCTTCGCCTTGTTGTAGCGCTGTTCGGCGGCGGCGAGGGAGGCGTCGTCGGGGAAGTTCTGGCCGGCCAGTTTGAGGTCGGGGGCGGCGGCCGCGGTGGCGTGGGCCTGTTCGGCCTCGGCCTTCTTCTGCTTGGCGGCGACCGCGGCGCGCGCCAACTCGGCGGCCTTGGGCTGGTGTTCGGTCAGCGCCTTGTACCAGATGTCGAGGGCCTGGTAGGCGGCGGTGATGGAGTCGGCGGCGTCCTGGAGGTAGCCGGGGAGCTTGCCGAACTGGCCGGCGAAGGCCTTGGCGGCATCGCCGGTCCACTGGCCCTGGTTGGCGCTGATCTGGGAGAGCGTGGTGTGGACGCCGCTCAGGTGCGTGCCGACCCGGCGCAGGCTTCCGCTGAGGGCGGTGACGGCGGCGGAGTCGCCGGGGGTCGGGTTGAAGCCGAGGCCGGACCAGTCGGGCGCGGCTGCGGGCGTGGGGTCGCTCATGCCTGGGCCGCCGTCGGGGTGAGGGCCTTGGTGATGCTCTGCTCGGTGCCGTCGTAGCTCTGCTGTACCTTGTCCAGGCCGTCGTCGAGGATCTTGACGCACTCGCGGACCTTCTTCAGGCCGAACGCCCACTTCTCCTTGAAGTGCCCGCAGGCCTCGTCCAGGAAGTCGTAGCCGGTGCCGCTGTGACTGGCTGCCTCGAAGGCCTTGAGCCCCTGGTCGAGTTCGTCGCCGCAGCCTTTGAGGTCCTGGGCCAACTTGGCGAGGAATTCCGTACTGACCGTGAAGTCGGCCACTTTTGCCCCCCGATGCGTCGATTGTCGGACCGGGTGAGCATAACCCTCGTGGGTGCGCGGGTGATCGGGCCGGGAGGATCAAACCCCCGTCGTTACGGGACTTTTACGGGCCGTCGACGCGCCCTTGACGTCGGCGGCCCCACGGCGAGCAGGAGGGGGCAGCGGGTTGCTTCAGTGGCGCCAGAAGCCGCGCTTCGCCGGGGTGACGAGCCGGGCGACGGCGGTGACGAACAGTTCGGCGACGGGGGAGGGCCCGGGCCCGTGGTTGAGGTGGCCCTGGGGGGTCCACTCGCCGAGGACGGTGCCGGGGCTGCCGTCGAGGGGGTGGAAGGCGTGCTCCAGGGTCAGGTAGCGGACGGTCTTGCCGCCCTTGGGGTGGACGGCGGCGACGAAGTGGGCCTCGGTGGCGCCGACCGGGGTGGGCAGGGTGACCAGCAGCAGGTGGTGGCCGTCGACCGACAGGTGGCGGCAGTCGAGGCCGTGGCCGGGCAGGCGGTCCTCGGGCGGGAGGGTCTGGGCGAGGCCGTCCCAGATCCGGGTGATGACGGGCAGCAGGCTGCCGCCGTCCGGGGCCGGGGTGGCCACTCGCGGGCCGAATTCGAGCACCTGGCGGGCGAGCTCGCGGTGGACGAAGCGGTAGTGGTGGGGCCTGGGGTCCGTCATGGGGGACACCGTAGCGAACGGCCGGGAGCGGGAAGTCGGCCCCTCCGACTTCCCGCTCCCATGCGCGAGTTGACCAGCTGTTTCACGAACTGACGATGCGTCAGATGTGCCAGATGCGTCAGATGCTTCAGATGCGTCGGATTCGCCTCAGTGGCTGCTCTTGAGGTTGATCACGACCACCCCGGCGATCACCAGCGCGATCCCCAGCCACTGCAGCCGCCCGAGCGATTCGCCGAAGGCGACCACGCCGATCCCGGCGACCGCCGCCGTCCCGGCGCCCGACCAGACCGCGTACGCGACCGAGACCGGGATGTGCTTGAGGGCGCGGCCCAGCAGCAGGAAGGAGAGCGCGTAGCCGACGCCGACCCCCAGGCTCGGCCAGAGGCGGGTGAACCCCTCGGTGAGCTTGAGGCAGCTGGTGGCGCAGACCTCGCTCAGGATGGCGAGGGCGAGCAGGACGTAGGGCATGTCAGGGTCGAACCGGCGGCGCGGCGGTGATCTTCCCGAGCAGCGCGAGGTCGGCCTGCTCCAGGCTGGCGAGCAGGGTGATCCGGTCGCCGTCCGGCATCGGGGTGGCGGTGGACGGCACGGCGAGCACGGCGCAGCCGGCCGCGCTGGCGGAGGCGACCCCGGTGGGGGTGTCCTCGACGGCGACGCAGCTGGCCGGGTCGAGGCCGAGCCGTTCGGCGGCTGCGAGGTACGGGTCGGGCGCGGGCTTGGTGCGGGCGGTGTCCTCGGCGGCGAGGGTGACGGCGAACCAGTCCCGGCCGATGGCGGACAGCACGAGGTCGACCACCCGGCGCGGGGAGGCGGAGACCAGCGCGGTGGGCACCCGGGCGTCGCGCAGGGACGCCAGCAGGGCGAGCGCGCCGGGGCGCGGAACCGTCTCGGCGGCGACCTTGCCGGCGAAGGAGTCGCCCAGCCGGGCGGCGAGTTCGGCCTCGCTGAGGGTGGTGCCGCTGACCCGGTGCAGGTGGGCGGCGGTGTGCTCGACGGCCTGGCCGAGGACTTCGGGGGCGTCCCGGTCGGTGAGCGGGTGGTGCAGCTCCTCGGCGACCTCGGCGGCGGTCTGCCACCACAGCTGCTCGGTGTCGACCAGGGTGCCGTCCATGTCGAACAGGACGGCGGCGGGGAGCCCGGGGGAGGCGGGCAGGGGGGATTCAGGCATGGCGGTACCTTCGGGGTGGTTCAGCTCGGGTGATTCTCGCAGAGCGCGTTCTGCGAGGGTCAGGCGGGCCAGGCGGGTCGGGCTGGCTACACGGGTCAGGCGGGCTACGCGGGTCAGGCGGGACGGCGGTCCACCAGCACGGGGCGCTGCGGCAGGGTGAGCTCGGCGTGCGAGCCGACCGGCAGGGCGGCGGTGGCCTCGGTGGGCAGGTCGGCCTTGACCTCGGTGCCGTCGGCGAGGCGGACGGTGATCCGGGTGACGGCGCCCAGGAAGGACGCGGAGACGACCAGCGCCGGGCCGTCCGCGGCGGGGGTCAGGGTGACGTTCTCCGGGCGGACCAGCACCTGCAGCTCGCCGTCGGCCGGGATCTCGCCGTCCACCGCGTGGCGGCGGCCGAGCACCTCGACGCCGTCCGAGGTGCGGGCGCACGGGATGCGGCTCATGGTGCCGACGAACTCGGCGACGAAGGCGGTGGCCGGCCGGCCGTACAGCTCGGACGGGGTGGCGCACTGCTCCAGCCGGCCCGCGCGCAGCACGGCGACGCGGTCGGCCATGGACAGCGCCTCCTCCTGGTCGTGGGTGACGAACAGGGTGGTGATGCCCAACTCCTGCTGCAGGCGCCGGATCTCCTCGCGCAGCTGGAGGCGGACCTTGGCGTCGAGCGCGGACAGCGGCTCGTCCAGCAGCAGCACGCGCGGCTGCAGGGCGAGCGCGCGGGCGAGCGCGATGCGCTGCTGCTGGCCGCCGGACATCTGGTGCGGGTAGTGCTCGGCGCGGTGCGGCAGGCCGACCAGCTCCAGCAGCTCGTGGGCGCGCTTGCGGCGCTCGGCCTTGCCGGCGCCGCGCATCCGCAGCCCGAAGGCGACGTTGTCCAGCGCGGTCAGGTGCGGGAAGAGGCTGTACGACTGGAACACCATGCCGGCGTCGCGCTTGTGCGCGGGGATCGCGGTGATGTCCCGGCCGTCGACCAGGACCTCGCCGGAGTCGTGCTGTTCGAAGCCGGCCAGGATGCGCAGCGCGGTGGTCTTGCCGCAGCCGGACGGGCCGAGCAGGGCGAGCAGTTCGCCCGGCCGGACGGTGAGGTCCAGGCCGTCCAGGGCGGTGGTGGCGCCGAAGGAGCGGCGCAGCGCGCGGAACTCGACGGTGGCGCTGCCGGTGGCGGTCCGGTCGGGGAGGGTGGCCGTGGTCATGGCGGGTGACTCCTGGAGAGCGTGGGGTGGTTCAGGACCGGGCGGTCTTGCGGCCGCGGCCGGCGGCGGACATCAACAGCAGGACCAGCCAGACGATCAGCAGGCTGAGCATGGAGACCGCGACGGACATCTGGCCGTCGCTCTTGCCGTTGGAGTTGATCCACACCGAGAAGGGGGCGAAGCCGAGGATGGAGGCGGTGGTGAACTCGCCGAGCACCAGGGCGACGGTGAGCACGGCCGCGTTCAGCAGCGCGCTGCGCAGGTTGGGCAGGACGACGGTGAACACCGCGCGCAGCCAGCCGGCGCCGCAGTTGCGGGCGGCCTCGACCAGGGTGACGACGTCCACGCCGCGCAGTCCGGCGTCGATCGCCCGGTAGGCGAAGGGCAGCGCCATCAGCACGTACGCGATGACCAGGACGATCGGGAAGTCCGGGTTCTGGATCGCCACGATGGTCTGGAACAGCGGGGTGTCCTGCAGGTAGTCCGGGCCCCAGCGCAGCACGCCGATGATGCCGGTGGTGAGCGCGACCACCGGGACGACCAGCGGCATGGAGCACAGCACCTCGATCACCGGGCGCAGCCTGGGCGCGCCGAGCCGGGAGGCGAGCATCGCCGGGACGAGCAGGAGCAGCAGCACCGCGACGGTGACGCCGGCCAGTTCGAGGCTGAGCACCAGGCTGTCGGTGAAGCCGGGGGCGTTCAGCAGCTCGGTGTAGGCGCGGAAGGTGGTGCCGCCCTTGTTGTCGTCGATGCTGAACCACAGCGAGGCGGCCATCGGCACGGCGAAGTAGATGCCGCAGAGCAGCAGCACCAGGCCGCGGCCGAAACGGATGCGTTCGATCAGGCGAGCCACTTGGCACTCCGGCGCTGAAGGGGCAGGTACACGGCCATCACCAGGCAGGCGACCACGATCATGTCGAGGCCGAGGGCGAGGGCGAGGTTGCCCTGGCCGACCAGGACGTTGCCGGACAGGGCGTCGCCGATCTGCATCGAGATCAGCGGCACCGAACTGCCCACCATGGCCTCGGCGGTGGCGTACGCGGCGAAGGAGGCGCCGAACAGCAGGACGAAGCCGCCGAGCAGCGAGGGCAGCAGGACGGGCAGGGCCACGTGCCGCCAGTACTGCAGGGCGGTGGCGCCGTTGTTGTAGGCGGCCTCGCGCCACTGGACGCGCAGGCCCTCCAGGGCCGGGGTGACGGTGATGACCATCAGCGGGACCAGGAAGTAGAGGTAGACCACGGACAGGCCGGAGAAGGTGTAGAGGCTCCAGCCGTGCGCGGTCAGCCCGAGCTTCTTGGTGACCTCGCCGGAGTTGCCGAGGGTGGCGACGAACATGAAGGCCAGCGGCACGCCGCCGAAGTTGGCGAGCACGCCGGAGGCGGACATCACGGCCTCGCGGAACATCCGGAACCGGGAGGTTGCCACGGCCTGGGCCAGCGGCAGGCCGACGACGGTGGCGATCAGTGCGGTCAGCAGCGAGAGCTTCACGCTGCCCCACAGGGCCGTCCAGTAGGCGCCCTGGAGGGAGCCGGTGAGGTTGTCGGTGGTGAAGGTGCCGCCGCCGTCGGGGGCGTCCGAGGAGGTGGTGAACGCGCCGATGGCGATCGCGACGGCGGGCAGGCCGAAGCCGATCACGAAGAACAGCAGCAGGGGGAGGGCGGCGAGCCAGGCGCGGCTGCCGCCGGACCGGCGCCGGCCGGGGCGGGGGGCCTTGGCGGCTTCGGCGGTGGTGGCCTTCGTGGCCTTGGTGGGCGCGGTGGTCGCGGCCGTGGTGCTGGGGGTTGCGGGGCCGGGGGCGCCCCCGCCGCGCTGGGCGGCGGAGGCGGTGGCCGGCACCGGGGTGGGAGCCGTGGTCATCTCAGGTCAGCCCGCGATCGCCTTGGCCCAGTTCTCGGTCACGGTCTTCTTGGCCGCGTCCGTCTGGTCCTGGGTCGGGAAGGTGGTGAAGGGCTTCTCGACGGCCGGGAGCTTGGCGGCGGCGGCCGCGTCGAGGGTGCCGGCGGCCTTCATGGCGTCGAACAGGGCGGGGGTGGCGTAGCCGCCGAGGAAGCCGTTCTGGCCCTGGGCGCTGTAGAGGTACTCCTCCCACAGGCGCGCGGCGGCCGGGTGCGGGGCGTCCTTGTTGATCGCCTGGTTGTAGTACTGGGCGTAGGAGCCGTCCGAGGGGATGGCCACCTGCCAGTCGATGCCCTTGTCCTTGAACTTGTCGCTGTAGCCGGCGTTCAGGTACGACCAGTCGATGCTGATCGGGGTCTCGCCCTTCTCGATGGTCGCCGGGGTGACCTCGACCGGGTTGAAGTTGCCGGCCTGCTTGACCTTGCCGAAGAAGTCGATGCCGGGCTGGATGTTGTCCAGCGAGCCGCCGTTGGCGAGCGCCGCCGCGTAGACGGCGCCGAAGGCGGCACCGGCCTTGGTCGGGTTGCCGTTGAGCGCGACCATGCCCTTGTAGTCGGGCTTCAGCAGGTCGGCGAAGGTCTTCGGGCAGACGGACACCTTCTTGGCGTCGCAGCCGATCGACATGTAGCCGCCGTAGTCGTTGTAGCGCAGGCCCGCCGGGTCCTTCATGGTGTCCGGGATCTTGTCGAAGTCGGCCACCTTGTACGGGGCCAGCAGGCCCTGCTTGGCGGCGCTGATCGCGAAGGCCGAGCCGAGGTCGACGACGTCGGGGGCGCGGTCCTGGCCCTTGCGGGAGGTGACCGCGTTGATCTCGTCCTGGCTGGAACCGTCCGGGTTCTCGTCCTCGATCTCGATGCCGTACTTGGCCTTGAAGTCGTCCATCAGCTTGCCGTAGTTCGCCCAGTCGCGCGGCAGCGTGATGGCGTGCAGCTTGCCCTCCTTCTTGGCTGCGGCGACCAGGCCGTCCATGCCGCCGAAGTCGGCGACCGAGGTGGCGGTCTTGGCGTTCTTGCCGCCCGCGGCGTCGCCGGACTTCGCGGAGGAGCCCGCGGAGCCGCAGGCGGTGAGGGAGAGCGCGGCAGCGGTCAGGACGGCCGCGAAGGCGGCGGAGCGGGCGCGGTGCACGGACACGGGTCAGTCTCCTGAGAAGGGGGAACTGCGAGTGGGCGTCTCGATCGGGGGATCTGGCGAGTGGCGGTCCGGAGTGGTCCGGGCTTCGGGGGCTGTCCGGAACCGTCCGTCGGGTTGTTTCGGAACCGTCCGTCGGGTCGGGGGGAACCGTCCGTCGGACCGTTCGGAGCCGTCCGAGTTGACTAGCCAACTTCGCTGACGGGCCTAAGTACGCCGGAGCTCGGTGACGGGAAGGTGAACGGACGGCCCAGAACCGGGGTCGGCTGCGGGAACGGTGGAATCCGGCCATCGGAGCGTGATCCGTTCGGTGCGATGCTTCGAAGACGCAGCGGGATAGGGTCGGACCGTCCGCGCCGGCACCGCTGCGCAGGACACCGCCCCAGGAGGGACATTGACTGACGTGGCAACAGAGCCCCAGCGCCCCGAGGCCGCGGAACGCCCCGCCACCGAGGGGCGCCCTGTCGCGGCCGAGGAGCGGGCCGCCGGCGCGCTGTACCGGAAGGTGGCCGCCGACCTGCGCGAGGCCATCACCACCGGCGCCTTCGGCGAGGCCGGCCGGCTGCCTGCCGAGGGCGCGCTGGCCGAGCAGTACGGCGTCTCCCGCGGCACCGTCCGCCAGGCGCTCGCGGTGCTGCGCTCCGACGGGCTGGTCACCTCCCGCCGCGGCACCCGCCGGGTGGTGCTCGGCGGCGCCCGGGTGCAGAGCTTCTCCGAACTGCTCAGCTTCACGCACTGGGCGTACTCGATGGGCGAGGAGCCCGGCGGCATCCTGGACTCGCTGGTCCGCCGCCCGGCCGACGCCGCCGAGCGCGAGCAGCTGCGCCTGGAGCCGGGCGCCGACGTGTACGTGACGGTCCGGCTGCGCACCCTGTCCGGTACGCCGGTGATGGTCGAGCGCACCGTCTACCCGCCGCGGGTCGGCGAGATCGTCGCCGAACTGCCGCCGGACGTGGTCTCGCACACCGAGGTGCTGCGCGAGCACGGCATCCTGTTCACCGACGCCGACCACACGATCGACGTGGTGGCGGCCAACGCGGAGGACGCCCGACTGCTCGGCTGCCGCCGGGGCAGCCCGCTGCTGCGCGAGCGGCGCCGGACGACCGACCCGACGGGCACACCGGTGGAGTGGTCCCAGGACCGCTACCTGCCCGGCACGGTGGCGTTCAGCGTGCACAACTCGCTGGCCACGTCGGCGCTTTCGCGGCACGCGCGGGAGATGGACTGAATATTCGCCCGCTCGCCTCCGGCGGTGCACCCGTCAACGGCCATTCGGGTGAGGGGGCTGGGGTTCAGCGCGTTGCGGCGCGGGGAGTCCGGGGTGCTGCGGCACTGTCGGGAGGATTTCCCCCACCTGAGAGGCGCTGTGCCATGGCCCATCCCAACACCACGACCCCACCCGCCGCAGGACATACCGAGCTCAAGCGCGAGGTCGGCGTCATCGGACTGCTCTGGGCCTCGGTCGGCGCGATCATCGGGTCCGGCTGGCTGTTCGGCGCGCAGAAGGCGGCGGTGGCGGCAGGACCCGCGGCGCTGGTGTCCTGGGCCATCGGCGCGGTGGCGATCATCCTGCTGGCGCTGATCCACGCCGAGCTGGGTGGGCTGTTCCCGGTGGCGGGCGGCACGGCGCGGTATCCGCACTACGCCTTCGGCGGGTTCGCGGGAATGTCGTTCGGCTGGTTCACCTGGCTCCAGGCGGCGACGATCGCGCCGATCGAGGTTCAGGCGATGATCAACTACGCCCGGCACTGGTCCTGGGCGGACGGCTTCCTGAACGAGGACCTGACGCTGACCGGGACGGGCTTCGTGGTCGCGGCCGCGCTGATGGGTTTGTTCGTCGCGATCAACTTCCTCGGCGTCCGACTGCTCGCCCACACCAACAGCGTGGCCACCGTGTGGAAGGTCGCCGTCCCGATCCTGACGATCTTCGCGCTCGGGCTCACCGAGTTCCACGGCTCCAACTTCACCGTCCACGGCTTCGCACCGGACGGCGCCAAGGGCGTGCTCGCCGCGATCAGCACCAGCGGCGTGATCTTCGCGCTGCTCGGCTTCGAACAGGCCATCCAGTGGGCGGGGGAGAGCCGCAACCCCCGTCGGGACATCCCCCGAGCCGTCCTCGGGTCGGTGGTGATCGGCACGATCGTCTACGTGATGCTCCAGGTGGTGTTCATCGGCGCCCTGCCGCCGTCGACCTTCGCGGGCGGCTGGGACACGCTGGACTACCCCGGCATCAGCGGCCCGTTCGCGGGCCTCGCGACGCTGATCGGGCTCGGCTGGCTGGCGACGATCCTCTTCATCGACGCCGTGATCTCGCCGGCCGGCACCGGGCTGGTCTACATCACCTCCAGCTCCCGGGTCACGTACGGCCTGAGCCGCAACGGCTACGCGCCGCAGGCCCTGCAGTACACCGACCGCAACTCGGTGCCATGGCTGGGCCTGATCATCGCCTGGGTCGCCGGCGTGATCTGCTTCCTGCCCTTCCCGAGCTGGCAGCGGCTGGTCGGCTTCATCACCTCGGCGGTCGTCCTGATGTACGCGGGCGCGCCGCTGGCCTTCGGCGTGCTGCGCAAGCGGCTGCCCGGGCTGGAGCGGTCGTACCACCTGCCCGGTGGCACGGTCATCTCGCCGCTGGCCTTCGCGGTGGCGAGCCTGGTCATCTACTGGTCCGGCTGGGACACCCTGTGGCGGCTGGGCCTGGCCATCGTGATCGGGTACGTGCTGCTCGGCGGGTACTCCGCGTACGCCACGTCGAAGGGGGTGCCGAACGCCCCGCGGATGGACTTCAAAGCGGGGCAGTGGCTGCCGGTCTACCTGGTCGGGATGGGGATCATCTCCTGGCAGGGCACCTTCGGCGTCGGCTCGCAGGGGAACCTGCCGCTCTGGTGGGACATCCTCGTCGTGGTGGTGTTCTCGCTGGTGATCTACTACTGGGCCCTGGCGGTCGCCCTGCCCGCGGAGGAGATCGAGCGGAACATCCGTGGTGTCGAGGTGGTGGAGGTCGAGGGGCACTGAGCACCCTGGACGGAGCGGCCCCCGAGGTGACTCGGGGGCCGCTCGGCGCTTCTAGCCGTTGACGGTCGCCGCCCAGGCCGCCTCGGCGGCCTGCAGGGCCGGCTCGGCGTCGGCGTTCGTGGCCGTCGCCAGGGCGGTCAGGCAGGCGCTGACGGTCTCCAGCGCGGCCGCCGGGCCGTAGTGGTTGACCCGCAGCATCCGCGCGGCCAGCGCGCCGCCGCCCGGCTGGACGGGCAGCGCCGGGTCGAGACGGGCGGCGAGTTCCGCCGCGTGCAGGCCGTCCGGGGTGCGCAGGGTGGTGGCGACCGGGGCCGCGTGGGCGTCCTCGGTGACGAACGGGGCCAGGGTGCCGAGGGCGCGGGCGCCGGCCCGGGTGGCGGCCGCGGCGGCGCGGTGGCGGGCGATCACGGCGGGCAGGCCGTCGGCGGCGATCCGGTCCAGGCAGGCGCCGAGCGCGAGCATCTCCAACTGGGCCGGGGCGTGCGGGAGTACGGCGCGTCCGGCGTCGGTCCAGCGCTCCTTCCAGTCGAGCAGCGACAGGTAGGAGCGGCGCGGGGCGGCCGGGTTGGCGGCGATCCGCTCCCAGGCGCGGTCCGACACCGAGACCGCGGAGACCCCGGCGGGCCCGCCCATCGCCTTCTGACCGCCGATGACGCACAGGTCGATGCCCCACTCGTCGGTGAGCAGCGGCTCGGCGGCGACGGAGGCGACCGCGTCGAGCATCAGCAGGGCGCCGTGCTCGCGGACCACCGCGCCGATCTCGGCGACCGGGTTGGTGTTGCCGGTGGCGGCCTCGGCGTGGACGAGGGAGACGAAGTCGATCGCCGGGTTCGCCTCCAGGGCCTCGGCCACCTGCTGCGCGCCGACCGCGCTGTCGAAGGGCACGGCCAGGTCGACGACCGTCGCCCCGCAGGAGCGCAGCCAGTTGCCGAAGGTCTGGCCGTACGGGCCGGTGACGATGTTGAGCGCGGTCGAGCCCGGGTGCGCGGCGCCGCGGATCGCCGCCTCCAGCGGGAGCAGCGCCTCGCCCTGGGTGACGATCACGTCGGCCTCGGTGTGCAGCAGCGCGGCCACCCCGTCCTCGATCGCCGCGAACTCGGCGGCGCTGAGCGCGGGGAGGTCGAGGAAGGGGCTCCTCTTGATGACTCGCTCGCTTCGCTCGTTCACGTCGGGTAGGGCCTCTCGCTACGGGGACGGGGGATGGTCGGTGCCGGAACGAGTCTGCCGCATCCGCACTGCTTACACGGAACCCGCCCGTCGGTAGAGTGCGGCCATGAGCGATGGCGCGGTGCTGCACGTGCGGGGTCGGGTGCTGGTCGGTCCGCAGGACGTCCGGGACGAACTCTGGGTGGTGGACGGCCGGGTGAGCTTCACCCGCCCGACGACCGCCGGGGACGTCCGGACCGTGACCGGCTGGGTGCTGCCCGGCCTGGTGGACGCGCACTGCCACGTCGGCCTGGACGCGCACGGCGCGGTGGACGCGGAGACCAGCGAGAAGCAGGCGCTCACCGACCGCGACGCCGGCACCCTGCTGATCCGCGACGCCGGCTCGGCCGCCGACACCCGGTGGATCGACGAGCGTGAGGACCTGCCCCGGATCATCCGCGCCGGCCGGCACATCGCCCGCACCCGCCGCTACATCCGCAACTACGCACACGAGATCGAGCCCGGCGACCTGGCCGCGTACGTCCGGGCCGAGGCCCGGCGCGGGGACGGCTGGGTGAAGCTGGTCGGCGACTGGATCGACCGCGAGCGCGGCGACCTCGCCGCCTGCTGGCCCGGCGACGCGCTGGCCGAGGCGATCGCGGCGGCGCACGAGGAGGGCGCGCGGGTGACCGCGCACTGCTTCGCAGCCGAGTCGCTGCCGGACCTGCTGGCGGCCGGAATCGACTGCGTCGAGCACGCCACCGGGCTGACCGAGGAGCTGATCCCGGTGTTCGCCGAGCGCGGCGTCGCCATCGTCCCGACCCTGGTCAACATCGCCACCTTCCCGGGCCTGGCGGCCGGCGGCGAGGCCAGGTTCCCGGCCTGGGCGGCGCACATGCGGCGGCTGCACGAGCGCCGGTACGACACCGTGGGCGCCGCGCACGACGCGGGCATCCCGGTGTTCGTGGGCACGGACGCGGGCGGCTCGCTCGCCCACGGACTGGTCGCGGACGAGGTGGCGGAGCTGGTGAAGGCGGGGCTGAGCCCGGCCGAGGCGCTGTCGGCGGCGAGCTGGGGGGCGCGGGAGTGGCTGGGTCGGCCGGGGCTGGAGGAGGGTGCGCCGGCGGACTTCGTGGTGTACGAGGAGGACCCGCGGGCGGACGTCCGGGTGCTCGCGGACCCGCGCCTGGTGGTGCTGCGGGGGCGCCCGGTCTCATGATCATCCGCTGAACGCCCTGTCCGTGTAGGCCGATAGGGTGGCGAGCATGGCACCGCGTCCACTGAACGAGATCGTCGAGCCCGGCTGGGCCGCCGCCCTGGAACCCGTCGCCGGACGGGTCGCCGCGATGGGCGACTTCCTGCGCACCGAACTGGCCGCCGGCCGTACGTACCTGCCCTCGGGCCCGAACGTGCTGCGGGCCTTCCAGCAGCCCTTCGCGGACGTGCGGGTGCTGATCGTCGGGCAGGACCCGTACCCGACGCCCGGCCACGCCGTCGGGCTCAGCTTCTCGGTGGGTCCGGAGGTGCGGCCGATCCCGGCCAGCCTGATCAACATCTTCCAGGAGTACGGCCAGGACCTCGGCCTG
This sequence comes from Streptomyces sp. 1331.2, assembly GCF_900199205.1. NCBI lineage: Bacteria > Bacillati > Actinomycetota > Actinomycetes > Kitasatosporales > Streptomycetaceae > Streptomyces > Streptomyces sp. 1331.2. The sequence continues at coordinate 1,963,349 of NZ_OBMJ01000001.1, read as the reverse complement.
CCGCAGCCGTCCAACGGGGACCTCACGCCGTGGACGCAGCAGGGCGTGCTGCTGCTCAACCGCGCCCTGACCACCGCGCCGCGCAAGCCGGCCGCGCACCGGGGCAAGGGCTGGGAGGAGGTCACCGAGCAGGCGATCCGGGCGCTGGTGGCGCGCGGCGGGCCGCTGGTGGCGATCCTCTGGGGGCGTGACGCCCGGAACCTGAGGCCGCTGCTCGGGGAGGTCCCGGCGATCGAGTCGGCGCACCCGAGCCCGTACTCGGCGAGCGGGGGCTTCTTCGGCTCGCGGCCGTTCAGCCGGGCGAACGAGCTGCTGGTGCGGCAGGGGGCGCAGCCGGTGGACTGGCGGCTGCCGTAGGGCTGCTGTAGCAGAGTCCGGTTGTAGCAGAGTCCGGTCAGCGCGGAACGTCAATCTCACTCCAACGGGTGAAATGACTTTCCGTGTTGCTCATGTGACGGATAGTTCGAGAAGACTGGCGGCTCATCGTTTCATCTGTGTGGGGGTACCGCCTTGTCTTCTCGCCGAATCGTTTCTGCAGCTGTCGTCGTGGTGGCGAGCACCGCGCTCACCGCCGGGCCCGTCCAGGCCGGCCCGTCGACCCCGCCTTCGCCGGGGAAGGCGCGCGCCGTCACCGCCGAACTCGCCCTGGACGTCAAGCTGTTGAACAACGCCGTGGACGTCCCGGTGAACATCGCGCTCAACAAGGTGGAGACGCCCGAGCAGCGGGAGGGTTCGGTCCTCACCGCCACGGTGGCCGGAGTCGACCAGACCGGCCCGGTCACCCTGGTCAAGGCGGACATCGGCAAGTCCGTGACCCGCGCCGACGCCAAGGGCACCGCCGCCTCCGTCAAGCTGGTCAATGCCGACGTGCACGCCCCCGGCCTGCCCGCCACCGCGCTGCTCGGACTGGAGGCGATGAGCGCCGAGGCGACCTGCCCGGTCGACGGGCAGCCGACCGCGGACGTGGTCGCGCCCGCCAAGCTCACCGTCCTCGGCAAGCCGGTCACCGTCGGCCTGTACGGGCCGACCAACGTGGACGTGCCGCTGATCGGCAGCGTGTCGGTGGAGTTCTCCAAGAAGACCACCACCACGACCACCGCCGCCGCCTCGGCACTGGAGGTGCAGGTGGAGGTCAACCCGCTGAACCTGAACGTCGCCAAGGTCAGCGGGAGGATCACCGTCGCCTCGGTGAGCTGCGAGAAGCCCTCCGCGCCCACCGCCACCCCGCCCACGACCGGCACTCCCGGCACCCCCGGCACCGCGCCGACCAGCGCGCCCGCCGCCCGGCCGGTGGCCGACACCGCCGCCTCGCGCACCGCCGCCCCGCAGGCCGCGGTGGAGAAGCCCGAGCAGCCGGACAAGCTGGCCGCCACCGGCGGCAGCAGCGCCACCGGCCCGCTGGCCGCCGGAGCCGCCGCCCTGCTCGCGGGCGGGGCGGCCGCGCTCTGGGCCACCCGGCGCCGCCGGGCCGCGCACGCGCGCCGGAACTAGACATTCCGCCTGGGCACTCCATGCGGCGGGAGTGCCGTGCCCGGCACTCCCGCACCGTGACCGTGCCAATGCGGACGGTTGGTTCACATGCGCGTTACATGAGAGGAACAACCGGGAAACGGCGGCTTGCGACGCTACGCGGGCACCCACCACCCAGCAATGCGAGGGACCAGCCGTGGCAATCAAGGCCGAGTACATCTGGATCGACGGCACCAAGCCGACCGCGAAGCTCCGTTCCAAGACTCGCGTCCTGCCCAACGCCGACAAGATCCCGACCTGGGGCTTCGACGGTTCCTCGACCAACCAGGCCGAGGGCCACGCCTCGGACCGCGTGCTGGAGCCGGTGAAGGTCGTTCCGGACCCGATCCGCGGCGGCGACCACATCCTCGTCCTCTGCGAGGTCCTGGAGACGGACGGCACCCCGCACGAGTCCAACACCCGCGCCCTGCTGCGTGAGGTCCACGAGAAGTACGCCGCCCAGGAGTCGATCTTCGGCATCGAGCAGGAGTACACCTTCTTCAAGGGCTCCCGCCCGCTCGGCTTCCCGGAGGGCGGCTACCCGGCCCCGCAGGGCGGCTACTACTGCGGCGTCGGCGCCGAGGAGGTCTTCGGCCGCGAGATCGTCGAGCTGCACCTGGACCGCTGCCTCGACGCCGGCCTGGCGATCTGCGGCATCAACGCCGAGGTCATGCCCGGCCAGTGGGAGTTCCAGATCGGCCCGGTCGACTCGCTGACCGTCTCGGACGACCTGTGGATCGCCCGCTACCTGCTCTACCGCACCGCCGAGGAGTTCGGCATCGACGCCACCCTGGACGCCAAGCCGGCCCGGGGCGACTGGAACGGCGCGGGCGCCCACACCAACTTCTCCACCAAGGCGATGCGCGAGGGCTACGACGCCATCATCACGGCCTGCGAGTCGCTCGGCGCCTCCCAGGAGAAGGTGCTGGAGCACGTCAACCAGTACGGTGACGACATCCAGTCCCGCCTCACCGGCAAGCACGAGACCGCCCCGTGGAACGTCTACAGCTACGGCGTCTCCAACCGCGGTGCCTCCGTGCGCATCCCGTGGCAGGTCGAGGTGGAGCAGAAGGGCTACATCGAGGACCGCCGCCCGAACGCCAACATCGACCCGTACGTGGTCACCCGCCTCCTGATCAACACCTGCTGCGAGGCCCTGGAGAAGGCCGGCCAGGTCTGATCCGCCGCCCCCGGGCACACGGCAACACCCACCGCCGGGCCTCCCCTCCTCGTGAGGGGAGGCCCGGCGGTCTTTCCGCGTCCGGCGGTCTTTCCGCGTCCGGCGGTCCTTCCGGGTCCTGCGGACGGTGTCGAACGGGCGGTGAACTCCGGTGGCCGGGGCTGCCGTTGGTTCCGGTGAGGGCCCGCCGAGCGGGCCCGATCCGACCAGTCAGGAGCAGACCATGAACAAGATCAAGGCCGCCGTCGTGGCCGCCGCCGTCCTCGCCGGGGTCGGGCTGGCCGCGGCTCCCGCGTCGGCCGGGGTCATCACCCCCGCGCACTGCGGCAGCACGATGTTCGGCGGCGACTTCCTGTGCGGGGGCGACTACGGCACCAGCGGCCAGACCGTCGTCAACCTCAACGACGGCACCCGGCAGGTCTTCGTGGTCGGCCGCGACCACGCCATGTGGACGCGCTGGACGATCGGCAACTCCAACGGGCTGAGCGCCTGGACCTCCATGGGCGGCTACCTGACCAGCCAGGTCATCGTGGTCAAGGCGGGCTCGGACAACTCCCTCACCCTCCGCGCGCGGGGCGGCGACGACCGCGGGTGGTTCATCGACCGGTACAGCAACGGTGCCTGGAGCAGCTGGTACACCTACGGCGTGCCGAAGGGCTGACCCGGGGGCCTCGCCGGGCCGGGCGGGAGGTTCCGGCCGGGCAGGGGCCTGCAGGGCCGGTCAGGACCCGATCGTGACCGGCAAATCGCTGGTCAATCAGCGTCACCGAACCGAGAATCCCTGACATGACCCAGCAGCCCCTGCTCCTCCTCGACGTGGACGGACCACTCAACCCCTTCGCCGCCCCGAAACGGCGGCCGGACGGCTACCGGACCTACCGGCTGCGGCCCGGCTGGTGGGTGCGCAAGCAGGAGCGGATGGCGGCGGCGGAAACCAGGCTGGCGACGCGCGCGAAGCACGCGAAGCGCCCCGCCGGCCGGGTGAAGCCGCTGCGGGTGTGGCTGAACCCGGCGCACGGGCCCGAGCTGCTGGCGCTGCCCTACGAACTGGTCTGGGCCACCGGCTGGATGGGCGAGGCGAACACCCACATCGGCCCGCACCTCGGGCTGCCCGAACTCCCGTACATCGCCTGGACGGAGATGTTCGCCGAGGACCCGGACGGACTGCACTGGAAGACCCGGGACGTGGTCGCCTGGGCGGCCGGGCGCCCCTTCGTCTGGGTGGACGACGAGCTCGGGCCGCAGGACACCGCGTGGATCGCCTCGAACCACCCCGGCCCTGCGCTCACCCTGCACATCCATCCCGGCAAGGGCCTGCTGGCGGAGGACTTCGCGACCCTGCGGGAGTGGGCGGCCGCCGCATGACCGGGAAGGACGAGGGGGCGGTCCTCGGCACGGTCGAGCGGCTGCGCCGCTACCCGGTGAAGTCGCTGCTGGGGGAGGAGCTGGACGCGGCCGAGGTGACCGGGCGGGGCCTGGCCGGGGACCGCGAGCGGGCGCTGCTCGACCTGGAGACCGGCCGGGTGGCCAGCGCGAAGCACCCCCGGCTCTGGGCCGGCCTGCTGGGGTTCGCGGCGATGGTCGCGGCGGACGGCGGCGTGGCGATCACCGGGCCGGACGGGCGCGGCGCGGGTGTGGCGGACCTGTCCGAGGCGCTCGGCCGCAAGGTCGCACTGGTCGCAGAGCGCGCGGCTGGTGCGACGGTCGAGCGGGCCGTGCCCGAGGAGGTGCTGGCACACGGTATCGCCGCCGAAGTCGGCTTCACCGTCAGCGAGTTGGGCCGTGCTGCGCCCGACGGCGGCTTCTTCGACTTCGCTCCACTGCACCTGATCACCACCGCGACGCTGCGCGCCACCGGCTCCGCGGCCGAGCGCTACCGGCCGAACCTGGTGATCCGCACCGGGGGTGCGGGGTACGTCGAGAACGCCTGGGTAGGGCGGGAGTTGGCGATCGGCCCGACACTGCGCCTGCGCGTCCTGGCGGCCACCCCGCGCTGCGCCGTCCCCACCCTCCGGCACGGGCCGCTGCCCCGTCGCACCGAGGCCCTGCGCCTCCCGGCCGAGCAGAACCGGGTGGTCCCGCTGGAGGGCATGCCGGCGCTGCCCTGCGCGGGGGTGTACGCACAGGTGCTGGCGCCCGGGCGGATCCGGACCGGCGACGAGCTCAGGCTGGACCGAGGAGACTCGAACCGAGCACGGCCTCAAGGGCGTTGAGGAAGCGGTCGGTGGTCGCCTCGTCCCGGACGGCGATCCGCAGCCACTCCTCGCCCAGCCCCGGAAAGGTGTCCCCGCGCCGGACGGCGAAGCCGTGCTCGCGCAGCCGCCGCCGGACCGCTGCTGCGTCCGGCAGCCGGACCAGCACGAAGGAGGCGGCCGGTTCGCCGTACAGCCGTACGGACGGGAAAGTGGCCAGGCCCTTCACCAAGTGCTCGCGCCAGAGCGCCAGTTCGTCCGCGGCTCGGTCCGCCTCGGCGAGCGCCGCCGGGCTGCTGCAGGCCTCGGCGGCGGCCAGCGCCGGGGTGGAGACCGGCCAGAGCGGCTGGGCGGCGCCGAGTTCGGCGATCAGCGGCGCCGGGCCGAGCACGTAGCCGATCCGCAGCCCGGCCAGGCCCCAGGTCTTGGTGAGGCTGCGCAGCACGACGACCCGGCCGGGCAGGTCCCGTACCGGGGCGAGGGATTCGCGCTCGCCCGGCACGGTGTCCATGAACGCCTCGTCCACCACCAGGGTCCGCCCGGGGCGGGCGAGCGCGGCCACCGCCTCGGCGGGGTGCAGGACGGAGGTCGGGTTGGTCGGGTTGCCGAGGACGACCAGGTCCGCCTCCTCGGGGACGGCGCCCAGGCGGAACCCGTCCCCGGGGGAGAGCAGCACCCGGTGCACCCGGTGTCCGGCGTCCCGCAGCGCGGCCTCCGGCTCGGTGAACTGTGGGTGAACGACGGTGATGTGACGAGCCGTCACAACCCGGGCCAGCAGGACGAAGGCCTCCGCCGCCCCCGAGGTGAGCAGCACCTCCTCGACCGGGCGGCCGTGCCGGGCGGCCACCGCGGCGCGGGCGGCGCTCTGGTCGGGGTAGGCGGCGAGGTCGCCGAGGGTGGCGGCGAGGTGGTCGCGCAGCCAGGCCGGGGGCGTGCCGGTGCGGACGTTGACGGCGAGGTCGACCAGGCCGAGCCCGTCGGCGCGGACCTCGGCGTCGCCGTGGTGGCGCAGGTCGGGTTCGGGGGCGGTCACGCGGGGTCTCCCTGGGGGTGGGCGGGTTCGGTGGGTGAGAGGGGTGGCGCGGGCGAGAGGGGTCGGGCGATCGCCGCGGTCGCCGCCACCGCGACCGTCACCATGGCCGACTTCCGCTTGGCGACCAGGAGCCGGCCGCCCGGCGCGCTCGCCAGGGCCGCCGCCTCGGCGACGCTCGCCGTGCCGAGGGCGGCACCGACCGCGGCCGAGGGGTTGGGTACCGGTACGGCGGCCAGTTCCCGTCCCGGGTGCTCGTCCACCGGCACCCCGCCCAGCCAGTGGGCGACCCGGCGCACCGCCGGGTGGTCCGCCTTGCCGGCGACCGTGGCCAGCCGGGCCACCGCGTGCGGGGCGAGCCCGGCCTCCCGGAGCACGTCCGTCAGCAGCTGCACCGCCTCGGCGGACTCGGCGGCGCTGCTCGCGCCGATCCCGACCACCAGGGTGCGCGGGTGCACCGGTGGGTCGCCGGCGACCGGTCCGCTCATCCGCCGCACTCCTCCGTACCCGAGCCCCCGTGATCCCACCACGCACGGTCGGAACGGGTCAATCGCGGGGGGTGTGAGATCCGACGCCACCGGGCGGCAGCTGTTCGTCTGTTCTTCACCTGTCTTGTGCCGTACACGACACCGTGGCGATCCTACTGTTCTCGGCGCTCCCGCCCCGGCAGTCCCGACCTCCGGAGGACCCCATGGCCTTCGTACGACCGCGCACCCCCGGCACCCCCACCGCCGCCCCGCGCCCCGCCGCCCAGCGCCCCACCCGCCGCCGCGGGCCGCGCCCGCTCACCGCCCTGGCGAGCGGCCTCGGGCTGCTCGCCGGCTCGCTCGGCCTCTGGGCCGCCGGCGGCAGCGCCGCCGCCGACACCGCCGCCGGCCTGCCCGCCCCCGACCACGTGGTCGTCGTCGTGCTGGAGAACCACGCCTACACCCAGGTGATCGGCAGCTCCAGCGCCCCGTACATCAACGGCACCCTGGTGGCCGGCGGCGCGAAGCTGACCCGGTCCTACGCGCTCACCCACCCCAGCCAGCCCAACTACTACATGCTGTTCTCCGGCAGCTCGCAGGGCATCGTCGACGACAGCTGCGTGGACGTCGGCGCGCTGCAGGAACCCAACCTGGCCTCCGAACTGCTCGCCTCCGGCCAGACCTGGGCCAGCTACAACGAGGGCCTGCCCGCCCAGGGCGCCACCGACTGCCGGGTCGACTCCTACGCGCAGAAGCACAACCCGTGGTTCGGCTTCGGCAACGTCCCCACCGACAGCGCGTACGGCATGGACGCGTTCCCGAGCGACTACAGCACCCTGCCCAAGCTCTCCTTCGTCGTCCCGGACCTCTGCGACGACATGCACGACTGCTCCGTCGGCACCGGCGACTCCTGGCTCAGCAGCAACCTCGACGGCTACGCGCAGTGGGCCAAGAGCCACAACAGCCTGCTCGTCGTCACCTTCGACGAGGACAACAGGCTGTCCGGCAACCGCATCCCGACCTTGCTCTACGGCGCCCACGTCGCCCCGGGCAGCAGCACCGCCACCACCTACAACCACTACGACCTGCTGCACACCCTGGAGGACCTGACCGGCGTCAACGCCCACGCGGGCAACTCGTCCGGCGCCGCCGACATCACCGGCATCTGGAACTGACGCCCGTGTACGTCGCGGACTCCCGCAGCTCGAAGGCCCCCGTCGCACCGGCCACCGGCACGGTGCGGCGGGGCGCCGTGCCGGGGACGGTGCTCGCCCTGGGCACCGTCAGCCTGGTCACCGACATCTCCTCCGAGATGGTCACCGCCGTCCTCCCCCTCTACCTGCTCACCGGGCTCGGCCTCTCCCCGCTCGGCTTCGGCCTGCTCGACGGCATCCAGAACGGCTTCAGCGCCCTCGTCCGCCTGGCCGGCGGCCACCTCGCCGACCGCCGCGGCCGCGACGGCGCCGCCCGCCACAAGGCCGTCGCCGCGGTCGGGTACGGGCTGTCCGCGCTCTGCCGGCCGCTGCTGCTGTTCGTCCACACCGTGCCGCTGATCGGCGCGGTGATCGCCGTCGACCGCACCGGCAAGGGCCTGCGCACCGCGCCCCGGGACGCGATGATCTCGCTCGCCACCGAACCCGCCCACCGCGGACGGGCGTTCGGCGTGCACCGGGCGATGGACACGGCCGGCGCGCTGCTCGGACCGCTCACCGCCTTCCTGGTGCTGCGCCTGACGGGCGGCCCGCTGCTCGCCGACGGCGGCGAACACCACGGCTACGACGCGGTGTTCACGGTCAGCGCCTGCGTCGCCGCGCTCGGCGTGCTGATCCTGCTGCTGTTCGTGCCGAACCGGCAGCAGTCCGACGGTCCGTCGACTCCCGCCCCCTCACTGCGCGACAGCCTCGCCCTGCTGCGCCTGCCCGGGCTGCGCCGACTCACGCTCTGCGCCGTCCTGCTCGGGCTCACCACCGTCAGCGACTCCTTCCTCTACCTGCTCGTCCAGCGCCGACTGGAGCTGTCCGTCAGCCTGTTCCCGCTGCTGCCGCTGGGCACCGCTGCCGCCTTCCTGCTGCTCGCCGTCCCGCTCGGCATGCTGGCCGACCGGATCGGCCGCCACCGGCTCTTCCTCGCCGGGCACGGGCTGCTGCTGCTCGCGTACGGGGTGCTGCTCTCGCCGCTGCGCGGGCTGCCGGCGGCGCTCTGCGTGCTGGTGCTGCACGGCGCCTTCTACGCCGCCACCGACGGGGTGCTTGCCGCCGCGGCCGCCGACGCCGTCCCGGCCGAGCAGCGCGGCGCCGGGCTCGCCCTGGTCGGCACCGGGCAGGCGCTGGCCCGATTCGCCTGTTCGCTGCTGTTCGGCGCGCTGTGGGGCGCGGTCGGCGGCCCGGCGGCGCTGGGCTGGTCGGCGGGGGCGCTGGCGCTGTGCGTGCTGGGCGCGGCCGCGGTGCTGCGCCCGTCCGGACCCGTTGTCGCTGCCGCCGAGGAGAGGGAGAGAACGTGAACCTGCAGAACCGGACCAGGGTGCTCGTGCTGCTGGTCGCCGTCCTGGTGCTCGGCGCGGTCGGCACCGGGGCCGTCCTGTACGCGGCCGACCGCACCGCCCGCCGGGACCAGGCCCAGCCCGGCGGGCCGTCCGTCGAGTCCGGCGCCGTCTCGCTCCAAGTGACGCACGGTGGAAGACAGTTGCTGTTCCGCAACATGGCCTGGGGGCCGCACCGGGACGAGATCGTCACCGTCCCCGCCGACCACCCCGACGGCCCGCGCACCGCCTCCGGCGTCAGCTGCCTGCGCTTCCACGCCGCCGCCGGCACCGGCATCTGCCTGCAGGCCCAGCACGGCGCCCTGGAGGACACCTACCGGGCCGTCGTCCTCGACGACCACCTGCGCGAGCGGCGCTCCTTCCCGGCCGCCGGCATCCCCACCCGCTCCCGGGTGTCGCCGTCCGGGCACTTCGCCGCCTGGACCGTCTTCGTCAGCGGCGACTCGTACGCGGGCAGCGACTTCTCCACCCGCACGTCGATCGTGGACGTCCGCGACGGGAACCTCCGGGAGAACCTGGAGGACTTCGCGATCGTCCTGGACGGCCACCCGTACCAGGCGCACGACATCAACATCTGGGGCGTCACCTTCGCCGACGACAACACCTTCTACGCCACCCTCGCCAGCGCCGGGCAGACCCACCTCGTCCGCGGCGACCTCGCCGCCCGCACCCTCACCGCCCTGCACGACAACGTCGAATGCCCCTCGCTCTCACCGGACGGCACCCGCATCGCGTACAAGAAGCGCGTCCCGGGCCTCTCCCCGGACGCACCGTGGCGCCTCTACGTGCTCGACCTCGCCACCATGACCGAGACCGCCACCGCCGAGCAGCGCAACATCGACGACCAGGCGCTCTGGTCCGGCAACGGCACCCTCGTCTACGCCCTGCCCGGCGACTACGGCGCCGACCTGTGGACCGTACCGGCGGACGGCTCGGGCGCCGCGCAGCCGGTCACCAAGGCCGCGGTCGCCCCCGCCTACCTGGGCTGAGGAACTCTCGGCTACGGTCCCACGTCGAGCAGAGTGTGACGTCCTGATCGAGGGGGAGCGAAGAACCGTGGACGGCATCCCACCCGAGCGCATGGTGACCGACTCGTGGCCGGCCCTGAACGGCCGCCCGGTCCTACGGCGCACCGTCGCCGTCTCGCTGGTGCTGTGCGTGTCCGTCGCCGCCGCCCTCGTGGTGCGCGGCGTCAACGCGCTCACCCTCGGCGGCCCCGGCCACGAGACCGACCGTGACCGCGCCGAACGCCTGGCCGGCCTCCACCCCTCCCAGCACCCCGGCGTCGGCCGCTACTACGTGCCGGTCGGCGCCGTCTACACCCACACCTCCGACGGCGCCCCCGTCGCCTACCTGCACTACCGGCTCGGCGGCGGCAGGGCCCCGGGCGTCGGCGACTTCCTCAGCGCCTACGACCTGCCCGACCCCGGGCCCGCCGCGCCCCTGCCGCCCGACCTGGTCGCCGCGCTCGGCGGTGACGAGCCGGCCGAGGCGCCGGAGCTCTCGGAGGGGCCGGTGGCGTCCTCGCCGTCCTCGGCTTCCTCGGCGCCCGCCTCGCCCTCCGGCTCCCCGACGCCGCCCGAGCCGCCGGTCCCCTCCCCCGATCCCGCCGGTCCCAGCGCCCCCGGCGCTCCCGGTCTGCTCTCCGAGGACCCTCCGGACGGCCCGTCCACGACGGACGGCCCGAACTGCCCGCCCGCCACGGACGGCCCGGACGGCCCGGCTCCCGAGGCCGCGCCCTCCGCCGTCGAGGCGGCCCCCGAGGGCGAGCCAGTCGTCACCGCCCCCGCCGCCGCCGCCCCCGCCGCCGTCCCGATCCCGGCTCCCACCCTGACCCCGGGCTGGCCCGCCTCCGCGGCTCCCACCCACGCCCCCAGCGCCCGCCGCATCTACGTGGCGACCATCCCGGGCGGCCTCCCCGGCGCCGCCGACATCTACATCCGCGCCACCGGCTGACCGGCCGCAGCGCTCCGAGCCGAGGGCCGACGACGCGCCGAAGCGCCCCGCCGACCGGTGTCGGCGGGGCGCTGGCGTACCTCGGGCGGCTGTCCGTCAGGCGGCGAGGCCCGAGACGGAGGCGATCGTGACCGGGTGCCCCATGGTGGCGATGCGCCACTCGGCGAGCGCCTGGTAGGCGGGGGAGTGGTACCAGCCGTCGGCGTCGGCCTCGGCGGGGAACTCCAGGATCGCGGTCTTGGTGTACGCCGTCTCGCCCTCCAGCCGGGCCGGGGCGCCGAAGGCGAGCAGCCGGCCGCGGAAGGGTTCCATGGTGGCGCCCACGTTGGCGAGGTAGTGGCCGAGCTCGGCGTCGGAGGTGTGGTCGGTGCGGGTGATGACGATGTAGTGCACGGTGTTCTCCTCGTGGATCGGTGCGGGGGTGCTCAGCGGCCGACGGGCGCGAGCTCGGGGGTCAGGGGGGCGGTGGGGGCGGCCGGGGCCGCAGCGGGGACGGGGGGCTCGGACACCGGCGCCGGGGCGGGCTTCCGGGCGGCCGGGGCCTGGCCGACGACCAGGGCGCCGAGGGCCACCAGGAGGCCGAGGACCTGCCAGCCGGTGAGGGTCTGGCCGAGGACGACGAGGCCGCCGACGGTGGCGACGACCGGGTTGACGAGGCCGAGGAACGAGGTCGGGCCGGCGCCGAGGTGGGCGATGCCGCGGAACCAGAGCACGTAGCCGAGCGCGGTGCTGAGCAGGCCGAGGTAGGCGAAGCCGGCCAGGTTGGCGCCGCTCAGGGCCGGCGGCGCGCCCTCGACGACGGCCGCGAGCGGGACCAGGAAGACCGAGCCGGCGAGCAGTTGCCAGGCCGTGAGGTCGAGCAGGGTGGCGTCCGCGGGGCGGCCCCAGCGGCGGGCCAGCACCGTGCCCATGGCCATCAGCGCGATCGCGGTGACCATCGCGGCGATCCCGACGCCGTCGAGCCGTGCCCCACTCTTGAGCACCAGGAGTGCCACCCCGCCGACCCCGGCCAGCCCGGCGAGCAGGGTCTGCCGTCCGGGCCGGACCCGGAGGACCCCGATGGAGAACCCGGCGACGAGCAGCGGCTGGATCGCCCCGATGGTGGCCGCGACCCCGCCGGGCAGGCGGTAGGCGCCGACGAAGGTGAGCGGGAAGAACAGCCCGATGTTGAGCATCCCGAGCACGGCTGCCCGCCCCCACCAGCGTCCCTTGGGCAGCTTGCGGCCGATCAGCAGGAGCAGCAGCCCGGCCGGCAGGGCCCGCAGCGCGGCGAGCAGCAGCGGGCGGCCCTCGGGCAGCAGCTGGGTGGTGACCAGGTAGGTCGTGCCCCAGGCGGCCGGGGCCAGTGCGGCGGTGGCGGCGATCCCAGCGCGCTTGCGGTCCATGATGCCCATCCCCTCAACGTTGATTATCTGAACGTTGAGATAAGTTCTACGCCCCCAGATCGGTGAACGTCAAGTATGTGAAGGTTAAGATATTCGGGTAGGCAGCAACCGAGCAGACGGCAACCGACCCCCGGAAGGCGGCAGACCATGGAACGGCACGACACCGTGGAACAGCGCGACACCGTCGACGACATCGTCGAGCAGTGGACCAGGACCCGCCCCGACCTCGACGTGGAGGTCATCGCCCTGATCGGCCGGATGCGGCGGCTCGGCATGCGGGTCGACAACGCCCTGCGCGAGTACTTCACCTCCTGCGGCCTGGACTCCTCCGAGTTCGACGTCCTCGCCACCCTGCGCCGCTCCGGCGAGCCCTACGAGCTCAACGCCCGCGCCCTGCTCAAGTCCGCCATGGTCACCTCCGGCGCCATCACCAACCGGGTCGACCGGCTGTCCGCCAAGGGCCTGGTCGAACGCAACCCCAGCCCCACCGACCGCCGCGCCGTCCTGATCCGCCTCACCCCGGCCGGCAAGGAGCTGATCGACGCCGCCCTCGACGGCCACGTCCGCAACGAGCAGCGCATCCTCGCCCCCCTCGACCGCGACGAGCGCGCCCAGCTCGACGCCCTGCTGCGCAAACTCCTCATCGCCCACGGCGACACCGAGCCGCTGCTCGACTAGGGCTGTCCCGGCCGACCGGCTCGGGGGCGTGTCCGGCGCCCTCCCGGGTGCGTTAACCCGGGAGGACGCCGCGCCGGAGGAGAGGCCCGATGAAGGACAGGACGCCCAGGGAGATCGCCGTCCACGACCAGCTGCGGGCGGCCGGGGCCGAGGGGGCCCAGTGGCTCGCCGCCGCCGGGTGGGGCCCGCCGGTGACGGTGCCGGTGCAGCTGGCGGCCCCGTGGCAGCAGGAGGTCCGGGCCCGGATGCTGGCGGCGCAGGCGAACCGGTCCTGCACCTGGTGCGACCACCTGCTCGACGGCGGACCGCAGCCCGTCGTCGTCCACGCCGAAGACCCGACCCACCTGATCTGCCGGGCCTGCTCGGTCGCCGCCCGCCCGCACCGCCCCTGCCTGGACTGCGGCAGGCCCGCCGACTCCGCGTCCCCGCTCGACGGCCGCGAGGACGTCTGCATGGGCGCGGTCGCCATCTACACCCGCCTCCGCTGCACCGCCTGCCACCGCAACGGCCCCCGAACACCACCTTCGGCAAGAGGAGTTGACGGGACTGCTCGGGTCCGGGCGCCCGCTTCGCCGACCTCGCCGCAGACCTGCTCGCCCGGGCCGGTTCCACCGACCCGACCCCGCCGGGCCCCTATACTCCGGGTGCGCGCGGTCGGCCAAGGGGGAAGCATGAGCGTGGTTGTGATTGTCCTCGTACCGGTGCTCCTGGTGCTCCTGTTGGTGGTGCGGTCGCTGACACTGGCGCCGCTGGTGTGGCTCCAGCGGGCGACGCGCCAGCAGGCGGCGGCAGCGGTCGGCGCGGGCGCGCCGGCCGGTCGGCGGCCGTTCGTCGTCGCGTCGGCGCTGGGGCTCGGCTGCGCGGCAGGGGTGGAAGCCCTGTTGTTCCTCGGCGACGTCCGCGGCCTCCGGATGCTGCGGGCCCCGATCGACCCCTCCGACGGGCCGCGCCTGCTGGTCCAGGCATCGCACGTGCCGCTCCACACGGCGGAGCTCTGGTACCTCGTCCCGGCGATCTCGGCCCTGGTGCTCTGGCTGCTGTTCTGGTTCCTGACCCAGCGCAACCTGCTGACGATCCGCATGCCGGCGCGCGTCTGGTCGGCCCGCACCACCCGGCGCCGGGTCTTCGGTCTGCTCGCGCTCCGCGCGGTGCTGGGCGTGTTCCTCCTGCCGTACTGGCTGATCTTCGCCGTGCTGCTGTTCCAGATCGGTGCGACGGTCACCAGCAGGCGGCACGAGCCGGTCGTCGCCAGGGCGGACGCCGCGCCAGCCGTCGTGCCCGCCGTCGTGCCGACGGCTCCCGTCCCCGGCCCGGTCGCGGCCACCCCGGTGCCGCAGCCGTACGTCCCGACGCAGTTCGCGCCGCCCGTCCCGCCCGTCCCGCAGGCCCCGCCCATCGGCAAGCCGCTCAGCCCCCACGACGCCCGCACGATCGGCGGCTACCAGCTGCTCGGCCGGATCGGCTCCGGCGGCATGGGCACGGTCTACCTCGCCCAGCGCCAGGGCTCCGCCACCCAGGTCGCGCTCAAGACCATCAATCTCGAACTCCTCCACGACGCCGAGCTGTTGCGCCGCTTCCAGCGCGAGTCCGAGGTGCTGGCCATGGTGCCCGGCGCCTACACCGCCCGGGTGCTCGACACCGGCGTGGACGCCGGCCGCCCGTACCTGGCCATGGAGCTGCTGGACGGCCGTCCCCTGGACGTCCACCTGCGCGAGCAGGGGCCGATCCGCTCCGCCGAGGCGCTGCGCGCCCTCGCGCTGGCGCTGGCCGTGGCACTGTCCGGGGTGCACCGGCTGGGGCTCGTCCACCGGGACCTCAAGCCCGCCAACATCATGCTCACCTCGGCCGGCCCGCGCCTGCTCGACTTCGGCATCGCGGCGATCGTGGACGGCACCCGGCTCACCGCCACCGGCGGCGGTCCCGGCACCCTGACCTACATGGCGCCGGAGCAGTTCGGCGACGGGCGGGTCGGCACGGCCGCCGACATCTGGGCCTGGGCGTGCTGCGTGGTCTGCGCGGCGCACGGCGCCAGCCCGTTCGCGGCCACCAACACGGGCGCGGTGATCCGCCGGATCGTGGACACCGGGCCCGAACCGGCCGCGCTGGCGGCGGTCCAGGCGCTCGACCCGGCGCTCGCCGCCGTCGTCACCCACGCGCTGGCCAACGACCCGGCGCAGCGCCCGGCGGACGGCACCGGCCTGCTGGCCGCGCTCGCGGCGGCCCAGGCCACCCCGCCGGACCCGACGGCCGTCCACGACCAGATCACCCGGGGCTGGCAGACGCTCGCGCTCTGAGAGACCCCCGGGGACCGGTCAGCCGAGCGCCAGGACGCGCTCGGCGATCAGTCCGGAGCACTCCGCCGCCGAGGCCCGCGAGGTGTCCACGACCAGGTCGTACGTGACGCCCTCGTGCACCGCCTCGGCCTGCGCGGCGGCCATCCCGGTGACCCGGTCGCCACGGGCGGCCTCCCGGGCCGCGGCCACCGCCGGGTCGCAGCGTACGCCGACCCAGAGCACGGACAGGCCCTCCAGAGCGGCGCGCCAGCGGGCCTGCGAGGCGGTGGTGCCGAGGAACACCTCGTCCACCACGATCCGGGCGCCGGCGCGGGCCATCGCCGCCACCCCGAGCGTCCAGGCGGCGTCCAGCGCGGCGAAGACGGGCCCGACCTCCACCGTGCCGTCCCCGCCCTCCAGGCCGCTGATGCCGCCGCTGCCGCCGCCGTCGCCGCCGTCACCGCGCAGCGAGGGCGGCAGCGCGTCGACCATGGTGTCCGCGCCGAGGTGCAGCCACGGCTCCGGCAGCAGCTCCTGCAGGCAGCGGGCGATGCTCGACTTGCCGGAGCTGGAGCCCCCGTTGAGGACGATCACATTCATGCGCGGCATCCTAGTAGGGCTTGGTCAGGTCTGTTTTCGTGTGGGTATGTCGCGGTGGCAGGTGGGGCAGGCGCCGGCCCAGGTCGCCAGAAGGATCTGGAGCTCGCGGACGACTTGGTAGAGGCTCAGGCCGGCCCCGCGTCTTTTGGGGCGGTGGCCAGTCTGCGCAGGGTGCAGAACGCGTGGGCGAGAGAGACGAGCGTGACGTGGTGATGCCAGCCGGTGAACGTGCGGCCCTCGAAGTGGGCCAGGCCGAGGGCCTGTTTCATCTCCCGGTAGTCGTGCTCGATCCGCCAGCGGAGCTTGGCCATTCGCACCAGAGTGGTCAGCGGGGTGTCGGCGGGCAGGTTCGAGAGCCAGAACTGGACCGGCTCGGCTTCCTTGGCGGGCCATTCGGCCAGCAGCCAGCACTCGGCCAGCTCCACGCCCTCGGTGGCGTCGCGGATCTCGCGTCCGGCCGGGCGGATCCGCAGCGCCACGAAGCGCGAATACATCCGCTTGAAGCCGCTCTTCGCCTTGCCTGGGCGCGACCCCTCCCGCCACGACACCGGCCTGGCCGCTTTCGGCCCGGCAGCGATGGCCAGGTCCTTCACACTGCGGGCCTTGTCCGGGTACTTCGCCACCGGCGGCCGGCCGGTGCCGCTGTAGGCGGGCGTGACGGGCCGGGCTTCGGCAGGGTGCGCGGTCGGCGTGGTGGAGATCCCCAGCACGTAGTGCAGGCCGCGTTGCTGGAGGCCGAGGCGGAAGGCCGCGGCGTCGCCGTATCCGGCGTCGGCGATGGCGAGCGGGACGTGGACACCCCAGCACCGGGTCTCGTCGATCATGTCCAGGGCCAGCTGCCACTTCTCCACGTGGCCCAGGCCTGCGGGGATGCCGCACCGGTCTCGCCGGGCGACCTTGTCCGGGTCGGCCTTCGTCGATTCGGGGTCCCAGGACGCGGGGAGGAACAGCCGCCAGTTGACCGGCGCCGAGGCGTGGTCACGGGCCAAGTGGAGCGAGACGCCCACTTGGCAGTTGGTGACCTTGCCCGCGGTTCCGGTGTACTGCCGCGACACACACGCCGACGCGTCGCCGTCCTTGAGGAACCCCGTGTCGTCGATGATCAGCGCGGTCGGATCGATGGCGTCCTGCATCCTCCAGGACAAACGGGCCCGGACATGCGCCGGATCCCAGGGGCTTGTCGTGACGAAGTGCGCGAGAGCCTGCCGGTTTCCGTCCTCCCCGAGCCGCGCGGCCATCGGCTCCACCGACTTCCGCTTGCCGTCCAGGAGCAGCCCACGCACGTACGCCTGCCCCCAACGCCGCTGGTCAGCACGCGTGAACGCTTCGAACAACCCCGCCGTGAACGCCTCCAGGTCCTCCCGGACCTCGGCCATCTCCCCAGGTGTCACACACCAACAACGCGCCACCTACTCCCCAGGACACGCCACCACGGCACCGACCTGACCAAGCCCTACTAGGACGCACGGCTTTCAGCGGGTGCGGCTTTCGTAGTCCGCCGCAGCGGCCGCGAAGGAGGAGGCCACCCCCGGCGCCCCCGCCCAGTGCAGGTGCAGGTACGAGGCGTGCACGTTGGTGCCGGCGAAGCCCTCCGTGCGCGGGCCGGTGGGCAGGTGCCAGCCCCAGGCGGGGTGTTCGCCCGCGCCCGGTTCGCAGACCGTCCGGTGGAACTCGTGGCCGCGCAGCCGGGTGCCGGCCGCGGCGAGGGGGGAGTCGTGCAGGGCGACGGCCTCCCGGTAGCCGAGGGTGAGCCGTTCGGTCATCCGGGCGTCGGCGGCCAGTACGCCGCACATCGGCAGGCCGTCCAACTCCCGCCCCAGGTAGAGCAGTCCGGCGCACTCGGCGGCGATCGGCCCGCCCGAGGCGGCGAACGCGGCGATGGCCGAGCGCAGTTCGGCGTTGCCGCTCAACTCTCGGACGTACAGCTCGGGGAAGCCGCCGCCGATGACGAGTCCGGCCGTCCCCTCCGGGAGCGCGGAGGCGTGCAGCGGGTCGAAGGGGACCACCTCCGCCCCGGCCGCGCCGAGCAGTTCGGCGTTCTCGGCGTAGGAGAAGGAGAACGCCGCGCCGCCGGCCACGGCGATCCGCGGCCGCCCGGCCACGGGATCGACCTCGGCCGAGGGCGCCCACGGTTCGGCGTCCAACTCGGGTGCCGTGCGGGCGAGTTCCAGCACAGCTTCGAGGTCGACGGAGGAGCCGACCAGCTCGCCCATGTCGGCGACGGCCTTCAGCGCCTCCGCCGAGCGCTCCACCGCCGGGATCAGCCCGAGGTGGCGGGAGGGCGTGGCGACCGCGGCCGAGCGGCGCAGTGCGCCCAGCACCGGCACGCCGGAGCCCTCCTCCAGGGCCTCGCGCAGCAGTTGCTCGTGCCGGTCGGAGGCGACCCGGTTGAGGATCACCCCGGCGAGCCGCACCTGCGGATCCCAGGAGGCGAAGCCGTGCACGAGGGCCGCCACCGAGCGGGACTGCGAGGAGCCGTCCACCACCAGCACCACCGGCGCCCGCAGCAGCTTGGCCACGTGCGCGGTGGACGCCAGCTCCCCGCGCCCGGACGCCCCGTCGAACAGGCCCATGACGCCCTCGACGACCGCGACGTCCGCCCCCGCCGCGCCGTGCAGGAACAGCGGGGCGATCCGCTCGGGCCCGCACAGGAAGGCGTCCAGGTTGCGGCCCGGGCGCCCGGCGGCGAGTGCGTGGTAGCCCGGGTCGATGTAGTCGGGGCCGACCTTGTGCGGCGACACCGTCAGCCCGCGCGCGGCCATCGCGGCGATCAGTCCGGTGGCGACGGTGGTCTTCCCGGCGCCCGAGGAGGGCGCGGCGACGACCAGACGGGGGATGTTCACGCGGGCGTGCGCGGGGACGTTGCTCAAGGGGTCACCACTCGATACCGCGCTGGCCCTTGCGGCCGGCGTCCATGGGGTGCTTGACCTTGGTCATCTCGGTGACCAGGTCGGCGAATCCGGTCAGCGCCTCGGGCGCGTACCGGCCGGTGATGACGACGTGCTGGCTGCCCGGGCGGTCCTTGAGCACGGCCACCACCTCCTCCGGGTCGATCCACCCCCAGTGCATCGGGTAGGTGAACTCGTCGAGCACGTAGAAGCGGTAGGTCTCGGCCGCGAGGTCGCGCTTGACCTGCTCCCAGCCCTCCTTGGCCGCCTCCTGGCTGGTCATCTCCTGCTCGGCGGAGCGCTGGATCCAGGACCAGCCGGAGCCCATCTTGTGCCAGTCGACGGTGCCGCCCTCGCCGGAGGCGCCGAGGACGCGCAGCGCGTTCTCCTCGCCGACCTTCCACTTGGCGGACTTCACGAACTGGAACACCCCGACCGGCCAGCCCTGGTTCCAGGCCCGCAGCGCCATGCCGAACGCGGCCGTGGACTTGCCCTTGCCGGGGCCGGTGTGCACGGCGGTGATCGGCAGCGTACGGCGCTGGCGGGTGGTCAGGCCGTCGTCGGGAACGCTCTCGGGGACACCCTTGGGCATGTCGGCTCAGGCCGCCTTTCGCATCGAACGGGTGGGGTTCACGGAACGGTTCTCGCGGACGAGCGAGGCCACGCCCTCGGCGCGCAGCTCGTCCAGGCTGACGGCGCTGCCGCCGAGCTGCCCGGCCAGGGTGCGGGCCAGGCCCAGCCGGACCGGGCCGGACTCGCAGTCCAGCACCACGCTCGCGGTGCCCTGCGCGGCGAACAGCGCGGCCGCGCGGTGGGACTGGGCGAGCGCGTCCCGCCCGCCGGTGGCCCGGCCGTCGGTCACCACGACCAGCAACGGGCGCCGGCTGGGGTCGCGCAGCCGCTCGACCCGCAGCACCTCGTGGGCGCGCAGCAGCCCGGCGGCCAGCGGGGTCCGGCCGCCGGTGGGCAGCGACTCCAGCCGGGCCGCGCCGACCTCCACCGAGGAGGTGGGCGGCAGTGCCAGTTCGGCGCCCGAGCCGCGGAAGGTGATCATGCCGATCTTGTCGCGGCGCTGGTAGGCGTCCATCAGCAGCGACAGCACCGCGCCCTTGACGGCGGTCATCCGCTGCCGGGCGGCCATCGAGCCGGAGGCGTCGACCACGAACAGCACCAGGTTGGACTCCCGTCCCTGGCGCACCTGTTCGCGGAAGTCGTCCTTCTGCAGCACCAGCGCCCGACCGCTGCGCCCGCGCGCCACCTGGTGCGGCGCGGCGGCCTGCAGGGTGGCGGTCAGGTGCAGCCGGCCGAGCGCGCCCTGCGGCCGGCGGGCGCGGATGGTGTGCCCGCCGGTGGTCTCGGCGGGGGATCGGCGCCCCTGGGCGCCGTGGCCGGTGCCCCGGACGGTGAACAGCTTGGTCCGGTACGGGTCGCCGGCCGCGACGGGCGCCGACTCCCGTGCGGGGGCGGGCTGTTGGGCGGGTACGGGCTGCTGCGGCTGCTCGCCGGCGGAGTCGGCGGAGTCGGCGTCCGGTGCGGACGCCTCCGGGGCGCCGCCGTCGGACGGCTCGGGGGCACCCCCACCGTCCGGGCCGCCACCGTCCGGGCCGTCGTCGCCGGGACCGTCGCCGTCGCCGCCACCGTCACCGCCGCCGTCGCCCTCGGGCTCCGGCTCGGGATCGTCCTGCTGGGCGTGCTCCTCCAGCGTCCGGTCTAGCTGCTCCTCGTCCAGCCCCGGCGCGTCGAAGGGGTTGCGCCGGCGCCGGTGCGGCAGCGCCAGCTGGGCGGCCTTGCGGACGTCCTCCTCCAGCACCTCGGTGCGCCCGTCCCAGGCAGCGAGGGCCACGGCGGTGCGGGCCATCACGATGTCCGCGCGCAGCCCGTCCACCTCGAACGCCGCGCACACGGCGGTGATCTGACGCAGCGCCACCTCCGTCAGCTCGACCTTGGGCAGCAACTCCCGCGCCGCGGTGATGTGTTCGGCGAGTGCCCGCTCCTGCTCGGCGAACCGCGCGGCGAAGCCGGCCGGGTCCGCGTCGTAGGCGAGCCGGCGCCGGACCACCTCGGCCCGCTCGGCCGGATCCCGGGTGGCGGCGATCTCCACGGTCAGGCCGAAGCGGTCGAGCAGCTGCGGCCGCAGCTCGCCCTCCTCCGGGTTCATCGTGCCGACCAGCAGGAACCGGGCCGCGTGCCGCACCGAGACGCCCTCGCGCTCGACGTACGAGCGGCCCATCGCGGCGGCATCCAGCAGCAGGTCCACCACGTGGTCCTGGAGCAGGTTGACCTCGTCGATGTAGAGCACGCCGCGGTGCGCCTTGGCGAGCAGCCCGGGCTCGTACGCCTTGACACCGTCGGTCAGCGCGCGCTCCAGGTCGAGCGAGCCGACGATCCGGTCCTCGGCCACGCCGACCGGCAACTCGACCAGCTGGGACGGGCGTTGGTGTGTCCCGGAGGTGCTGTGCGGCCCGTCCGGGCACTGCGGGTCGGGCGCGGCCGGGTCGCAGGCGAAGCGGCAGCCGTCCACGGCGGCGATGGACGGCAGCAGCCCGGCCAGCGCGCGCACCATGGTCGACTTGGCGGTGCCCTTCTCGCCACGCACCAGCACGCCGCCCACGGCCGGGGAGACCGCGTTCAGCAGCAGCCCGAGCCGCAGGTCGGCCATGCCGACGATCGCGGTGAACGGATAGCGGACATCGGTCATGCGTCACTCCCAGGTGCCCCGGGCGCCAGGAACGGCAGCGATCCGGCCGCCGGCACCCCGCCCTCGATCAGCTTCCACAGCGCGTCGGTGTCCGCGTGTTCCTCGATCAGGTCGCCCAGCCGGTCCAGCCGGCCCTCGCGGGCCGCGGCGAAGCAGGTGTCCGGCGCGGGCACGAACGCCCGCCCGGCCAAATCGGCGACCTCGCGCAGGAGTTCGCGGCGGAAGCCGTCGTTCTCCAGCGCGCCGTGCCAGGTGGTGCCCCAGACCGAGCCGACCCGGCAGCCGTCCAGGAAGGCTGTACCCCCCTCCACGGTCACCACCCCGTGGTGGATCTCGTAGCCCTCGACCCGCTGCCCGTACGCCTCGCCGACCGGCCGCGCCAGCACCTTCTCGGCGCCGAACCGCACCTGCGTCGGCAGCAGGCCGAGCCCGTCCACGGCGCCCGCCTTGGACTCCACCTCGTCGACGATCCCGCGCGCCAGCATCTGGTAGCCGCCGCACACCCCGAGGATCGGCAGCCCGGCCGCCGCCCGCGCCTTCAGCGCCCGCTCCAGGTCGCGCTCGCGCAGCCAGGCGAGGTCCGCCACGGTGGCCCGGGTGCCGGGCAGCACCACCAGGTCGGCGTCGGCCAGCTCCTCCGGCCTGGTCGCCCAGCGCACCAGTACGCCCGGCTCCTGCGCCAGCGCGTCCAGGTCGGTGAAGTTGGAGAGCCGGGGGAAGCGCACCACGGCCACCCGCAGCACGTCCGCGCCGAGCGGCCCGCGGCCGTCGACCCGGTCCACCACGGTGGACAGGTCCAGCGAGTCCTCGGCGTCCAGCCAGAGCCCGGGCAGCATCGGCAGGGTGCCCAGCACCGGACGGCCGGTCAGCCCGTGCAGCATCTCCAGCCCGGGCGCGAGCAGCCGCGCGTCGCCGCGGAACTTGTTGACGAACCAGCCCGCCACGTGCCGCTGGTCCTCCGCCGACAGCAGCGCCAGCGTCCCGTACATCGCCGCGAACACGCCGCCGCGGTCGATGTCCCCGACCACCACCACCGGCAGCCCGGCGGCCGTGGCCAGGCCCATGTTGGCGATGTCGCGGTCGCGCAGGTTGATCTCGGCGGGCGAGCCCGCGCCCTCGCAGACCACCACCTCGTACCGCCGGCGCAGATCCGCCAGGCACTCCAGAGCGCGCTCCAGCAGGACGGGCTTGCGCTCGCGGTAGTCCAGCGCGCCGACCTCGGCGACCGGCCTGCCCAGCAGCACCACCTGGCTGCGGCCGTCGGCGCCGGGCTTCAGCAGCACCGGGTTCATCGCCGCCTCCGGCTCCACCCGCGCCGCCTGCGCCTGCATCGCCTGGGCGCGGCCGATCTCGGCGCCGTCGGCGGTGACGAAGGAGTTCAGCGACATGTTCTGTGCCTTGAACGGCGCGACCCGCACGCCCTGGCGGGCCAGCCAGCGGCAGATGCCGGCCGTCACCACGCTCTTGCCCGCGTCCGAGGTCGTCCCCGCGACCAGCAGCGCGTTCGTCATGCCCTTCCCCTCTTCCCCAGGAGCGCGCGCAGCAGGACGTGCCCCGCGACCGTCGTACCCAGCGCCAGCGCACCCACCCGCCGGGAGAGCGCACAGGCCCGCTCGATGTCGTCCACCGTCACCGGCCGCAGCTCCTCGCCCAGCACCGGACGGTGCTCCACCCTCTCGCCGTACCGGAGCGTCCCGCCCAGCCGCACCCCCACCGCGCCCGCGAAGGCCGACTCCGCCTGGCCCGCGTTCGGGCTCGGGTGCGCGGAGCCGTCGCGCCGCCACACCCGCCAGGCGGTCCGGGGGTGCGGGGCGGCGGCGACCGTCAGCAGGGCCGTCAGCCGGGCGCCCGGCCAGCCCGCCACGTCGTCCAGCCGGGCCGAGGCCCAGCCGAACCGGGCGTAGCGCGGCGAGCGGTGGCCCACCATGGCGTCCAGGGTGTTCACCGCGCGGAAGGCCAGCAGTCCGGGCGTGCCCGCCAGGGTGCCCCAGGCCAGGGCGTTCACCACGGCGTCGGCGGTGTTCTCGGCCACCGACTCGACCACCGCACGGGCGATCTGCTGCTCGTCCAGCGCGCTCGGATCCCGCCCGCACAGGTGCGGCAGCCGCTCCCGCGCGGCCCGCAGGTCGCCGTCCTTCAGCGAGCGGCCGATGCTGCGCGCCTCCCTGGTCAGCGAGGTGCCGCCGAGCACCGTCCAGGTCGCGGCCGCCGCCAGCGCGGCCCGGCCCAGCGGGCGCCGGCCCACCGTACGGTCCAGGGCGAGCGCGCCCGCCGCGACCGCGCCCACGCACAGCGCCGTGTACCCGGCGCCGGCCGTACGGTCGTCGCGCCACAGGCGCCGTTCCAGCCTGGTCGCGGCGCTGCCGAAGACGGCGACCGGGTGGCCCCGGCGCGGGTCGGCGAAGCGGGCGTCGGCGGCGTAGCCCGCGACGGCGCCCAGCGCGAACGCGGCGGCGCGCACCGCAGGGCGCCCGGCCCGCGGACGGACGGTCACCGGCCGCACGGCGAGAGGCAGCTCGGCGGAAGGATGCTCGGCGAGGGGCAGCCCGGCGGAAGGTGGCCAGGAGTTCGGCGGGGCGGGGCAGCCTGCATCGCGTGCGTGTCCTCACTCAGGGTCCGCGCCCTGGATCGACGTAGCGGGGGCCGAGAGTCTCCTGGCTTCCGGGTCGGACGCACCCCCGGGCCTTCCAGCGGCTTCTGACGGCCCGCCGTGGCGATAGTTCCGAGCGTGCTCCCCGGTGACAGTGGCGGGACCGCGCCGGACTCGCACCGGCTTCCTCTCCATGCCTCCGATTGGCCCCAGGATCCCATCACGCGGCCGAACCGGCCGTCAACCGAGGTCACGGAGGGGTTGGTCACACGCCGGGCGCGCCGGGCAACGCCCGATGAGCTGTGGGATCGCCCAGCGGAGCAGCGCCCCGGCAGCGGCCGCTTCGTGGGTTCGGTCGCTGGGGCCGCGCCGCGACGGGCCCCTACCGTTCGGTGGCATGCGTCGCAAAAAGTCCGCTTCCGTCCCACCTCCGGTGCCGTTCTCCCCCGCGGCCGCCCGAGCCCACCGGGCCGGGCTCGGCCTGACCCCCGAACAGGTCGCCGAGGGCATGGCGGCCCACGGCGTCCGGCTGCTGCCCGGCCACGTCCTGGCCTGGGAGAGCGGTGAGCTGCGGCCGAACGAACCGGAACTCATCGCCCTCGCCCGAGCCCTCTGGTGCCCCGCCGCCCACCTGATGGACACCCGCCCGGTGAGCCTGCGCGACCACCGGATCGCCTGCGAACTCGGCCAGGCCGCGGTCGCCGAACGCACCGGCACCACCCTCGCCGCCTACCGGCAGGCCGAACTGACCGGCCACTGGGACGGCGACGAGGACCAGACCCTCGCCCTCGCCGACGTCCTCCACCTGAGCCTGCCCGAGCTCGTCGAGGCCACCGGCCGCGGAGAAGCCCTCGACCACCTCCTCCGCCAGTGCGCGGCCGGCCGCTGGCAGCCGCAGCTGCGTGCGCTCGCCCGCATCGTCCCGGCCCCCGCCGACTCCCTCGCCGCCGTCCTCGCCGCCCTCCATCAGGAACACCACGTCCCCACCCACTGGGGCATCACCGCCCGTGCCACCCCGCCCCCCACCCTCGACACCCTCACCGACCGCTTCTGGCACCTCCTCGCCGCCGAGACCGACTGACGCCGAGACCGGCCGGGGTGTCCGGCCACGGTGACCCGGACGGCCCAGCCCGGTGGCCGGGCGGTCGGGGCACCGGTGAACTGGTGCACGAACGCCGTCCGGTCCGTGACCAACAGAGCGGGGAACGATATGCGCTGGGGTACCGCTGCCGTCGTGGCGGCCGCCGCCGTCGGGGCGGGGGCCGTCGTCCTGGTGGTCGGCCGCCGGGCCTCCGAGCGGATGGTCCGTCCGGTGGCCACCGTCCAGGAGTCCGGGCCGGTCCTGGTCCGGAGCCTGGGCGTCGGCCGGATCACGTTCAGCCGCAGCCCCGAGAGCCTGCGCCCCGGCCGCTGGGCGGTGGAGTGGGGCGAGGACGGCCACGCGGTGGTCGAGGAGGTCCTGCACAGCGACGAGCAGGGTGTCACCCGCCGGCTGGTCCGCGCCGACCAGGGCACCCTCACCCCCGGCACGGAGGTCCGCTTCACCCCCCGCGTGCACCTCGGCGACCCCACCCGGGCGCTCGGCCTCGCCTACACCGAGACGGCCGTCGACGGCGAGCTCGGCGACCTGCCCGCCTGGTACCTGGACGGCAAGCGCGGCACCTGGGTGATCCTGGTCCACGGCCCCGAGGCCGACCGCCGGCAGACCCTCCCGGTCCTCCCCGTCCTCGACCGCCTCGGCCTGCCCGCCCTCGCCGTCACCTACCGCGGCGACGAGGGCGCCCCCGCCTCCCCGGACGGCTACAGCCACTTCGGCGAGACCGAGTGGCGCGACGTCGAGGCGGCGATCCGGCTGGCGCTCGGCCACGGCGCGGGCCGGGTGATCCTGTACGGCTGGTCCGTCGGCGCCACCATGGTCCTGCAGGCGGCGGCCCGCTCCGCCTGGGCGAACGCCGTCAGCGGACTGGTCCTCGACTCGCCGGTCCTCGACCTCCCGGCCACCGCCCGCCGGGACGCCGAACGGCTGGGCTTGAAGGGCGCCGCCGCCGAACTCGGAGCCCTGGCCGCGCAGGGCCGCACCGGCGTGGACCTGGCCGACTTCGCCCGCATCGCCGAGGGCGGCGACCTGCGCGTCCCCACCCTGCTGCTGCACAGCCCGGGCGACCGGGTGTCCCCCTTCCGCAGCGCCGAACGCCTCGCCGCGGCCCGCCCCGACGTGGTCAGCCTCCAGTCCTTCCCCGGCGCCGACCACGCCACCCTCTGGAACACAGCCCCCGACCGCTACACCGAGCTCCTCCGCCGCTGGCTCACCCCGCTCCTCTAGGACGCCGGCGAACCGCCTCCGACACGCTCCGTAATCGATCGAACGGGCCCAGCGACCGTCGCCGCCGACCTGGCATGGGCAGGCCACACGTTTCCGGCCAGCCGGTTTGCCACTGTTGCCCGATCTTGCGGAGGTGCGGTCACCGGTCGTCCGGTCGTACGGACAACCGGATGTGACAGAAGGCCCGTACAAGGGGAAGACTGCTCGACGTGACGTCTCGGAACCCGCGCGACCGTGATGCCCCGCTCCCGCCGACGATCGGTACCGGTGCGACGGTGACCCGTCTCCCCGGTACGGCCCACCGGCCCGCCGGTGGCAGGCCGGCCGGGGCGGGTGTCCCCCGTAACGGCGTACCCCGGAGGCGGGGGCCCGCGCCGGCCCCCGGGCGGGGCCGGGTTCCCGTACCCGAGGGCTTCCCCGCGCCGGCCGAGCTGGCCCCGCTGGCCCGCCGGATGCTGGTGGACGCCGTCCGGATCGCCCGCTGGGCCGGGGATCTGGAGGAGGTCGACAAGCGCGGCGAGCTGCTGCCGGAGGACGCCCGTGCGGCGGGCCGGGCGCTGGCCATGACGGTCGGCGCCGCCGCCAAGGCCTGGGGTCAGGCGCTGCTGGTGGGCCTGGTGGAGGCCCGGGACGCCGGGGCCGGCCCCGGTTGGCGCCTGCACGCCTGGGAGCACGACGACGAGGCCGTGATCCGCGGTTGGTCGGCGCTGTTCGACGCCTGGACGCTGCTCGCCCCGGTGCCGCCCGCCGCGCTGCGCGGGGTGTTCGCCGTGCTGGCCGGCCAGGCCGTGGACCAGGCCCCGCAGCTGCTCTCCTTCCTGCACCTGGTGGACGGCCCGGTGGCCGAGAGCGAGCTGCTGGAGCTGCTGCGCCGGGGCCTGGACGAGCGCCGGGTCGGTGGCGGGGCCGGCGGGCCGGGCCTGTCGCCCGTGCCGCACGCCGCCTCCGCGGTGTCGGCGGTCCGCGGCACCTGCCGGGAGCCGCAGATCGACACCCCGCCGGCGCCCTCGGACGTGGCCGCGGTGCTGGACTGGATGCTGGACGGCCTGGCCGCCGTCGGCGCGCTGACGCGCAGGAACGATGCCGCCGAGCTGTCGCCGCTCGGCCACTGGGCGGTGCGGGCGAAGCTGGAGGAGATCTGCACGGTCGCGCAGACCGCGGCCGGGCACATCGAGCAGAGCGCCTTCGAGCTGCTGAACGCCTGCGCGGACTACTCGCCGGGCCCGGCCCGGGCCGAGTACCGGGCCTGGGTCGCGGCCCGTCCGGCGGACCGGGCGGTGGCCGAGCTGCTGGACGCGGCGCAGGGCGACGACGCGCTCGTGCGTGGCCTGGCCTTCGAGGCGCTGCGGGTGGCCGGCGGCCCGGCCGAGCAGGCGGTGCGCGCGGCGGTGGACGAGCCGGTGCTGCGCCCGTACGCGCTGCTGTGGCTGGCGGAGCGCTCGGACGAGGGGGTCGCCCCGGCGGACGTACTGGGCGCGGACGACGCGGCTTGGCTCTGGGTGGACACGGCCGCGGCGGTGCTCGACCACGGTGAGACGGAGCTGCTGGTGGGTCACGTCGAGGGCGCCTCGGCGGGCGATCCGGTCCGGCTGTTCGCCCGCGCGCGGCAGTCCGGGCACCCGAGAGCGGCCTCGGTGCTGACGGCGGTGTCGAGCGTGCATCCGGACCCGGGTGTGGCCCGGGCGGCCCGCCGCTCGGCCTTCAGCGTCCACAACGGCGGGGCGTGACCCCACCGAGAACGGCACGAGAGCGGCACGAGAACGACGGAAGGGCCCGGAACCGATCGGTTCCGGGCCCTTCCTCGTGCGACGGGATCAGCCGAGCCGCGACTCCGCGCGCCGGGCGCGGACGTCGCCGACCTTCTGCCCCACCTTGCGGCGGATGACCAGCAGCGGCGCCATCGCGGCGAGCGTGATCTGGGCGAACGCGCCGACGTGCATCAGCGCGTCGCCGCCCGGCAGGCCGGTGGCCCAGGCGGCCAGGCAGCCGATGGAGACGACGATCCAGCAGAGCGTGGCGGTGGCCAGCAGCCCCTGTGGCTTCGGGTACTCGATCCGGCTGACCATCAGGTACGCGGCGCCGAAGATGGCGAGCAGACCGGGCAGGAACGGCGGGTCGAGCAGCACGATCGCGATGACCGTCATCGCGCCCATCGGGCAGGGCATGCCCTGGAACACCCCCGGCCGCATCTTGACGGCCGAGAAGCGGGCCAGCCGCAGCACCACCGCGAGCAGCACGGTGATCGCGATGAGCGCCGAGAGCTTGCTGTTGGAGCCCTGGGAGACCATGCCCCAGACCGCGACGAAGTAGGCCGGCGCGATGCCGAAGCTGATCAGGTCGGCCAGGTTGTCCAGTTCCGCTCCGAGGGCGGAGGAGCGCAGCTTGCGCGCCACCAGCCCGTCGAAGAGGTCGCACATCGAGCCGATCAGCAGCAGCGTGACCGCGGTGGCCGCGCTGTGCCGGTCCGGAGCGGCGTCCGGGTTGGTGATGTGCGGGACGAGGACCCCGGTGGTGATCGAGTAGATCGCCAGGAAGCCGCAGACGGCGTTCCCCAGGGTCAGGAAGTCGGCGGTGGACAGGTGCTGGGGAGAGCGCGGGGCGCGCAGCTCGCGGTCGCGCGCCCAGCGGCGGCGGCGCAGGGCCGTCTCCTCGTCGTCCAGGCCGACGATTGTCTCAGGATCAGTCACGGTCAAGGCGCGTCACCCCGGCTGTGGTCTTCTGGCCGACCTCGACGCCGACCTCGACGCCGGCCGGCAGGTAGGTGTCGACCCGGGACCCGAACCGGATCAGACCGATCCGCTCGCCCTGCTCGACCTTGGTACCGGCGGCGACGTACGGCACGATGCGGCGGGCCACGGCCCCCGCGATCTGGACCATCTCGATGTCGCCGAGCTCGGTGTCGAAGTGCCAGACGACCCGCTCGTTCTGGTCGCTGTCCTTGTTGAACGCGGGGACGAAGCCGCCCGCGACGTGCTCGACCGACGTCACCGTGCCCGGCAGGGGCGCGCGGTTGACGTGGACGTTGAGCGGGCTCATGAAGATCGCGACCCGGGTGCGGCCGTCCGGCCAGGCGTCGATGCTCTGTACGACGCCGTCGGCGGGGGAGATCACTCTGCCGGTCCCGATCTCACGCTCGGGGTCGCGGAAGAACCACAGCATGCCCGCGCTGAGCGCACAGGCGGGTACCGCCGCCAGAGCCCACTTGCCGCTGCGCCGGGTGAGGGCGGTGGTGACGGCGGCCGTGGCGAGGGTGGGGACGAACCAGGGGGTGGCTCCGCGCGCGATGGTCACGCGGGGTCGCCGACCGGCCGTCGGGGCTGCGAGGGCATCGCGGTCCGTGACGGAAGTGCGAGGGGACGGGCTGATGGGCATCGAAGACCTTTGTCGCGGGGGATCATGGCCGCTGGACGGGGGCCACCGCGGGATCGGTAATAGAGGGACGGCTTGCTGTCCCGGTGGATGCTATCGGGAGCACACGGTGGGTGGGCAACCCGCCTGCTCGTTCATGTGTCCGGTGGGAGCGCGTCCGCGCGTCCCACCTCTACGACCGTAGCTCGACCCGGTCCGGTTCCCAAGGGACCTGACAGGGCTGGTGACTCTTGTCTCAGCGGGTGCGCCGACGGAACCCGCCGGGGGAAACGGCCGTACGCGCCGGAAGCGGGTGTGCGGAAGCGGCCGCAGGGCGCGTCGTCGCAGCTGTACGCCCTGCGGCCGCTTCCGGAGGGCCGTGCCGGACCCTGGCGGACCAGGCCGGGCCCGTGACGGGGCACGGCCCCGCGCCGGGACGGGCCCGCACGCCCGTCGACCGGCGGTTCGAGGGGGCCGCCCGGCGACGCGGTCCGTCGCCGGGCGGCCGGGGGATCACTCGGCGATCCGGTACTCCTCCAGGAGCCGGCGTCCGACGATCATCTTCTGGATCTCCGCAGTACCTTCACCGATGAGCAGCATCGGGGCCTCGCGGTAGAGGCGCTCGATCTCGTACTCCTTGGAGAAGCCGTAGCCGCCGTGGATGCGGAAGGCGTCCTCGACGACCTCCTTGCAGTACTCGGAGGCGAGGTACTTGGCCATGCCGGCTTCGAGGTCGTTGCGCTCGCCGCTGTCCTTCTTGCGGGCGGCCATGACCATCATCTGGTGGGCGGCCTCGACCTTGGTGGCCATCTCGGCGAGCTTGAACTGGATGGCCTGGTGCTCGGCGATCTTCTTGCCGAAGGTGGAGCGCTGCTGGGCGTAGGAGATGCCCAGCTCGAAGGCGCGGCGGGCGACGCCGCAGCCGCGGGCGGCGACGTTGACGCGGCCGACCTCGACGCCGTCCATCATCTGGTAGAAGCCGCGGCCCGGGACGCCGCCGAGGATGCGGTCGGCCGGGATCCGGACGTCCTGCAGCACCAGCTCGGTGGTGTCGACGCCCTTGTAGCCCATCTTCTCGATCTTGCCGGGCACGGTCAGGCCGGGAACCTTGGGGTTCGGGCCGAAACCGGCCTCCTTCTCGATCAGGAAGGTGGTCATGTTCTTGTACGGGGTGTTGCCGCCCTCGTCGGTCTTGCAGAGGACCGCGACCAGGGTGGAGGTGCCGCCGTTGGTGAGCCACATCTTCTGGCCGTTGAGGACGTAGAACTCTCCGTCCTTGACGCCCTTGGTGGAGATGGCCGAAACGTCCGAGCCGAGGCCGGGCTCGGACATCGAGAAGGCGCCGCGGATCTCGCCGGCCGCCATCTTCGGCAGGAAGTAGTCCTTCTGCTCCTGGGTGCCGTGGGCGTTGATCATGTGCGCCACGATGAAGTGGGTGTTGACGATGCCGGAGACCGACATCCAGCCGCGGGCGATCTCCTCGACCACCAGGGCGTAGGTGAGCAGGGACTCGCCGAGGCCGCCGTACTCCTCGGGGATGGTGAGCCCGAAGAGGCCGAGCTGCTTCATGCCCTCGACGATGGCGGTCGGGTACTCGTCCTTGTGCTCCAGCTCGGTGGCGACCGGGATGATCTCCTTGTCGACGAAATCCCGCACGGTGGCGAGGATGTCCCGCTGGATCTCGGTGAGGCCGTCGGTCTGTGCGAGGCGTCCCATCGTGCGGCTCCGGAAAGGTCTAAGAGGGCGGGGGGGGGGATTGCGGGGGCCCTGCCGGCGTGGCTGCGGCAGCAGGGCCCCCGTTACCGGGTGGGGGTCGGCCGATGACGGCGGCCTGCCCCTCCGGGGTCTCCAGAGAGAGGGGAGAAGTCAGGAGAGCGGGGTGGGGCGGCCGGGCTGCTCGCCGCCGCGCTCCTTGATGTACGTCTCGGTCGGCACCATCACCTTGCGGCGGAAGATGCAGACGACCGTGCCGTCCTGCTTGTACCCCTTGGTCTCGACGTAGACGATGCCGCGGTCGTCCTTGGACTTGGACGGCCACTTGTCGAGGACGGTGGTCTCGCCGTAGATCGTGTCGCCGTGGAAGGTCGGCGCGACGTGGCGCAGCGACTCGATCTCCAGGTTGGCGATCGCCTTGCCGGAGACGTCCGGGACGGACATGCCGAGCAGCAGCGAGTAGATGTAGTTGCCCACCACGACGTTCTTGCCGAAGTCCGTCGTCTTCTCCGCATAGTTGGTGTCCATGTGGAGCGGGTGGTGGTTCATGGTGAGCAGACAGAACAGGTGGTCGTCGTACTCGGTGACGGTCTTCCCGGGCCAGTGCTTGTAGACCGCGCCGACCTCGAACTCCTCGTAGGTGCGTCCGAACTGCATGGCTCAGGCCCTCAGCTTTCCGGGATCTCGAACTTGGTGGTGCGCTCCATGCCGGCGGCCCGGCCCTTGCCGGCGATGACCAGGGCCATCTTGCGGCTGGCCTCGTCGATCATCTCGTCGCCGAGCATCGCGGAGCCCTTGGCGCCGCCCGCCTCGGAGGTGCAGTAGTCGTAGGCGTCGAGGATCAGCTCGGCGTGGTCGTAGTCCTCCTGCGAGGGCGAGTAGACCTCGTTGGCGATGGCGACCTGGTCCGGGTGGAGCACCCACTTGCCGTCGAAGCCGAGGGCGGCGGAGCGGCCGGCCACCTCGCGGTAGCCCTCGGGGTTGCGGATCTGCAGGTACGGGCCGTCGATCGCCTGCAGGTCGTTGGCGCGGGCGGCCATCAGGATGCGCATCAGGATGTAGTGGTAGGCGTCGGCGTTGTAGCCGGGCGGCTGCTCGCCGACCACCAGGGACTTCATGTTGATGGAGGCCATGAAGTCGGCGGGGCCGAAGATGATGGTCTCCAGCCGGGGCGAGGCCTCGGCGATGGCGTCGACGTTGATCAGGCCCTTGGCGTTCTCGATCTGCGCCTCGATGCCGATCTTGCCGACCTCGAAGCCCATGGTCTTCTCGATCTGGGTGAGCAGCAGGTCGAGCGCCTTGACCTGCTCGGCGTCCTGGACCTTGGGCAGCATGATGCAGTCGAGGTTGGGGCCGGCGCCCTCGACCACGGTGATCACGTCGCGGTAGGTCCAGTGGGTGGTCCAGTCGTTGACCCGGACGACCTTGGTCTTGCCGCCCCAGTCGCCGTTGTTCAGCGCGTCGACGATGTTGTGGCGGGCGCTCTCCTTGACGAGGGGGGCGCAGGCGTCCTCCAGGTCGAGGAAGACCTGGTCGGCCGGGAGGCCCTGGGCCTTCTCCAGGAAGCGCGGGTTGCTGCCCGGTACGGCGAGGCAGGAGCGGCGCGGGCGCAGGCGGTTGACAGTGGTCATGAGGGTGGTTCGGTTCCTTCCCAGTGGTCAGCTGGTCAGCTGGTCAGTTCGTGGCCGCGGTCGGTGCGGGCGTCCACGGCTGGAGCTTGTTGGCCAGCCGGATCTCGTCCACGATCCGGCCGATGATGGTGGTGATGCCGAAGTCCTTCGGGGTGAACACGGCGGCGACGCCGGCGGCCTTGAGGGCCTCGCCGTCCGCTGCCGGGATGATGCCACCCACGATCACCGGGACATCCTGCACCCCGGCGCGGTCCAGCCGCTTGAGGACGTCGGGCACCAGCTCGCAGTGCGCGCCGGAGAGGATCGACAGGCCCACGCAGTGCACGTCCTCCGCGACGGCGGCGGAGACGATCTGCTCCGGGGTCAGCCGGATGCCCTGGTAGACCACCTCGAACCCGGCGTCCCGGGCCCGTACGGCGATCTGCTCGGCGCCGTTGGAGTGCCCGTCCAGGCCGGGCTTGCCGACCAGCAGGCGCAGCTTGCCGGCGCCCAGCTCCGCGGCGGTCGCGGCGACCGCGGCGCGGACCTGCTCCAGCTCGCCGCCGGGCTCCGCGGCGACGGCGACGGGCGCGCCGCCGACGCCGGTGGGGGCGCGGTACTCGCCGAAGACCTCGCGCAGGGCGAAGGACCACTCGCCGGTGGTGACACCGGCCCGGGCGCAGGCGAGGGTGGCCGGCATCAGGTTGGCCTCGGTGGCGGCGACGGCCTTGAGCCCGGCCAGCGCCTCCTGGGCGGCGGCCTCGTCGCGCCGGCCGCGCCAGGCCTCCAGGGCGGCGAGCACGGACTGCTCGGAGGCCGGGTCGACGACCATGATCGCGGTGTCGAGGTCGGCGGTGAGCGGGCTGGGCTCGGTGGTGTCGAAGCAGTTGACCCCGACGATCTTGTCCTCGCCGGACTCGATCCGGGCCCGGCGGGCGGCGTGCGAGGAGACCAGGTTGGACTTCAGGTAGCCGGACTCGACGGCCGGGATGACCCCGCCCATCTCCAGCACCTTGGCGATCTCCGCCTCCGCGCCGGCCAGCAGCGCGGCGGTCTTGGCCTCGATCACCTCGGAGCCGTTGAAGATGTCGCCGTACTCCAGCAGGTCCGACTCGTACGCCAGCACCTGCTGGATCCGCAGCGACCACTGCTGGTCCCACGGCCGCGGCAGGCCGAGCGCCTCGTTCCAGGCGGGCAGCTGGACGGCCCGGGCGCGGGCGTCCTTGGAGAGGGTGACGGCCAGCATCTCCAGGACGATCCGCTGGACGTTGTTCTCCGGCTGCGCCTCGGTCAGGCCGAGGGAGTTGACCTGGACGCCGTAGCGGAAGCGGCGCTGCTTGGGGTCGGCGACGCCGTAACGCTCCAGGGTGACCTTCTCCCAGAGCCGGGCGAAGGCGCGCATCTTGCACATCTCCTCGACGAAGCGCACGCCGGCGTTCACGAAGAAGGAGATCCGGGCGACGACCTCGCCCATCCGCTCGGCCGGCACCTGCCCGGAGTCGCGGACGGCGTCGAGCACCGAGATGGCGGTGCACATCGCGTACGCGATCTCCTGGACGGGGGTGGCCCCGGCCTCCTGCAGGTGGTAGCTGCAGATGTTGATCGGGTTCCACTTGGGGATGTTGCCGACCGTGTAGGCGATCATGTCGGTGATCAGCCGCACCGACGGGCCGGGCGGGAAGACGTGCGTCCCGCGCGACAGGTACTCCTTGACGATGTCGTTCTGGGTGGTGCCGGTGAGCTTGGCGATGTCGGCGCCCTGCTCCTCGGCGACCACCTGGTAGAGCGCCAGCAGCCACATCGCGGTGGCGTTGATCGTCATGGAGGTGTTGGTCTGTTCGAGCGGGATGCCGTCGAACAGGGCGCGCATGTCGCCGACGTGGCCGACCGGGACGCCGACCCGGCCCACCTCGCCGCGGGCGAGGACGTGGTCGGAGTCGTAGCCGGTCTGGGTCGGCAGGTCGAAGGCGACGGACAGGCCGGTCTGGCCCTTCGCCAGGTTCCGCCGGTAGAGCGCGTTGGAGTCGCTCGCGGTGGAGTGCCCGGCGTAGGTGCGCATCAGCCAGGGGCGGTCGCGCTTCTGAGGCTCGGTCATCGGGGGGCGTCCTCAGACGTTCCGGAAGCGATTGATGGCGTCGATGTGCCGGGCGCGGAACTCGGCGTCGCGCACGCCCAGGCCCTCCTCGGGGGCCAGGCAGAGCACGCCGACCTTGCCCTGGTGCTTGTTGTGGTGCACGTCGAGGGCGGCCTGGCCGGTCTCCTCCAGGGAGTAGACCTTGGACAGGGTCGGGTGGATCTTGCCCTTGGCGATCAGGCGGT
Source organism: Streptomyces sp. 1331.2 (assembly GCF_900199205.1). Classification (NCBI taxonomy): domain Bacteria; kingdom Bacillati; phylum Actinomycetota; class Actinomycetes; order Kitasatosporales; family Streptomycetaceae; genus Streptomyces; species Streptomyces sp. 1331.2. Next base: position 1,928,051 of record NZ_OBMJ01000001.1, on the reverse strand, counting down.
TGGCCTCGAAGGCCTCGCGGTAGTTGGCGAAGTGCGAGCCGACGATGCGCTTGAGCGACATCCACAGGTAGCGGTTGTCGTACTGGTGCATGTAGCCGGAGGTGGAGGCGCAGGTGACGATGGTGCCGCCCTTGCGGGTGACGTACACCGAGGCGCCGAAGGTCTCCCGGCCCGGGTGCTCGAAGACGATGTCCACGTCCTCGCCGCCGGTGAACTCGCGGATCTTCGAGCCCAGGCGCTTCCACTCCCGCGGGTCCTGGTTGTTCTCGTCCTTCCAGAACTTGTAGCCCTCGGCGGAGCGGTCGATGATCGCCTCGGCGCCCATGGCGCGGCAGATCTCGGCCTTCTGGTCGTTGGAGACCACGCAGATCGGGGTGGCGCCGCCGGCCAGCGCGTACTGGGTGGCGTACGAGCCGAGGCCGCCGCTGGCGCCCCAGATCAGCACGTTGTCCCCCTGCTTCATGCCGGCGCCGTTGCGCGAGACCAGCTGGCGGTAGGCGGTGGAGTTGACCAGGCCGGGGGAGGCGGCCTCCTCCCAGGTGAGGTGCTTGGGCTTGGGCAGCAGCTGGTTGGTCTTCACCAGCGCGATCTGGGCCAGGCCGCCGAAGTTGGTCTCGAAGCCCCAGATGCGCTGCTCCGGGTCCATCATCGTGTCGTTGTGGCCGTCCGGGGACTCCAGCTCGACCGAGAGGCAGTGCGCGACGACCTCGTGGCCCGGCTTCCAGGAGTTCACGCCGGGGCCGGTGCGCAGCACCACGCCCGCGAGGTCGGAACCGAGCACGTGGTACGGCAGGTCGTGGCGCTTGGTGAGCGGCGACAGCCGGCCGTAGCGCTCCAGGAAGCCGAAGGTGGAGACCGGCTCGAAGATCGAGCTCCACACGGTGTTGTAGTTCACCGAGCTGGCCATGACGGCGACCAGGGCCTCGCCGGGGCCCAGCTCGGGGAGGGCGACCTCGTCGAGGTGAAGGGACTTGCGGGGGTCCTTGTCGCGGCTGTCGAGGCCCGCGAACATCTGCTCCTCGTCCTTGTGGAGCGTGACCGCCCGGTAGGACTCGGGGAGCTTGATGGCTGCGAAGTCCGCCGACGTGCTGTCGGCGCTGAGGATCGCGTCGAGGATTTCCTGCATGGCTGCCTCCGAAGGCGTACCTGTGCGAGGGTCACAGGGCGTCTGGGGGAGCCGGGAGCGGACACCGGCTTCGCTGAGGTGGGTGGTGGGCGGGGTCAGGCTGGGCGCCCGGGGTGAACCGGGCCGTGCTGGCTCTGCTCGTTGCGGGCGCTGCCCGCTACTGGCTCGGTTCCCGGGGTGTGGGAACGCCGGACGACGGCGCGCCGAGGTGGGGAGCCGCGGCGCCGCGACTGGTGAGTAACAAGGTAGTGGCACCCTGTGCCACTCGTAAAGACACCGGGTGCCAGGAATTCCGACGGTCCGAAACGGGCCGAAACGGCGCTCGACGCGCGCCCGGTGAGCATGCGGAAGGCCCGCGCCGACGAATCGGCGCGGGCCCTCAATGCTGCTCTGACCTGCGTAAATACCGGGCCGGTCAGCCCCTGGCGCCGCTCAGCGCGGCCCGGATGCTGTCCACCACGACCTCCAGCGGGGCGTCCGTCCGGGCCACTGTGATGAGCACCTCACCTCCGGGACTGGCACTCAGTGCGCTCTCGGCCAGGACGTCCCCAGCAGCCCCACTGGCACCGGGTGCCACCAGGGATCCCCGGCGTCTGGCACCGGGCGCACTGAAGCCCCAGAAGGTCCGCCGGATCACCTCGAAGGAGTGGTCCAGCTGCTCCTCCACGTCCCCGCGGCCGCCGGCCCGCAGCCAGCGCCGCAGCACGTGGTTGTGCGCCGCGACGACCGCCGCCGCCGAGACCTCGGCCAGCATCGAGTCGTCCTCGCCGCCGCGCTGCCAGCCAGACGGGATGGACTCCCCGGTGTCGAACCGGCCCAGCAGGTAGCGGGTGAACAGCCGCTCGTAGCGGGCCACCACGGCGATCTCCCGCTCGCGCAGCGCCGGGACCTGGCGGATCAGCTGGTACCGCGCGACCGACACCCCCGGGGTGGAGGCGTACATCCGCAGCACCTCCTTGATGCCGCGGCAGACCACGTCCAGCGGGTGCTCCTCCGGCTCGGCGCTGGCCAGCAGGTCCGCCACCCGGACGAGGGTGTCGTCGTGGTCCGGGAAGATCGCCTCCTCCTTCGACCGGAAGTACCGGAAGAAGGTGCGCCGGGCCACCCCGGCGGCGGCCGCGATCTGGTCGACCGTGGTCTCCTCGTAGCCCTGCGAGGCGAACAGCTCCATCGCGGCCGTGGCCAGGTCCTGGCGCATCTGCTGGCGCTGCGCCGCCGCCCGGCGGCTGCCCGGCCCGCCCTCCGGCCCGGTGCCCCCGGTCGGGGGGCCGTCCGGTCGGCGCCGTGCGAACCGGCGGGGTGCTGCGGGGAGGCTGACTGAACCCGATCCATGTCCGGAACGCTACACGGCCCCGGGGGAGCGGCTGCGGCCCTTCCCCGGCGCACCGGCTCGACCGGGCCGGTCACCGCCGGGCGCGGCCAGCGGGAGGACACCGTCCCGGGGCTCCAGCCGGGGCGTGTGGAGGGTGCGCCCCCGGGCGCCGCCGTGCCGCCCCCGGGCTGGGGCGTGGTCACCGGCGCGCGTGGTCGCGGAAGCCGCGGCCGGTCTTGCGGCCCAGGCAGCCCGCCGCGACCAGGTGCTCCAGCAGCGGTGCGGCGGCCAGGCCGGGCTCGCGGAACTCCTGGTGCAGCACCTGCTCGATGGTCAGCGAGACGTCCAGGCCGACCACGTCCAGCAGCTCGAACGGGCCCATCGGGTAGCCGCAGCCGAGCTTCATCGCGGTGTCGATGTCGTCCACCGTCGCGTAGTGCTCCTGCAGCATCCGCACCGCGTCGTTCAGGTAGGGGAAGAGCAGCGCGTTGACGATGAAGCCGGCCCGGTCGCCGCACTCCACCGGGTGCTTGCGGACCTTGGCGGTCAGCTCCAGCACCGTCGCGGTGACCTCCGGCGCGGTCAGCACGGTGGAGACCACCTCGACCAGCTTCATGGCCGGCGCCGGATTGAAGAAGTGCATGCCGATCACGTCCTGCGGCCGCGAGGTGGCGGTCGCGCAGCTGATCACCGGCAGCGAGGACGTGGTGGTGGCGAGCACCGCGCCCGGCCTGACGATCTTGTCCAGGGTGGCGAACAGTTCCCGCTTGACCGCCAGGTCCTCGGCCACCGCCTCGACCACCAGGTCGACCTCGGCCAGCTCGGCGTACTGGCCGACCGGGGTGACCAGCGCCAGCGCGGCGTCCCGCTGCTCGGCGGACATCCGGCCCCGGGTGACCGAGCGCTCCAGCGACCTGGCCAGCTGCGCCTTGGCCCGGTCGGCCTTCTCCTGGCTGCGGGCGGCCAGCAGCACCGGGTGCCCGGCCTTGGCGAACACCTCGGCGATGCCGGTGGCCATCGTGCCCGAGCCGCAGACGCCGACGGTGCGGACCTCGCGGCCCGGCACCTTCGGCAGGGCCGGCCCGGTGGCCGCGTCCACCGCCTTGGAGGAGCCCGGCGCCTCGTAGGCGTAGAAGCCGCGGCCGGTCTTGCGGCCCAGCAGCCCGGCCGCGACCAGCTGGCCGAGGATCGGGGCGGGGGCGTGCAGACGGTCCCGGGACTGCTCGTACATCGCCTCCAGGACGGTGCGGGCGGTGTCGATGCCGATCAGGTCGAGCAGCGCCAGCGGGCCCATCGGCAGGCCGCAGCCGAGCCGCATCGCGGCATCGATGTCCTCCCGCGAGGCGTACTTGGACTCGTACATCGCCGCGGCCTGGTTCAGGTAGGCGAACAGCAGGCCGTTCACCACGAAGCCGGCGCGGTCGCCGGCTGCCACCGGCTCCTTGCCGAGGTCCCGGGCGAAGGCGGCGGCGTCCTCGGCGGTCTGCGGGGAGGTCAGCACGGTGCGGACCACCTCGACCAGCTTCATGGTGTGCACCGGGTTGAAGAAGTGCAGGCCGAGCACGCGCTCCGGACGGGCGGTCGCGGCGGCGATCCGGGTCACCGAGAGCGCGGTGGTGCCGGTGGCCAGCACGGTGGCCTCCGGGCAGATCCGGTCCAGCTCGGCGAAGACCTCCCGCTTCAGCTCCAGCTGCTCGGGCACCTCCTCGATCACCAGGTCCGCCTCGGCGGCGGCCGTCAGCTCGTGCCCGACCGAGATCAGCGCGAGCAGCGCGGTGCGCTCCTCGGCGGTGATCCGCTCCCGGTCGACCGCGTGCGCGGTGGCTTCCTCGATCCGGGCCAGCGCCCGGGCGGCCGAGTCCTCGGTGGCCTCGATGCCGATCACCCGGCGACCGCTCTTGGCGACCGCCACGGCGACACCGGCACCCATCGTGCCGAGGCCGACGACGGCGACCGTGGGGAAGGGACGCTCCATTGTCCTGACTCCTAGTCATGAGAGCCCGCGCGTGCTCCGGCGGGCAGGCCGCTGCGCCCGTACGACGGGGGGCGGCCGCCGCCGGAGGAGGGTCCACGCGCGGGGGCTGGGGAGATGACGGGTTCCGGCACACCGGCAGCGGCCGGTCCGCTCCGGCCGAACTGCGGGTGTGCCGTGGTGCTCAGGCGCTCGAAGGTGAAGGAAGCGGCTCTGATACGAGGAAGAGAACCCGGCCCGCCGCGAGTCGCGGCACCGGCCGGTGAAGACGCACCGCGCGAGCGCCGCAGACACGGCGACCGCGAGCCCCGTCGGTGCGGCTCCCGAAGCCCGACGGTGGTGCGTGCGGCCACTGTAGCGAAGCTACTCGCCGGTAGGAAGGGGGCTGTGGGCGGAAAACCGTTCGGGTGCCGGGGCCGCTCTTCGCTAGGGTGATCGACGCGGGGGCGGCTCCGCGGCGTGCTTCCTTCTCACTCATCTCCAAAATGACCCGAGTGCGCCCACTCTCCGCCCCCGCTTCGTCGTACCTGCCGGGGGAAGAGCTGTGAAGAAGCCGAGCGTCGCGGAGCCCGAGACCGGGCTGGACGCCTACCTGCTGCGCCGTCACGGAATGGTCCGGGTCGAGCCCGGCGTCGCGCCCGGGGAACCACTTCCGTGGTCGGCCCAGGGGCTCGTGGCCCTGGAGGCCGACCTGGTGCAGCGCGGCTACGTCCTGACCCGCGGCCTGCGCGCCGCCCTCGGCCGACTGCGCCCGCTGGACCTGTCCGCGGCCGGCACCCGACTGCTGCTGCGGATCGACGCGCAGCTCGGCGCCAACCGCAGCCACCAGCCGCTGTTCCGCACCTTCCCCGACGGCGTCCCCTCGCACGCGCACGCCACCTACTCCGCGACCATCCGCGGCTACCTGCTCTGCCAGGCCGGCCAGATCTGCGTCCTGTGCGAGCGCAGCAGCCTGGAGGTCGGGATCGGCGCGCTGGCCCCGTGCGCCCACCTGATCTGCGGCGAGTGCTACCAGGACATGCTGCTGGAGGACGGCGACGACCGCCGCTGCCCGCTCTGCCGCACCCCGCTGGAACCCAAGCCCTACCTCTCCCCCGACACCCGGGCCGCCCGCCACGCCGCCCGCACCCTCCCGCCCGGCAGCGCGCTGCGGCCGCTGCGCCTGGCCGGCGCCGACGACCCGACCGAGCTCGCCGGCGCCGCACTGGGCGCCCTGCTCGCCCGCCACACCCCGCTGAACCCGCAGGACCGCGAGGACCTCGCGCTGCTGCTCGAGCACGCCCCCGCCGACCCGGCCGGCTGGCTGCCCGCCGAGGTCCCCGTCCGGGAGAGCCGCGCCACCGTGCTCGCCGCGCTGCTGCGCGGCGATGCCGACCGCACCCGCCCACTGCTCGCCGCCCACCTCACCACCGCCACCGACGTGCTGCGGCTGCTCTGGGCGTGGTCCGGCGCCGAGCCCGACCTGCTGCCCGAGACCGCCCGCGGGCTACGGCTGCGCAACCTGCCCCGCCCGCTGCGCCGCGAACTCCTCGCCGTCCTGGACGCGTTCCCGGTCGGCACCCTCGCCGAGGACCTGCGCCGCCACCGGCAGGCCTGGCTGCGGGCCGGCGAACTGCTGCACCCGTACGAGCACCGCGAGCGCTTCCCGTACGCGGCCGCCGCCTTCGCCGTGCTCCGGCAGAGCGACCTCGACCTGCACGGCCTCGGCCCGCAGCTGCGCGAGGCGCCCGCCCCGCTGCGGGTGCGCGAGACGCCCGGCGGACACACCCGGCTGACCGTCGAGACTTTCGCCGCCGCCGTCGAACACGCCCTCGGGCAGGGCGACCTGCCCGCCGCCGTCCGACTGCTGGCCCGCCGCCCGGGCGAACTGGTGCGCCGGCTGCACCACCTGCTGCGGGTGCACCAGACCTGGTGCCGCGACGAGCCGCTGCCCGCCGCGCTCGCCGAGGCGCTGCCGGGGGCACTGCGCGCCGTCGCGCCCTGCCCGCTGCTCGGCGCGTACGGGCGGCTGCGCGCACCGCGCGCGTACGGCGAGCGGCGGCTGTACTTCCCGCGCGGCCGGGTCGCCTCGGCGCACGCCCGCTCCGACCGGGGCACGCCCGTCCCGGCCGCGCTCAGCGCGCCGGTCTGCGCCCTGATCGAGGCCGAACTGCTGCGCCGCGCCGGGCAGTCGGCGCGGGAGGCGGGGCGCCACGAGGTGGCGGTGCTGGACGCCGGGCTGGCCGACCTGGTCGTCCCCTTCGCCGAGCGCGCCGGCGCCAAGACCCTGGTCGCCGTGCCGCGCGGCAGCGTGCAGCGGATCCCGGACGGGCAGTACCTGCGGCTGTTCGTGCACTGGATGCAGCGCCCGCACCAGCGGGTCGACCTCGACCTCTCGGTCGCCTTCTACGACGAGGAGTGGCAGTTCACCGGCCTGTGCGACTACACCCGGCTGGTCATGGGCCCGCGCGCCGCCGTCCATTCCGGGGACTTCACCACCGCCCCGCCGCCGCACGGCGCCACCGAGTTCGTCGACCTCGACCTGCCGGCGCTGGGCAAGGCCGGTGCCCGGTACGCCGTGGTGGTGGTGTTCAGCTACAACGACGTCCCCTTCGAGGACCTCACCGACGCCTTCGCCGGCTTCATGGCGCTGACCCCGTCCGAGGCGGCCCGCCAGGGCACCGGCAGCTTCCACCCCGGGAGCGTGCGCCAGCGGCTGGACCTCGCCGGGGACGCCAGGATCTGCGTGCCGATGATCGTCGACCTCGGGACCCGCCGGCACACCTGGACCGACCTCAACGTCGGCTCCGGCAGCGGCTTCCACAGCATCCACCGGCACCACGAGCGGATCGGCGCGCTGGCCGAGGACGTGCTGGCGTACTTCGCCGCCGGCTCCCGGGCCACCCTCTGGGACCTCGCCTGCGCCGCCGCCGCGGCCGGCAGCGACGAGGTGCTGGTGCGCGACCGGAAGGGCCTCGGGCTGGACACCTACCACCGGGGCGCGGACGAGCCGGTGGCCGACTTCTTCGAGCGGCTGCGCGGGCGCCACGTGAGCGACCGGCGCACCGAGCAGCGGCCGGACGACACCGCCCGGCTGATCGCCGAACGCCTCACCGGCGCCCGGGCGTTCACGGCGCTGGTGCACGCCGACGTGCCCGCCCCGGCCGGTGCACGCGGGACGTTCTACCGGCTCTACCCCGGCCCGACGGACGCCGCCCCGGACACCCTGGAGCGGATCACCGCGGGGGACCTGGTCGCGCGCTTCGCCCCGAACGGGTGAACGGGCGGACGGTCGTCCGTTTGGACCACCCGATAGGGGAGTTACACCACCCCAACCGCCGGGGCAGCATGGTGACATGACCATCGGAACCGGCACCGCCGGCCCCACCGCCTCCGGTCCCGCCCGGCCGTCCGGCTCCGCCGAGCCGACCGGCCCGGCCGGCGCCGCGGCCGCCGTCGCGCTGCCCCCGCGCGCCGAACGGGCCGAGCGCGCCGACGCCGCCGCCGCCCGGCTGCGCACCGCCGCGGTCGAGGCGGTGGCCGTCACCTGGGTGGACAACGCGGGCGTCACCCGGGTCAAGGCCGTACCGCTGGCCGGCCTGCAGCACGCCGCGCAGTGGGGCGTCGGCACCGCGCCCTGCTTCGACGTCTTCCTCGCCGACGACGCGATCACCACCAGCCCGATCATCGGCGGCCCCACCGGGGACCTCAGGCTCTACCCCGACCTGGAGCGGGTCGTCCCGCTGGCCGGCCAGCCCGGCTGGGCCTGGGCCCCGGGGGACAGGTACACCCAGACCGGCGCCCCGCACCCGGGCTGCCAGCGGCTGTTCGCCCGCCGGATGGAGGCCGCGGCGGCCGGGCGCGGGCTGAGCCTCAAGGCCGGCATCGAGGTCGAGTGGGTGGTCGCCCTGGCCGGCACCCCGCAGGAGGAGCCGCAGTACCCCACGCACGGCCCCGCGTACGGGATGCACCGGCTCACCGACCTCTCCGACTACCTGCGGGACGTCCTGCGCGCCCTCGGCGAGCAGGGGTTGGCCGTCCTGCAGATCCACCCCGAGTACTCCCCGGGCCAGTTCGAGGTCTCGGTCGCCCCCGAGGGCCCGGTCGGCGCCGCGGACACCTCCGTCCTGGTCCGGCACACCATCCGGGCGGTGTCCGCCCGGCACGGCCTGCGGGTCTCCTTCGCGCCGTTGGTCGAGCCGGGCGCGGTCGGCAACGGCGGCCACCTGCACCTCAGCCTCTGGCGCGGCGAGCGCAACCTCGGCCACGGCGGCTCCGGGCCGCACGGCCTGACGGCCGAGGCCGAGGGCTTCCTCGCCGGCGTCCTGGAGGCGCTGCCCGAGCTCCTGGTGCTGGGCTGTTCCAGTCCGGCCGGGTACCTGCGGCTGGTGCCCTCGCACTGGGCCGGCGCCTACCAGTGCTGGGGCCTGGAGAACCGCGAGGCCGCGCTGCGCCTGGTGACGGGGTCCACCGGGGAGCGGGCCGCCGCCGCCAATGCCGAGGTCAAGTGCTTCGACGCCAGCGCCAATCCGTACCTCGCGGTCGGTGCGGTGATCGCGGCCGGTCTCGCCGGGCTGGACCAACGCCGGGCGCTGCCACCGGAGTTCACCGGGGATCCGGCGGCCGCCGAGCCCGGCACGGTGCCCCGGCTGCCGGAGGGCCCGGCCGAGGCGCTGGCCGCGTACGAGCGCTCGGCGGTGCTGCGCGAGGCGCTGGGCGAGCCGCTGTACCAGGCGGTGCTGGCGGTGCGCCGAGCGGAGGGCGAGCAGTTCGCCGCGGCCACGCCCGAGGAGGCGGTCGCGGCGGCACGCTGGCGGTACTGACCGATGGCCGGGCCGCAGTTCGCACCGTCCGCAGGGGCGCTCGCGCTGGTCGACCACCACTGCCACAGCGTGGTGGCGGCCGAGTTGGCCGACGACGCCCTGGCCGGGCTGCTCACCGAGTCCGACCGACCGCCCGCGCCCGGCTGTTCGCCCTTCGACAGCGCGCTGGGCCTCGCCGTACGGCGCTGGTGCCCGCCGGTGCTCGGCCTGCCCGCGCACGCCCCGGCCGCCGACTACCTGGCCCGGCGGCGGGAGTTGGGCGCCGCCGAGGCGACGGCCCGGTTGCTCACCGCGGCCGGGCTGGACACCTGCCTGGTGGACACGGGCCTGACGGCCGCCGCGGGCCTGCCGCTGCTGCCGCTCGGCGAACTGGCCGAGGCCGCGGGCGCCTCGGTGCGCGAGGTGGTCCGGCTGGAGACGGTCGCCGAGCGGGTGACGGCCGGCGCCGAGGACTGGCCGCGGGCGGTGGCCGAGGCACTGGCGGAGGCCGCCGGCGGGGCCGTCGCGGTCAAGTCGGTGCTCGCCTACCGGCACGGCCTGGCCGCCCCGGCCGAACGGCCCGCCCGCTCGGCCGTGGTGGCCGCGGCCGGCGCCCGGCTGCGCGGCGGGCCGGAGCGGCTGACCGACCCGGTCCTGCTGCACCACCTGCTCTGGACGGCCGTGGACGTCTGCGCAGAGCTGGGCCTGCCGCTCCAGCTCCACACCGGCTTCGGCGATCCGGACCTCACCCTGCACCGGGCCGACCCCGCCCTGCTGGCGGACTTCGTGCGCGCCGCTGAGCCCAGCGGCGTCCCGCTGGTGCTGCTGCACTGCTACCCGTACCACCGGCAGGCCGCCTGGCTGGCCCAGGCCTTCCCGACGGTCCACACCGACCTCGGATTGACGGCCTCCTACACCGGCCCGCAAGTCGCGGCGGTGCTGGGCGAGATGCTGGAACTGGCACCGTTCGGAAAATTGCTGTTCTCCACCGACGCTTACGGGCTACCCGAACTTTTCTTGGTGGGCACCTGTCAGTTCCGGTACGGACTCGGCGCGTTGCTGGATCGTTGGCAGGCGGACAGTGCGTGTTCCGCAGCCGACGCCGAGCGGCTGACCCGGCTGATCGCCGCCGACAACGCCCGGCGGCTGTACGCGTTGTAGCTGCACCGCGGTGGTGCGGCCCGGCGCCCGATCGCCGTTTCCACGTGCACGGCCGCACGTCGGCAAAGCATCACTTTTTAACAATCTTGGCCCTGTTTCCCTTGTTCACCTGCCGACTTCTCGGCTTCGTTGCCGATCCAGGGCTGATCTAGTTGTGACGATTAGATGACTACCTCTTGCGCATCTCATCGAATATTCATTAACGTCCCGGTCATTCTCAGTGCACCTGCCAACCGCAGCTGCCGCATGACGACTCGGGAGGGCCAACCCCAATGAGAGTTCCTCGGATCAGCCGGACCCGGTACGCGGCGGTGGGCCTCGTGCTCGCCACCGCCGGCGCCGTCGCGCTCCCGGCCGGCAACGCCGTGGCGGCCCCCTCCGCCGACCCGACGACCGGTCCGCTGCTCAGCTACGTCGTCAACACCAAGGCCAACCACGGCCAGGTGCAGAAGGTCGAGCAGGCCGTCAAGGGCCTCGGCGGGACGGTCGTCTACTCCTACGACCAGATCGGCGTCGTCATCGCGCGCTCGACGGACACCAAGTTCGCCGAGAAGCTGCGCCTGGCCAAGGGCGTCGAGTCCGTCGGTGCCAGCCGCACCAAGGGCATCACGGCCGCCGACCAGCAGCAGGCCGAGGTCGCTGCCGAGCCCACCGCCGCGCCGGCCCCCGGCGAGGAGCCGTACGAGGCCAACCAGTGGGACATGCGCCAGATCGGTGTCGACAAGGCGCACAAGATCTCGCTCGGCAGCCGCAACGTCACCGTCGGCGTGCTGGACTCCGGCATCGACGCCACCCACGAGGACCTGGCCGCCAACGTGGACGCCTCGCAGTCGGTCTCCTGCATCGACGGCGGCAAGCCGAACACCGACTGGCAGGCCTGGCAGCCGGGCAAGGACGGTGCCCACGGCACCCACGTGGCCGGCACCATCGCCGCCGCCAAGAACGGCAAGGGCATCGTCGGCATCGCCCCGAACGTCAAGCTGGCCGCGGTCCGGGTCGTGGACGACGGCGGGTTCATCTACCCGGAGTACGCGATCTGCGGCTTCGTGTGGGCCGGTGAGCACCAGTTCAAGGTGACGAACAACAGCTACTACATCGACCCGTGGATGTTCAACTGCCCGAACGACAAGGACCAGGCCGCGATCACCGCCGCCGTCCGCAAGGCCGTCGCGTTCTCGCAGCGCAAGGGCGTCCTCAACGTCGCCGCCGCGGGCAACGAGAACATCGACCTGGCGCACAAGACCACTGACGTCTCCAGCCCGGACGACACCACCCCCGGCACCCGCCCGGTCACCAACGACTGCCTGTCGCTCCCGACCGAGCTGCCGGGCGTCGTCGTGGTCTCCTCGGTCGGCGTCAACGGCGAGAAGTCGTACTACTCCAGCTACGGCAAGGGCGTCGTGACCGTCGCCGCGCCGGGTGGCGACAAGCGCTACCAGATCCCGAACACCCCGGACAAGGACGGCCGCATCCTGTCCACCATCCCCGGTGGCAAGTACGGCTACATGCAGGGCACCTCGATGGCCTCGCCGCACACCACCGGCGTGCTCGCCCTGCTCGCCAGCACCTTCCCGTGGGCCAGCCCCGACGAGCTGACCGAGATGCTCACCAACCAGGCCGAGTCCCACGCCTGCCCGACCGGGGAGTTCAACCCGGGCGGCGTCGGCCAGTGGAAGGCCACCTGTGAGGGCGGCGCGGACGACAACGGCTTCTACGGCGCCGGCATCATCAACGCCGAGAAGGCGGTCCAGTGGTGGCGCTGACGTGCTGACCGCGGCGACACCTGATCGCTGAGCCGGGGAGCGGGGCCACCGGGCCCCGCTCCCCGGTCGCGTTTGAGTACCCGTACTCAGGCCGCCGCCGCGCCCGCCGCACAGGATGGATCCGTCACCACCGGAGCCACCACAGGAGTCGATCGGCATGGCGCAGTACCTTCCCGGCGAGCGGGCCCTCCCCGGCCGACCGGCCACCCCCGGCCGGCGGAACCGGATCGCCCTGGCCCTGGGCGTGGGTCAACTGCTGCTCGCCGCACCGATGCTCGCCCAGGTCCTGACCGGCGGCCTGGTGGTCGCGGTGATGGGCCTGGCCGCCGGAGGTCCGGCCGTCGCGGTGCTGCCCCTGGTCCTGCTGCTCACCGGCGGCCCGCTGCTCGGGTTGGGCGCCGCGGCCCTGGTCGCCCGGGTGCGGGGGCTGCCCGGGTCCGTGAGGTTCGCCGTGCTCGCCTCCGGCCTGCTGCTCGGCACCGCCGTCGAATACCTCGGCTGGGTCCGCCCCGCGATCGGCTGACGGCCTACGCCACCGGAGACCCTAGTCCTCGTCGAAGTGGTGGTCCCAGGCCGTCTCCACCGACGGCTTGCCGTGCAGGTCCGGTACGTCCCGCAGCCAGGCCGGCCGCCCGGCCCGGGTCCGGGCCGCCCGCCGGCGCTCGGCCTCGCGCAGCTGCTCGGGCGTGGCGAAGCCCTCCGGCATCCACTCCTCGGAGAGCACCGCCCGGGCGGCCAGGTGGGCGACGTACGCGTGCCGGACGGCGTCCACCGAGTCGAAGCCGGGCTCGCCGGCCAGCCACTCGTCCGGGACGAGCGCCAGCACCTCCTCCAGCAGCGGCACCGTGACCAGTGGGCCGAGCTCCTCGTCGGCCAGCCGGACGTCCGGGGCCGAGCCGCCGAGCGCGTGCGCGCTGAGGTCGTAGCGCTTGCCGACCGCCGCCTCGGCGCCCGCCCAGCGGTGGTGGAAGATCAGCGCGGCGCCGTTGTCGATCAGCCAGAGCCGCCCGTGCCAGACCACCAGGTTGGGGTTGTGCACGGTGCGGTCGACGTTGCCGGTGAGCGCGTCCAGCCAGACCACCCGGCCCGCCTCGGCGGAGTCCACCGGGACGAGCCCGGGCCGGTAGTCCGCCGCCCCGGGCAACAGGTCCATGCCGAGGTTGAGGCCGGCGCTGGCCTTGAGCATGTCCTGGATCTCGGTGTCCGGCTCGTCCGCGGCGACGGCCGGGTCGAAGTCCACCAGCCGCAGCTCCGGCACCCGCAGCCCCAGCCGCCGGGCCAGCTCGCCCACGATCACCTCGGCGATCAGCGCCTTGCGGCCCTGGGCGGCCCCGGTGAACTTGACCACGTACGTTCCCAGGTCGTCGGTCTCCACCACACCGGGCACCGAGCCACCGGCCCGCAGGGGGTCGACGTAGCGCACCGCAGTCACCAGATCGAGCACACCGGCCACCCTATCCCGCCGCGTCACGGGCGTGACCCTGTGATTGGCTTGCCGGTGAGAGCGCGACCCACCACACGAGGAGAGCAAGGTCATGGGACAGGTGCAGGCCACCACCGAGCGGGTCTACGATGCCGCCCCCGAGCGGGTCTACGAGGCGCTGGCCGACTACCAGGTGACCCGCCCGAAGCTGCTGCCCGCGCAGTACAGCGAGTACGAGGTCCGGGTCGGCGGCACCGGCGCGGGCACCCAGGTGCACTGGAAGCTGCAGGCCACCGAGAAGCGGGTGCGCGACTGCCTGTTCACCGTCTCGGCGCCCACGCCCGACCGGCTGGTGGAGAAGGACGCCAACTCCAGCATGGTGATCACCTGGACGGTCTCGGCCGTCGGCGAGGGCCGCTCCAAGGTCACGGTGACCGCCACCTGGCAGGGCGCCACCGGCATCGGCGGCTTCTTCGAGCGCACCTTCGCCCCCAAGGGCCTGAACCGGATCCATGACCAGGTGCTGGCCAACCTGGCCGCCGAGGTCCGCTGACGTCCGCTGACGTCCGCTGACGTCCGCTGACGTCCGCTGAGGTCCGCTGAGGCCTACCGAGGTCCGCCGAGGCACGCCGGCAGCGGAACCGGAGGCACCGGCACCGCGCGATTCGAGCCGTCCGTTCTTCAACACGCTTGAATCGCCCGGGAATTCGAATGGCTCGGGCACCCGTACGAGCAGCAAGCCGTACGGGTGGCCGAACCGCCACCTGCGGGTGACGAGGGCCGCCCGGCACGGGGGAGCCACCCTAGGCTCGCCGCCGTGCATATGACGATCCTTCACATTTCCCAACCGGTGGACGGCGGCGTCGCCCGCGTCGTCACCGACCTGGTCCGGGGGCAGCGCGAGGCCGGCCACCGGGTGCTGGTCGCCTGTCCGCGCGGCGGCCGGCTCGCCGAGGAGGCCGCCGCGGTGGGTGCCCTGGTCCAGGACTGGCCGGCCGGGCGCTCGCCCGGCGCGGGCACCGCCGCCGAGGCCTGGCGGCTGCGCCGGATCGTCCGGGCGGCCGCGCCCGACGTGGTCCACCTGCACAGCGCCAAGGCCGGGCTGGCCGGCCGGCTGGCCGTGCGCGGCGCGGTGCCGACCGTCTTCCAGCCGCACGCCTGGTCCTTCGCCGCCGTCGACGGCGCGCTGGCCGCCGCCACCCTGCGCTGGGAGCGCTTCGCCAGCCGCTGGGCGCACCGGCTGCTCTGCGTCAGCGTCCAGGAGCGGGCCGACGGCGTGGCCGCCGGGGTGCACGCCGACTGGGCCGTGGTGCCCAACGGCGTGGACGTCCGGCACTACGCGCCCGCCGACCGTCGGGCCGCCCGGATCGCGCTGGGCCTGGACCTGGACGCCCCGGTGGCGGTCTGCGTCGGGCGGCTCTGCCGGCAGAAGGGCCAGGACGTGCTGCTGGCCGCCTGGCCGGAGGTGCTGCGCCGGGTGCCGCAGGCCCGGCTGGCGCTGGTCGGCGGCGGGCCGGAGGAGCAGCGGCTGGCGGAATTGGTCCGCGGGACCGCCGAGCCCTCCCGGGTCCGGCTGGTCGGGGACGTGGCGGATCCGCGCCCGTGGCTGGCGGCGGCCGACCTGGTGGTGCTGCCCTCGCGCTGGGAGGGGATGGCGCTGGCCCCGCTGGAGGCGATGGCGGCCGCCCGTCCGGTGCTGCTGACCGACGTGCCGGGTGCGCGGGAGTGCCTGCCGCCGGGGGAGCGGGAGCACGCGGTGATCCCGCCCGAGGACGCGTCGGCCCTCGCCACCCGAATGGCCGAGGCGCTGTCCGATCCGATCGAGTGCGAGCGACGCGGCGCACGGCTGCGCGACCACGTCGTCGCCCGCCATGACGTGCGCACCGTGGTCGAACAGGTGGACGTCCTCTACCGCCATCTGCTGGGCGCCGGACCGGCCGCGGGGCGCCGCCGAGCCCGTGTCCCACAGCGGATCTGATCGTTTCACATGCCGTGAATGCCCGCCGTTCCGGCGCTGTCGTATTCGCACCCTCAACCGGATATGGGGCGAGGCGTCAAATCCGAAATACCTATTAATGGGCGGCTGGAATGAAACGGCAAGTCACCTTCCAGCCGGTGCTGCCCGGTTCTGTATTGTCGGATTTTGCCTGCTTCGTTCAGATTTCATTCCGGGAATTCACGGCTGAGCCCCTCGCAACCGAGTCCCTGGCGACCGGTCCCGTCGCGATCGGCCCCGCCGCGGGACATCCGAACGCCGCCAGCGGCAGCAGGTGCTGTCAGGACCGCGCCCGCCGGGCCGGGACGGCAGCCCCGCGCCAACCGGTGCCGGGGCACCGTCACCCCGGGCACACAGCAGGGGAGATCGTGCGCTGATGACCATTGACCACGACAGTGTGCCGCGAGCGGGCGGGCTGCTGTCCGGCCCCCGAAGGCCCGGCACCGGGCTGCTCGACCGTCCGACGGGGACGACGCGCGAACGCGCCGTCCCGGCACCGCGCCGCCACCGCGGGGCGGTCCGCAGCCGGCTGGCCCTGCCGCTCGCCCTGGTCCAGGCCGACATCATCGCGCTGTGCTCCGCCACCGGCATCGCCAACCGGGCCGTCGACCCGGCCGCCCCGCTCGACCCCCTGCTCGGCGTCCCCGCCGTCCTGCCCCTGCTGCTCCTGCTCAACCTCGCCGGCGGCCTCTACCGCTCCCGGCTCACCCTGTCCGTCCTGGACGAACTGCCCGCGCTGGCCGCCAGGGCGGTGGTCGCCGCCGCCTTCGCCGTCACCCTGTCCGGCTGCCTGAGCGGCCGCTGGCCCGACTGCGGCCCGGCCGACCCGGGCCGCCTCACCGCCCTGCTCGGCGCCCAACTGCTGATCGCCGGCATCGGCCGCGCGATCCTCTACGACATGGCCCGGCGGATCCGCCGCAGCCGCCCCAGTCCCGTCCTGGTGCTCGGCGCCGGCCGGCTCGGCCGCCGGATCGCCGCCGCCCTCGGCGAGCACGGCGAGTACGGGATGCGCCCGGTCGGTTTCCTCGACACCAACCCCCAACTGCCCTCCGACGGCACCGGCCTGCCAGTCCTCGGCGGCAGCGAGGTGCTGGAGCGCGAGGTGCGCCGGCACCGGGTCCAACACGTGATCGCCACCGCCGGCGCCACCGACGAGGCCGAGACCGCCACCGCCCTGCGCGAGGCCGCCCGGCTCGGCTGCCAGGTCTGGCTGGTACCGGCCCTGCGCGAGTACGGCTCGCTGCCCGCCACCCCGATCGCCGGCGCCGACCACCTGTGGGGCTTCCCCTGCCTGCGGGTCGGCCGCCCCGCGATGCGCCGGCCCGGCTGGGCCGCCAAGCGTGCCCTGGACATCACCGCCGCCACGATCGGCCTGCTGCTGCTCGCCCCCGTCCTGGTGCTCTGCGCCCTCGCCGTCCGCTTCGACACCGGCCCCGGCGTCCTCTTCCGCCAGCAGCGCACCGGACTGGACGGCAAGGTCTTCACCGTCCTCAAGTTCCGCACCCTGCGCCCCAGCAACGAGCACGAGTCGGCGACCCGCTGGAACATCGCCCAGGACCACCGGATGGGCGCCGTCGGCCGGCTGATGCGCAAGAGCTCGCTGGACGAGCTGCCGCAGCTGTGGAACGTCCTGCGCGGCGACATGAGCCTGGTCGGTCCGCGCCCCGAACGCCCGTACTTCGTCATGCGGTTCGGCCAGGCCTACCCCGAGTACGCCGACCGCCACCGCGTCCCGGTCGGCCTCACCGGCCTCGCCCAGGTCAACGGCCTGCGCGGGGACACCTCCATCGAGGACCGGGCCCGGTTCGACAACCGCTACATCGAGAGCTGGAGCCTCTGGCAGGACGTCAAGATCCTGTGCCGCACCGCGGCCATGATGCTCCACCCGGACGGGAGCTGACCGCGTGGCCCTGACCCTCACGGCCCTTCCCCGTCCCTCCTTACGGCGCGCCCTGCCCGCCCTCGCGGACCGGCCCAGCCTGCTGGCCGCGGCCACCGTCCTGCTGGTCTGCGTGCCCACCGGGGAGAAGGACGTCGCCGCGGCCGTCCACATCACCGCCGCCGACCTCGCCTCGCTGGCCCTCGTCGCCCTCACCGCGCTGAACCTGCTGCGCGGGCGGCTGCCCGCCGTCGACCGGACCACCTGCCTGCTGTTCGGCGGGATCGTGGTTGCCGCCGCCGTCGCCACCGTCGGCTCGATCGACCCGGCCACCAGCGTCACCGGCTTCGTCCGGCTGACCCAGGTCTTCGTCCTGGTGCCCGCCGGGGTGCTCTGCGCGCTGCGCGACCGCACCGACCAGCGCCTGGTCCTCGGCTCCTTCGTGCTCGCCGCACTGATCCAGGGCGTGGTCGGCGCGAACCAGTACCTCACCCGCACCGGCGCCTCCTACACCGGCCAGCCGATCCGCGCCGTCGGCACCTTCGGCGCGCTCGACATCATGGCGATGTCCACGGTGGTCAGCTACGGGCTGCTCGCCGCCCTCGCGCTCGCGCTGGGGGCCCGCGAGCCGGACGGCAACGTGCGGCTGCTGCGGCGGGCGATGTTCGCCGCCGCGGCCTTCCTCGCCTTCCCGCTCGCCGTCTCCTTCAGCCGCGGCAGCTGGATCGCCACCGCTCTTGCCGCCACCGTGCTGCTGCTGCGCGCCGACGCCCGGCTCGCCGTCCGCAGCGCCGTCCTCGGCCTGGCCGCCGCGGTCGTCCTGGTCGGCGGCCTCGGCCTCGGCGGCTCCGGCGTCACCCAGCGGCTCAGCTCGATCGGCTCCGTCTCCGCCGCCCCCGACCAGTCCGTCTCCGACCGCTACGACCTGTGGGCCACCGCCGGGCGGATCTGGCAGGACCACCCGGTGCACGGCGCCGGCCCCAAGGCCTTCCAGCAGCTGCGCGACAGCCACGCCCCGCTGCGGCTGTCCTCCGGCAGCGACGCCGCCGACGCCACCATCGGCTTCCAGCGCGAACCGCTGCTCTCCCCGCACAACATGTACTTCCTGGTCCTCAGCGAGCAGGGCCTGATCGGCATCGTCGCGTACGCTGCGCTCTTCCTCGTCCTCCTGATCGGCTGCCTGCGCCGCTCCCGCGGCCCCGGCCTCGCGGCGCTCGCCCTGCTCACCTGGGTACTGGTCGATTTCCTGTACGCCGACATCGGCGGCACCACCACCGTGCTGACCTCCGTCGTCCTCGGCCTTGCCGCCCGCGCCGCCGCCGGGGAGCCGGGACCCGGGGGCCGCGGGACCGAGCGCCCCGGAGGCGAGGGGGCGATGACGCCGTGAACACCGACCAGCCGGCCGCCCTGGCCCCCGCCCTCCCGGCCCCGCGCAGCGCCCCCGCCGTGCAGCCGGCCCCGGGTGCGGACCCGCCGCCCCGGCGCGGCTTCCTCGCCAAGGCCTTCGGCATCACCGCCGTGCTCAGCGCCGCCGGCTCCGGCCTCGGCCTGCTGCGCGACCTCCTGCTGGCCCGCTACTTCGGGGCCAACCAGGGCACCGACGCCTTCCTGGTCGCCTGGACCGTCCCCGAGACGGCCGCACCACTGCTGATCGAGGACGCCATGTCCTTCCTCATGGTGCCCGCCTTCGCCCTCGCCCTGGTGCTGCGCGAGGAGGACCCGGACGCGCCCGACCCGGTCCGCCAGCTGGTCCGCGCCACCATGCCCTGGCTGCTGATCGCACTCAGCGCCCTCGCCCTGGCCGCCGCCGTCGGCGCCCCGCAGCTGGTCGACCTACTCGCCCCCGGCCTGCCCGACCCGGGCCTGGCCGTCACCTGCACCCGGATCACCGCGATCACCGTGCTGCCCTTCGGCGTGGCCGGCTACCTGGCCGCCGCGCTGCGCGCCCACCACCGCTTCACCGCCCCGGCCGGCATCTACGTCGTCTACAACCTCGGCATCCTCGCCGTCCTGCTCGGCTTCCACGCCGCACTCGGCGTGAGCTCCGCCGCCCTCGGCGTCGCGGCGGGCAGCCTGCTGATGGCCGGTCTGCTGGTCGGCCCGTTCCTGCGCGGGCTGCGCCGGGGCCCGTCCGGCGCCGGGCGCGGCCGCCGCTCCCGGCAGGCGCTGGTGCTGATGCCGCTGGCCCTGCTGCCGGTGGGCGCCTTCACCCTGACCCGCCAGTCGCAGGTCTTCGTCGAGCGCTACCTCGGCTCGGCGCTGCCGCCCGGCACCATCTCGCACCTCAACTACGCCGCCAAGGTCTCCCAACTCGCCATGACGGCAGGCATCCTGATCTGCACCGTCACCTTCCCGCTGGTCGCCCGGGCGCTCGCCGCCGGGGACCTCACCGCCGCCCGCGACCGGGTGGAGAAGGACCTCGGCCAGGCGGCGGCCGTCGTCCTGCTCGGCACCGCCTTCCTGATGGCCTGCGCGCCCTCCGTGGTCTCGCTGCTGTTCGAGCGCGGCGCCTTCGGTCCGCACGACACCGCTGCCACCGCCGACGTCATCCGGGTGTACAGCTTCGGCCTGCCCGCCCAGGCACTGATCGGCGTGATGATCCGCCCGTACTTCTCGCTGCGCCCGGTGGTCCGCCGAGCCGACGACCCGGCCACCGAGGACGGCGGGCGCAGACTGCTGGACTGGTACCCGGCCGCGGCCATGGTGCTCGGCCTCGGCGTCACCGTCGCCACCGGCCTGCTCGCCACGTCCCGCTTCGGCGCCCTGGGGCTCGCCGCCGGCAACGCCGCCGGCATCACCACCACCGCCGCGCTGCTGCTGCGCGGCCTGGTGCTGCGCGGCATCCCGCTGCGGCTGCGCCGGGTGCTCGGCGGCCACGGCCGGCTGGTGGCCGCCGCCGCCGGGGCCACCGTGCTCGGCACCGCGGCCGCCGGACTGGCCGCCGACCCGCTGCTCTCGACCCTCCTCGGGGGCCTCACCGTGGCGCTGGCCTTCGCCGCGCTCGGCACCGGCCTCGGAGCCCGCGAGGTGCGCGGTCCGGTCCTCGCCGCCGCCCGGGCCGTGGGGCCGGTCCGGACTCCGCCGGCCGGCGCCGGGCCCACCGCCGCCGCGCCAACCGTCGCCGAAGAAGGGAAGCGTCCCGATGGACAATGAACGGGGAACCGTCCGTTCGGCCCGGAAGGGCGTCGGCAGCGTCCCGCCGTACCGGGCACGACTGCCCAGGAGCCGTCACCCGGTCGGCGAACCGCCGAACCCGGGCTCCGCCTCGCCGTGGATCCTGATGTACCACTCGGTGGCGGTCGAGAAGGAGGACCCGTACCGGCTCACCGTCAGCCCCGAGCGGTTCGCCGAGCAGATCGCCTGGCTGCACCGGAGCGGCCGGCGCGGCGTCTCCGTCCGCGAGCTGATGCGGGCTCGCGCGCTCGGCCGGGACGACCGGCTGGTCGGCCTCACCTTCGACGACGGCTACGCCGACTTCGCCCGGTACGCCGTGCCGATCCTCCAGGCGTACGGCTTCACCGCCACCGCGTACGTGGTCGCCGATCTGCTCGGGCGGGACAACGACTGGGACGCCGAGGGCCCGCGCAAGAAGCTGCTCACCGTCCAGGAGGTCACCGAACTCGCCGCCGCCGGCTGGGAGATCGGCTCGCACGGCCTCGGCCACCAGGCGCTGCCCGGCCTGCCGGCCGAAGCCCTGGCGGTGCAGGCCCGGGAGAGCCGGCGCCTGCTGGAGGAGGTCGTCGGCGGCCCGGTCACCGGCTTCTGCTACCCGTACGGCGCCGTCGACCTGCCCGCCACCCAGGCCATCCGGGACGCCGGCTACGACTACGCCTGCGCCATCGCGCACTCCCCGCTCACCGGCCGCTTCGCCTTGCCCCGCTGCTACGTCGGCGACCGCGACGGCGCCTGGCGGCTGCGCGCCAAGAAGGGCCGGCTCCGGCTTCGCGACGCCGTCACCGAACTGCGCCGCGCTCGCACCGCCCGAGGCGCGGGCGAGCGTGGTGGAGGCGAGCGGGCGAAGACGGACCGCCCCGAGCCGAAGCCGAAGGGGAATGTCGGCAGCGGGTCCGAGCGTCGTGGAGGCGAGCGGGCGAAGACGGAGCGCCGGTCATGAAGGTGCTGCACATCGTCACCGGGCTCGCCTCCGGCGGCGCGGAGCGCCAACTCCAGTTGCTGATCCGGAACTTGCCCGCGCACCAGCAGTGCGAGGTGCTGGCCCTGACCAACCCCGGCACGGTCGCCGCGGCCCTGCGCGCCGAGGGCGTGACCGTCCACCACCTCGACATGCGCGGCAACCGGGACCTCGGCGCCCTGCCCCGGCTGGTCCGGCTGGTCCGGGTCGGCCGTTACGACCTGGTGCACACCCACCTCTACCGGGCCCAGCTGTACGGCCGGCTGGCCGCGCGGCTGGCCGGGGTGCGCGCGGTGGTCTCCACCGAGCACTCGCTGCACGCCGGGGTGATCGAGGGCCGTCCGGTCACCCGGGGCGTCAAGGGCCTCTACCTGGCGGCCGAACGGCTCGGCAGCACCACCGTCGCGGTCTCCCGCCAGGTCGCCCAGACGCTGCGCTCCTGGGGCGTCCCGTCGGCCCGGATCGAGCTGATCCCCAACGGCATCGACACCGGCCGCTACCGCCTCCCGCCGGTCGAGCGGGCCGCCGCGCGCCGTCGGCTGCGGGCCGAACTCGGCCTGCCGCAGGGGAGTTGGGTGGTCGGCGGGGTCGGCCGGCTGGTCCCCGGCAAGCGCTTCGAGGTGCTGGTCGAGGCGCTGGCCGAGCTCGACCCGGCGACCCGGCTGGTGCTGGTCGGCGAGGGCCCGGCGCGCACCGCATTGGAGCGCCGGGCCGACGAGCTCGGTGTCCGGGAGCGGCTGTTGCTCACCGGCGAGCGCGACGACGTACCGGAGTTGCTGACCGCGCTGGACGTGCTGGCCGCGCCTTCCACCGCGGAGACCTTCGGCCTCGGGGTCCTGGAGGGCCTGGCGGCCGGGCTGCCGGTGCGGCACAGCGCCTGCCCGGCGCTCGACGAACTGCCGCCCAGCGCCGCCCCGCAGGCCCGCCGCATCCCCTCCGAGCCCGCCGCCTACGCCGCTGCGCTGCGCGACCTGCGGCACCTGAGCGAGCACATCGCCGACCCGCTGCCGCACCCCCCGGCCGTCGGCCACTACGACATCGCCCGGGTCGCCGCCGACCTGGGCGCCCTCTACGACCGGCTGGCCCGCGTCTGACCGCCCGCCACCGCCGGAACCGCCGTCCCATCCCCAAGGAGCCACAGCCATGACCACACCGCGCCGAACCGCTCGCCGCCTGGCCCGCCGCTGGTGGCCGGTGGCGCTCGCGGTGCCGCTGGGCGCCGCGGCCGGCGCCGGGTACGCCGTCGTCTCGCACCCCTCGTACGCCGCCAGCGCCTACGTCCTGGTGGTCCCGCAGAACCCGGGCGAGGCCGCGACCGCGACCAACTTCGCCCAGGCGTACGGACGGTTGGCGGGCCAGCCGCAGGTGCTCGCGGTGGCGGCCGGCGAGACCGGCCACACCCGGGCGGAGCTGGAGTCCCTGGTGCACGGGACGACCTCCCCGGACGCTCCGATGATCGAGATCACCGGCACCGGGACGAGCGGACAGGAGGCCGCCCGGACCGCCGACGCGGTGGCCGACTCGCTCGTCGCCTTCGCCAACACCAGCAGCAGGGACACCAACGTCCGGCTGGTGACGCTGGCCCCGGCCGCCGCGCCGGACAAGCCGACCACGCCCTCCGGGAAGCTGGACGTCGCGGTCGGCGGCGCGGCCGGGCTGCTGCTCGGCGCGCTGGTGATGATGACCCGTCGGCGGGGCGGGGCCGGGGCGCCGGAGGCCGCCGAGGCCGTCGAGGGCACCGGGAGCGCGGACGCCGTTGCGGAGCCGACCGAGGCTCCCGTGACGCCGCGCCCGCGCAGCGAAGAGCAGCCGGCCGAGGCCGAGGCCGACGCCAAAGCCGACGCCAAGGGCACGGCGGTCGCGGCGCCGGTCAAGGAGAAGGCCGTGGCCCGGAGCGGACGATGAGCACCGAGACCCGCGGCGCGGGACTGCCGGCCCAGGCCGCGGCGCCCTCCTGGACCACCGAGCTGCGCCACGAGGACGACGCCCTGGACAGCCTCGCCGAGGAGTGGGACGCCCTGGCCGCCCGCTGCCGGACGGCCACCTTCTTCCAGGCCGCCGCCTGGCAGCGCTCCTGGTGGCGTCAGTACGGCCGCCCTGGTGCCCTGCTCGTGGTGCTGGTGCGCCGGGACGGCCGGCTGGTCGGCGCGGGCGCCTTCATGCGCCGCGGCGGCCCGCTCGGCGGTCTGACCGGCCTCGGCGCCGGGCTGGTCGACTACTCCGACGTGCTGCTCGACGACGACTGCGCCGACCGGGCCGCCGCCGAATTCGCCGCCGCGCTCCCGCTGAACCGCCCCTGGCACTCGCTGGAGCTGCGCGAGGTGCACCCCGAGGCCGCGGTGCAGCGGGTGTACGAGCACTGGCGGGGCAGTCGCCGCCGCTTCCAGGACTCGCTCTGCCAGTACCTGCCCGCCGTCCCGATGGAGCGGCTGCTCAAGCGGTTGCCCGGCAAGACCGCCCAGCGCAGCCGAGTGAAGCTGCGCAAGATCGCCGAGGCCGGGATCCAGGTCCGCTCGACGCCGCCGGCCGAGGTGGCGGAGGCGCTGGAAGGGCTGCTGCGGCTGCACTACCTGCAGTGGCAGGAGCGCGGCGTCACCCCCGAGCACCGCACCGAGCGCTTCGCCCGGCACCTGACCGAGTCCACCACGGGGCTGGTAGCCGCCGGCAAGGCCGCCGTCCACCAGTTCCACCTGGACGGGGAGCTGGTCGCGGTGAACCTGCTGCTGCTCTGCCCGTCCTTCGGCGGGCTGTACCTGTACGGCGCGCATCCGGTGCTGCGCGAGCGGCTGGACATCGCCGGGCTGCTGTTCGGCGCGGCGCTGGAGGAGACGGTCGGCGCGGGCATCCCGGTGCTCGGGCTGCTGCGCGGCCAGGAACCGTACAAGCAGCGCTGGCGGCCGGACCGGCTGCCCAATCAGCGGTTGCTGCTCGGCCCGGCGGGGGCGGCGCCGGTGGCGGCCGTCCGGGCCGGGGCGGTGCGGGTGCGGCAGCAGGCGGCGCACCAGCTGCGCACCCGCTTCCCGCGGCTCAAGGAGGCGCTGCTGGCCTGCCGCCGCGGCTGACCGCTCACCGCCGCGCCGGCGTCGAGGTCGGCGTCGAGGTCGTCACCGGGCTCGCGGTCGGGCTCGGCGTGGCCGGCGACGGGCTCGGCCGGGCGGGGAGGCTCGGGCTGGCGGGCGCGGTGGGCACCGCCGGGGCGGTGGGGGCCGGGGGCGCGGTCGGCACCGCCGTCGGCGCCCCCTTCGAGCCGGACATCAGCTGCTTGAACCGCGCCGCCGAGCGCGGGTTGCGGGAGCACTGGAAGAAGCCGTGCGGGCAGTAGTCGGTCACGGTCTGGTAGGCGGTGTCGTGGGTGCGCATCCACTCGACCATCCGCTGCACGAACTCGGGGTTGTCGCCGTTGCGGAACAGCCCCCACTCCGGGTACGAGACCTGCTTGCCGCGCTTGGCGGCGAACTCCACCTGGTCCTGCAGGCCGTACGGCTCGCGGACGTAGTCGTCGAAGGTGCCCCCGGCGGGCTGGTCGTAGCTGTCCATGCCGATGATGTCGACCACGTCGTCGCCGGGGTAGCACTTGGTCCAGGGGATCGCGTCCAGGCCTCGGTTGGGGGCGAAGTCGAAGCGGAAGCGCTGCCCGGGCACCGAGCGCATCACGCCGACGATCCGCCGCCAGTACGACTTCCAGGCGGAGGGGTCGGGCTTGCAGCGGTGGGTGTAGGTAGTGCCGTTCATCTCCCAGCCGAGGGTCAGTACGGTGTCCGCGCCGCCCAGCGCGACCAGCCGCCGGGCGAGCTTGAGGAAGTGCCCGTCGAAGTCGCCGCGCGCGCCCTGGGCGAGCAGCTTGGCCACCTCGCCGTCGGGCACGTTCGCCTCGTTGGGCACCAGCATCGGCACGCCGAGCACGAGCAGCCGGGAGGGGTCCGCCAGCCGCCACTGGGACCACATGCCGAGGACCACCGGCTCGCCCTCGACGTCGGCCCAGCCGTTGCCCGCCAGGTAGGTGTGGCCGACCTGCAGGTTCGCGTTGCCCAGCCACTGCGCGTACCGGCCGATCTGCGGGATGTAGTTGTCCCAGGAGCCGACGAAGGCGCCGAAGGGCGGCTCGTGCCGGGGCCGCTGCACCGGTGGGCGGGGAGCGGCGCCTCGGGGTTCGAAGGCGTCCGAGGAGAGGCTGTGCCGTTCGGTCTGGCTGAACGGCGTCCCGGCCGGGACGCTGGCGGTGGCCATCAGCAGCAGGGCGGCGGCGGCCAGCGTCAGACGGCCGATTCGCATGGTCTCTCCTCCGGACGTCGCGGGGGTGGGGCGCCCGGTCTCGGCGTGGACGGACCGTGGCGCCCCGGTCGCCGAGAGTAGGTCCGCCGGGGGACGAAAAAGCCGAATGTCACCCTAAAGTGGGCGGTATTCGAACGCCGTCTGCCGCATCGGCGGCCGCTGCACCGCCATGTATCAGCTCTGTAACGGTCCGGCCGGGCCCGCGCGGGCCGCTCCGGCGCGCCCCGCGAAGCGGCCCGGGCGCCGACGACGCAGGTGGGCGGGCGGACGAACGGGCGGGTCGGACGGGCCCGGGCCGCCGACCGCGGAGCCGGGCGGGGGAGTGAACCGAGCTGACTCGCGTGCCCGCCGAAAGGTACGCTCCGGCCGTGTCCCGGAAGCCGCTGCGTGTACTGACCCCCCGCTCGATCCTGCCTGCCCTGGCGGTGATGCTGGTCCTTGCGGCCGGAGCGGCGGCACACGCGAACAAGCCGGTGCCGTTCGGCGACCGGGTGGCCGGGCCGGGCGCGGAGGCCACGCCGGTGAACTCGGAGTCGCTCAGCGCGGCCGACCTGGACCTGCGGGTGGGCCCGGGCCTGGAGGCCTTCCACAAGCAGACCGGCGAGCAGGCCTGGTCGTACCGGCGCGAGGGCGCCGAGGCGCTCTACCTGGCGATGGCCGGGGACAACGCGATCGTGGTCTGGGACGACGGCCTGGTCACCTCGGTGCGCCCCGGCGACCACGAGGTGCGCTGGCACCGCGCGGTGCCCGGCCTGGCGGACTGGCTGCGCGGCGACGGCGAGCCCGGCGCCGACAAGCGGACCGACGTCCAGCGCAAGCAGCTCGCCAAGCAACGGGCCGCGGCCGCGCTGCACACCGTCCAGCGGGACGGCTCGCCCTGGCTGGCCCTGGTGACGCCCAACCTGACCATGGGCCTGCGCGACGCCGACGGCGACCTGCGCTACAACGACAAGCCGTCCAACGGCTGCGTCTACGACCCGCTGCGCGCCGTGCACACCGACTACGCGGTGCTCATCCCGCGCACCTGCAGCAACAGCAGCGGGCAGGCCGTCTCCGGCGGCATCACCGGCTACCGGCTGGACAGCAACGGCTGGGCGACGAGCACCGGCCCGACCGCGACGGTCAAGGTGCTGGACCGCAGCCGGGTGGAGATCACCGACGGCCCGATCGTCCCGCCCCGGGTGTTCGACACCAGGGCGGCCGCGCCCGAGACGCCCTGCGGCAGCCTGGACGCGCCGTTCGCCGCGGTCCGTCCGCAGGGCGGCTGCGCGGACCCGGCGGTGACCCCGACCGTGGACGCCCCGCCGGCTCCGGTCGCTCCGGTGGCCCCGGCCGGGTCGGACGCCCCGACGGCCCCCACGGGGGACCAGCCGGACGCGCAGCAGCAGTGACCGGCCGCCTCGCGGGCACCCCCGGTCGGCCGTCCCCCAAAGGGGTGTTCCGGACGGCCCGGTAGACTTGCCGCCATGGCTATCTTCTCCGGGCAATAGCGGGCGGCGGCGCCCTGCCCGTCGCGCCGACCGCCGATGAAGCCCCTTTCCGCTCGCCCGGCCCCGGGCCCTCCGTCCGGCCGCCCGCCCACGTCCCAGGAGTAGTTCCCAGCCATGATTTCCGCCAACGCCGTAGAGCTGCGCGCCGGTGCCCGGATCCTGATCGAGTCCGCGAGCTTCAAGGTCGCCGCCGGTGACCGGATCGGCCTGGTCGGGCGCAACGGCGCCGGCAAGACCACGCTCACCAAGGTGCTGGCCGGCGAGGGCCTGCCCGCCGCCGGGACCATCACCCGTTCTGGCGAGGTCGGCTACCTCCCGCAGGACCCGCGCACCGGCGACCTGGACGTCCTCGCCAAGGACCGCATCCTGTCCGCCCGCGGCCTCGACACCGTGCTGAGGAAGATGCGCGAGAACGAGGACCGGATGGCGAACGGTCAGGGCGCCACCCGGGACAACGCGATGAAGAAGTACGCCCGGCTGGAGACCGAGTTCCTCACCAAGGGCGGGTACGCCGCCGAGGCCGAGGCCGCCACCATCGCCGCCGCGCTGGGCCTGCCGGACCGCATCCTCGGCCAGCCGCTGCACACCCTCTCCGGTGGTCAGCGCCGTCGCGTCGAGCTCGCCCGGATCCTCTTCTCGGACTCCGACGTGCTGCTCCTCGACGAGCCCACCAACCACCTGGACGCGGACTCCATCGCCTGGCTGCGGGACTTCCTGAAGACGTACAAGGGCGGCTTCATCGTCATCTCGCACGACGTCGACCTGGTCGAGACGGTCGTCAACAAGGTCTTCTACCTGGACGCCAACCGCTCCGCCATCGACGTCTACAACATGGGCTGGAAGCAGTACCAGCAGCAGCGCGAGGACGACGAGAAGCGCCGCAAGCGCGAGCGCGCCAACGCCGAGAAGAAGGCCGCGACCCTCAACGCGCAGGCCGACAAGATGCGCGCCAAGGCGACCAAGACGGTGGCCGCGCAGAACATGGCCCGCCGCGCCGAGAAGCTGCTCACCGGGCTGGAGCAGGTGCGCCAGAGCGACAAGGTCGCCAAGCTGCGCTTCCCGGACCCGGCCCCCTGCGGCAAGACCCCGCTCACGGCCAGCGGGCTCTCCAAGTCCTACGGCTCGCTGGAGATCTTCACCGACGTCGGCCTGGCCATCGACCGCGGCTCGCGGGTCGTCATCCTCGGCCTCAACGGCGCCGGCAAGACCACCCTGCTGCGGATGCTGGCCGGGGTGGAGCAGCCCGACACCGGCGAGGTGATCCCGGGCCACGGCCTGAAGATCGGCTACTACGCCCAGGAGCACGAGACGCTGGACCCGGAGCGCTCGGTGCTGGAGAACATGCGCTCCTCGGCGCCGGACACCGACCTGGTGCAGATCCGCAAGATCCTCGGCTCCTTCCTGTTCTCCGGCGACGACGTCGACAAGCCGGCCGGGGTGCTCTCCGGCGGTGAGAAGACCCGTCTGGCGCTGGCCACCCTGGTGGTCTCCTCGGCCAACGTGCTGCTGCTCGACGAGCCCACCAACAACCTCGACCCGGCCAGCCGCGAGGAGATCCTGGGCGCGCTGCGCGAGTTCTCCGGCGCGGTCGTGCTGGTCACCCACGACGAGGGCGCGGTCGACGCGCTCCAGCCGGAGCGGATCATCCTGCTGCCGGACGGCGTGGAGGACCTGTGGAGCCCGGCCTACGCCGACCTGGTCTCCTTGGCCTGACCGGAAGTAGACACGGCATCCGCTTTTCGGACCAGAAAATCTAGTCCTTACGGCGTGTCCGGGAATGAAGTAGACCCGGATTCCGTTTAAGGACTTCCTGTCGGCCCGCCACTCGATCGTGGTCGGGCCGACGCTGCTGATCAGCTCTTTCTCGGCGAACGGCGGCACCCGCCCGGGGGCGTGCACTCTGCGTGAGCGCCCTGGTGCGCTCGGATCACCACCGACGGACCACGCATTTCCGACATCGACCTTGTCGAATGGGTGGCCAGGACGCGGTGGATGGGTGATCATGGGAATCTGACCGAGCAACGCTACGAGGAGGCACGGGTGGCCGAGACTCTGAAAAAGGGCAGCCGGGTGACCGGTGCCGCGCGTGAGAAGCTCGCGGCCGATCTCAAGAAGAAGTACGACTCCGGGGCGAGCATTCGCGCTCTCGCGGAGGAGACCGGTCGTTCGTACGGCTTCGTGCACCGGATGCTGAGCGAGTCCGGAGTGATCCTCCGGGGCCGCGGCGGTGCCACGCGGGGCAAGAACAAAGCGACTGCCGGGGCCGGTTCCTGACGGTTCGTCAGTCATTGGCTGGATGACGCGGCGGCAGGACGCCGACCGAGGAGACGACAGCTGGACGGTCAGCTGGGCGTCCGCCCTCGGGTCGTGTGAACCGGCCGCCGATCGTCATGTCCGGGGTGTCCGCCGACCCCGCCCTCCTTTCTCCGGCGGCGCCCGAAGGCCCCCGTCGATCTTTCCGGGCCGGGCCCCTGCCCTCGCGCGCCCAGGTTTGTTACTCTCCGGTAGCCACGTCCCTCGCCACCGGAGGTCCCCGCATGACCGCCCCCGCCACCGAACCGCAGGCCCCGAGCTGGGAGCGGGACGGCGTCCGCCTGGAGATCGAAGGCGAACTCGCCGTCGTCACCCTCTGTCAGCCCAAGCGGCGCAACGCCCAGTCGCCCGCGCTCTGGCGTGCCCTCACCGCCGCCGGCCGCGAGCTGCCCGGCAGCGTCCGGGTGGTCCTGCTCCGCGCGGAGGGCGTCTCCTTCTCGGCCGGGCTCGACCGGGCCATGTTCACCGCCGAAGGCATCCCGGGCGAGCCCACCTTCCTCCAGCTCGCGGCCGAGGGCGACAAGGAGCTGGACGACACCATCGCCTCCTACCAGGAGGCCTTCACCTGGTGGCGCCGCCCGGACCTGATCTCCATCGCCGTCGTCCAGGGCCACGCCGTCGGTGCGGGCTTCCAGCTGGCGCTCGGCTGCGACCTGCGGGTCGTCGCCGAGGACGTGCAGTTCGCGATGAAGGAGACCTCGCTCGGTCTCGTCCCTGACCTGGCCGGCACCAAGCCGCTCACCGAACTCGTCGGCTACGCCCGGGCGCTGGAGATCTGCGCCACCGGTCGCTGGGTCGGCGCCGAGGAGGCCGCGGCGATCGGGCTGGCCAACCTGGCCGTGCCGGGCGCGGAGCTGGACGCCGCCGCCCGTGACCTCGCGGGGGCCCTGCTGGCCGCTCCGCGCGGAGCGGTGATCGAGACCAAGGCCCTGCTGCAGGGGGCCGCCGGGCGCTCCTTCGAAGAGCAGCGTTCAGCCGAACGGGCGGCCCAGGCCCGTCGGCTGCGGGAGCTGGCCGGGATCGGCGACTGACCTTCCGTCGCCGACCGGTCGTCTCCGACCGCTCGTCGCCGAGCAGAGGCCCAGCCTCGGGGGACACCCCCGGGGCCGGGCCTTCCGCGTTTCCCGGGCACTCCGAGGGAGCCGGGCGGGCGCCGCTCGGCGGGCGAGGAACGTGGCGAAATGCCAGAGTTGGGGAGGTTTGCGATATAGCTGGAGCCGTACGACGGGAGACTCGCCCATGCCTGACACTCCGACGCCCGCGACCCTGCACAAGAACGCCGGCGGCACCCCGAACCCCGGACCGCCGCCGGGTTCCGGCGGCGCGAAGCCGGTCGCGGATCGCGGTCGTACGGCGCTGGCCGTCGGCGTGGTGGAGAAGATCGCCGGGATGGCCGCCCGGGAGGTCCCCGGGATCCACGCGCTGGGCTCCGGGCTCGCCCGGACCTTCGGCGCGATGCGGGACCGGGTGCCCGGCGGAAAGCCCAGTGTCGGGCGGGGCATCAAGGCCGACGTCGGCGAGAAGCAGACCGCGATCGACATCGCCCTGGTCGTCGAGTACGGCGTGGTCATTCCCGAACTCGCCCGCCAGGTACGGGAGAACATCATCAACGCGGTCGAGCGGATGACCGGCCTGGAAGTCGTCGAGGTCAACATCGCGGTCAACGACGTCCACCTCCCGGACGAACCGGAGTTCGAGGAGGAAGAGGAGTCGGTGTCGGCACCGGGGCAGCGGCCCAAGCTCAAGTAGGGCGCCCGCCCGGGCGGAGACGGCACGAGGCGGCGCGCAACGAGGCAGCGCGCAACGAGGCAGCGCGGAACGAGGCGGCGCGGAACGAGGGAGTAGCGGATGAACCTGGCCATCGTCGGCCTGGTGGTGGGCATGGCCCTCGGCTTCGCCGGGTACTTCGGGGGGTTCGCGGCGTTCCTGCTGGTGGCCGCGCTCGGACTGGTCGGCTTCGTGGTCGGGCGTCTGCTGGAAGGCGACATCGAGCTGAGCGAGCTCGGGGACCTGCTCCGCGGCCGCGACCGGCGCCGCTGATGGCGGCCCCCGTTCCCGCGACCGTCCCTGCCCCGGGGCGCCGGGGGCGGCTGCGGGTCGCCGACCGCGTCTACGCCGGGATCGCCGCCCGGGCCGTCCGGGAGGTGCTGGCCGAGGCCTGGCCCGCCGGGCGGGCGAAGGGGGCGCCGCCGCACGTCACGGTGGCCGTGCCGGGCAGCACGGTGACGGTGCGGGTGGCGCTGGAGCTGCCGTTCCCGTCCGATGTCGCGGGGCTGGCCGGGGAGGTGCGGGCGCGGATCGCGGCGCGGGTGGTGGGGCTGACCGGGACGAGGGTGTCGGACGTGGTGATCGTGGTCGAGAAGCTGGTGACGGGGGGAGCGTCGTGAGCACGGAGGTCTCCGAGGTCTCGGACGCCGCCGAGAAGGCGGAGCGGGCCGGGAGGTTGCGGGCGCCGCGGACGGCGGCCGCAGCGCTGGTGGCGACGGGGGTGCTGGTGGTCGCGGGGGCGCTGCTGTACGACGTGGTCGCGGTCCGGGCCGGGCAGCCGGCCCGCAGGTGGCGGGCGCAGATCGCGGACGAGCTGGCGACGCGGCACCTCGACGACCTGTGGGTGCTGGTGGGGGCCGGGGTGGTGACGCTGCTCGGTGGGTGGCTGCTGTGGCTGGCGATCGCGCCGGGGCTGCGGCGGTGGCTGGTGCTGCGGCCGTACGGCGGGACCACCGCGGCCATCGAGCGGGCCGGGATCGGGCACCTGCTGGTGGACCGGGCGGCGGGGCTGGACGGGATCGAACATCTGCGGATCCGGGTCGGGCGGCGGCGGGTCCGGGTGTCGCTGGTCGGGCCGGCGGATCCGGCGCCGGTGGAGCGGCAGCTGCGGGACGAGCTGGAGAGGGTGGGGCTGGCGCGGCCGCTGCGGCTGGATGTGCGGACGGCCGGTGGCCGGGCCGCCGTCGGTGCGCAGGAGAGCACGGAGGTGGCGGAGTGAGGCGGGCAGTCGTCAACCGGGTGCTGCTGGGGGTGGTGGGGGCGGTGCTGCTGGGAGTCGGGGCGCTGGTCCTGCTGGGCGGGCTGGACCTTTACCGGCGGGTGGGCCTGCACCCGCCCGCGCGGTGGCCGCTGTCCTCGCCGGAACAGCCGGTGGTGAGTGCGCGGTCGCGGGGGCGGTGGGTGTCCTCCGGGTGGTGGTGGCCGACGGTGATCGGCGGGCTGGCCGTCCTGGTGGCCGGCATGGCCTGGTGGCTGGTGGCGCAGCTGCGGCGGACCGGGCTGTCGAGCGTCGCGGTGCCGACGCCGGGGGTGAGCGGGTTGCGACTGCGGGTCGGTGCGCGGGCGTTGGAGGAGGCGCTGGAGACCGGGACGGCGGTGCTGCCGGAGGTGGAGCGGGCGGGAGTGCGGCTGGTGCGGGCACCGGGGCACCCCCGCCTTCGCGGTGCGGTGCGGTTGACGCCGGGCGGGGATCCGGCGGCGCTGGTGGAGCACTTCGAGGACGGGCCCCGGGCCGATGCGCTCGGCAGTCTGCGGCTCCCGGAGCTGCCCGCCGACCTGCGGATCCGGGTGTTGCAGGCGGCCCCCGCCGAGCCGCGGCACCGGTGGCCGCGGCGGCGGAGGCCGTCGAGGGTGATGTGACCCGGCGGTCAGAGGGTGCGGAGCGCGCCGCCGTCGACGGGGATCATGACGCCGGTCAGGTAGGAGGCGGCGGGGGAGAGCAGGAAGGCCGCGACCTTGCCGAACTCCTCGGGGGTGCCGTAGCGGCCGAGCGGGATGCCGGCGCTGGCCTGGGCGCGGGCGGCCGCCGGGTCGGCGGCGAGCGAGTCGAGTTCGCGGACCCGGTCGGTGTCGATCCGGGCCGGGAGCAGGCCGACCACCCGGATGCCGCGGGGGCCGAGCTCGTCGGCGAGCGCCTTGGCGGCCATCGCCAGGCCGGGCCGCAGACCGTTGGAGATGCCCAGGCCGGGGATCGGCTGGCGGACCGAGCTGGAGAGCACGAAGCCGATCACCCCGCCGTCGGAGAGCGCGGCGGCGGTGGTGCGGGCGAGACGGAGGGCGCCGAGGAAGACGGACTCGAAGGCGTCGCGCCAGGCCTCCTCGGGGGTGGTTTCGACCGGGCCGGCCTGCGGGCCGCCGACGCTGATCAGGATGCCGTCGAGACGGCCGAACCGGCTCCGGGCCTCGGCGACGAGGCGCTCGGGGGTGGCGGGGTCGGCGTTGTCGGCGACCAGGCCCCGGGCGGTGCCGAGGGTGTCGAGTCCTGCGACGGCGGCGTCCACGGCGGCCTGGGTGCGGCCGCTGACGAGGACGCGGGCGCCGTCGGCGGCGAGCTCGCGGGCGGCGGCGAGGCCGAGGCCGCGGGTGGCGCCGGTGACGATGTAGGCCTTGTCTTTCAGTCCGAGATCCATGGGGGACATCTTGCCGGGTGGGGCGGCGGCGCCGACCGGGGGTGGGTGCCGGACAGGCCCTGGTTGGGGCTGGCGTTGACGTCGGGGGGAAGGTTTACCGTCGACAGCGGCTGTACGGGAGGAGTGGTCCGGCATGCGGATCGGGGAGTTGGCGGAGCGGGCGGGGACGACCACGCGGGCGTTGCGGTACTACGAGCAGCTGGGGCTGCTGCCGGCCCGGCGGGCGGGCAACGGGTACCGGGCGTACGACGAGGCGGACCTGCGGTTGCTGCGGGAGATCCGGATGCTCCAGGACGTCGGGTTCGAGCTGGAGGAGACCCGGCCGTTCGTGGAGTGCCTGCGGGCCGGGCACCCCGAGGGGGACTCGTGCCAGGCCTCGCTGGAGGTGTACGAGCGCAAGCTCGCGGAGCTGGACGACTGCATCGCGCGGCTCCGGGACGCCCGGGCGCGGGTGGCCGGGCAGTACGAGCGGGCGGTGCGGGCACGGGACGAACTCGCGGCCTCCGAGCAGCCGCCACGGTGTGAACTGACGAGGGAGTAGGCGATGGTGGAGATCGCGGGTGTGCCGGCGGTGACGGACGAGACGTTCGCCGCGGAGGTGCTGGCGGCGGACGGGCCGGTGCTGGTGGACTTCACGGCGGACTGGTGCCCGCCGTGCCGGATGATGGCGCCGGTGCTGGCGGACATCGCGCGGGAGGAGGCGCACCGGCTGCGGGTGGTGAGCCTGGACGTGGACCGCAACCCGCGGACGCAGGCGGCGTACGGGGTGCTGTCGATGCCGACGCTGGTGGTGTTCCGGGACGGCGAGCCGGTGCGGTCCGTGGTGGGGGCGCGGGCGAAGGCGCGGCTGCTGCGGGAGCTGGACGACGTGCTCTAGGACCTGTTCCGGACGGGACGTCAGGCCGGCACGGGTTCGGTGACCGTCTCGGGTTCGCCGGCCTGCCGGGCGCGGTCCTTGGCCTCGCGGCGGGCGAGGATCCAGACGCCGACCGGGATCATCGCGGTGAACAGCCACCACTGGATGGCGTAGGCCATGTGCGGGCCGATGTCGGAGTGGTTGGGCTCGGGAATCAGCTGGGGCTGGTCGGCCGGGGCCGGGGTGGTGGCGGCCAGTTCGAGGTAGCCGCCGAGGAGGGTGGCGCCGGTCTCCTTGGCCTGCTGGTCGGTGTTGATCAGGTTGAACTGGCGGTCCGGCAGGCCGGCGCGGTCCTTGATGCCGCTGGCGCCGTACGTCTCCTCGGCGCGCAGGCGGCCGGTGAGGGTGACCTCGCCGGCGGGGGCGGCCGGGACGGGCGGGTACTCGGTGGCGGTGGCGCCGGAGGCGACCCAACCGCGGTTGACCAGGACGGTGCCCTTGCCGTCGGAGAGCTTCAGCGGGGTCACGACGAAGTAGCCGATCGTGTCCCCGCTGGAGTCGGTCCGCTTGCGGACCACGAACTCGTGTGCCGGGTCGTACTGCCCGGTGGCCGTCACCGCGCGCCAGGTGAGGTCCTTGGGGACCGCGAAGCCCGGGGCCGGCGACAGGCTGTCGTACGGGACGGGCGGGTCGGTGAGGGCCTTGCCGATCAGCTCGTTCCGGGCCACCCGCGCCTCGTGGCGGTGCAGCTGCCAGAAGCCCAGCCTGATCGTCGCGGGGATCAGCAGCAGCGCGATCAGCATGGTGATCAGCCACTGGCGGGTCAGCAGAAATCGGTACACATGGGAACCGTACGCCGACCTCACAACCGGCTCACGCACCGGGGTGCGGGGCGACCTCGCGCAGCAGCTGGAGGAACGCGTCCTCGGTGACCACGGGGGTCCCGACCTCGCGGGCCTTGCGGGCCTTGCCGCTCCAGCTGTCCGGTTCGTTGGTGACCAGCAGGCTGGTGAGGCGGCTCACCGAGGTGGCGATGTGCAGGCCGGCCTCGGCGGCACGGTCCTCCAGGAGCTCGCGGTCGGTGGAGGTGTCGCCGGTGAAGGCCACCCGCATGCCCTGGACGAGCGGCTTGCCGTCCTCCCAGCGCCCCGGGTTGGGGTACGGGCAGGGCGGGCGCTTCTTGGCCTGGCGGTAGGCGGCGCCGGTCCAGGAGGCGCGGTTCGGGGCGGCGGGCTCGTCCTCGCCGAGGTCGGTGACGGCGACGCAGTTCTGCAGCGGCAGGGCGACCCCGCCGGAGCGGGCGAGGTGCAGGCTGGGG
The DNA here is from genome assembly GCF_900199205.1 of Streptomyces sp. 1331.2. Lineage (NCBI taxonomy): Bacteria > Bacillati > Actinomycetota > Actinomycetes > Kitasatosporales > Streptomycetaceae > Streptomyces > Streptomyces sp. 1331.2. Next base: position 1,891,860 of record NZ_OBMJ01000001.1, on the reverse strand, counting down.
CGGAAGGCCTCGGCGAGCACCCGGGCGTCGTCCAGGGCGTTGTGGGCGTGGCGCTGCTGGACGCCGAAGTGCGCGGCGAGCGAGGACAGCTTGCCGTTGGGCAGCGGCAGGCGCAGGTCGCGGGAGAGGACCATGGTGCACAGCCGCTGCTCGACCGGGGCGTGCAGGCCGGCCCGGGAGAACTCGCGGGAGATCATGTTCCAGTCGAAGAGCGCGTTGTGCGCGACCAGGACCCGGCCGCGCAGCCGGTCGGCGAAGGCGTCGGCGATCTGCGGGAAGGTCGGGGCGGTGGCGAGCAGTTCGGCGGTGAGGCCGTGGATCCAGACCGGGCCCGGGTCCCGCTGGGGGTTGACCAGGGTGTACCAGTGGTCGGTGACCTCGCCGTCCGGGTCCAGCTGGTAGACGCCCGCCGAGATGACGCGGTCCGAGCGGCCGAGACCGGTGGTCTCGACGTCGACCACCGCGAAGCCCTCGGTGGGGGCGGCGGAGCGCTGGGCGGGGACCGGGGCGGTCCGCTGCGCGCCGTACGTCTCGGGCTGGATCGGTTGCATGGTCCAACAGGATAAGGGGCGGGCGGGAGGGGCTCGGCCGGAATGTTCCGACCGGGCGCCCGGAATAGAGTGGTCGGAGGGGGTGTCGTACACCTGGTCGAGTTCGTTTTCAGCGAAGGAACAGCGCATGCGTGCCACCGTGATCCACGGCCCCAACGACATCCGGATCGAAGAGGTACCGGACCCGGTGATCCAGCAACCGACGGACGTGGTGCTCCGGGTGGTGAACGCCTGCATCTGCGGCAGCGACCTGTGGGCCTACCGCGGAGTGGCGCAGCGGGTGGCGGGGCAGCGGATCGGGCACGAGTTCCTGGGCGTGGTCGAGGAGGTCGGCGCCGAGGTGCGCGGCTTCGCCAAGGGCGACCTGGTGGTGGCGCCGTTCGTCTGGTCGGACGGGACGTGTGATTTCTGTCGCGAAGGCCTGCAGACCTCCTGCCCGCACGGCGGCTTCTGGGGGCAGGTCGGCTCGGACGGCGGCCAGGGCGAGGCGGTGCGGGTGCCGTTCGCGGACGGGACGCTGGTGAAGCTGCCCAAGGAGGCGGCGGGCGACGAGAAGCTGCTGCCCGGGCTGCTGGCGCTGTCCGACGTGATGTCGACCGGGCACCACGCGGCGGTCTCGGCGGGGGTGCGGCCCGGTGCGACGGTGGCGGTGGTCGGCGACGGTGCGGTGGGCCTGTGCGGCGTGCTGGCGGCGCACCGGCTGGGCGCGGGCCGGATCATCGCGATGGGGCGGCACACCGCCCGTACCGAGCTGGCCCGGCGCTTCGGCGCGACGGACGTGGTGGCCGAGCGCGGGGAGGCCGCGATCGAGGCGGTCAAGGAGCTGACCGGCGGCCAGGGCGCGCACGCGGTGCTGGAGGCGGTGGGCACCGAGGAGTCGATGCGGACGGCCGTCTCGATCACCCGGGACGGCGGCGCGGTCGGGTACGTCGGGGTGCCGCACGGCGGCAGCGCGGGCGTGGACATCGGCCAGATGTTCGGCCGAAACGTTTCACTGAACGGTGGCGTGGCACCGGCCCGCGCGTACATCCCCGAGCTGCTGCCGGACGTGCTCTCGGGGGCCATCGAGCCGGGCCTGGTCTTCGACCGCACGGTCGACCTGGACGGCGTGCCGGACGGCTACCGGGCGATGCACGACCGCTCGGCCCTGAAGGTCCGGATCGCGTTCTGACGCTTCGTCAAGAGGGGCGGCACCGTTGCTCGGTGCCGCCCCTCCTGCATGGGGCGGGGGACTTCCGACGCGTCCGGAGTGATGGTTTTCGGCCAATCGGGTGGTACGAGGGGGTGAACGTCCGGCTGATCGCCGTCAACCCCTTCCGGGGCGGGCGTGACGCTCCTAGCATTGCGCGGCGCACAGGAGGAATGTGACGCCCCTCACGTCCGCTCGTTCCCCTCGTGTGACCTACGCCGAATGAGTGAGGAGACAGAGTGGATTCGCCGCCGATCACCACTGCCCCTACGGAAGTCCAACTCATCGATGACAGTGAGGAGTTCCGGACCCTTCGGCGCTCGTTCCGGAGCTTCGCGTTCCCGGTCACCATCGGCTTCGTGCTCTGGTACCTGCTCTACGTCCTGCTCTCGTGCTACGCCCCCGGCCTGATGCGCACCAAGGTCGTCGGGCACGTCAACCTGGCGCTGGTGCTCGGACTGCTGCAGTTCGCCACCACCTTCGCCATCGCCGCCTGGTACGCCCGCTACGCGGACCGGCGGATCGACCCGGCCGCCACCGCGATCCGCGAGGCGCACGGCGCCGTCGTCCACGCCCCCCGGGAGTCTGCCGAATGACATTGATCGCCAGCTCCGCCACCGAGCACCGCGCCCTGACGATGACCCTGTTCGGCGTCTTCGTGGTGGCCACCCTGGTCATCACCGTCTGGGCCGGGCGGCAGAACCGCAGCGCCGCCGACTTCTACGCCGGGGGCCGCGGCTTCACCGGCTTCCAGAACGGCCTGGCCATCTCCGGCGACTACATGTCCGCCGCCTCCTTCCTCGGTATCGCCGGGCTGATCGCGCTCAACGGCTACGACGGCTTCCTGTACTCGATCGGCTTCCTGGTCGCCTGGCTGGTCGCGCTGCTGCTGATCGCCGAGCCGCTGCGCAACTCCGGCCGGTTCACCATGGCGGACGTCCTCGCGTTCCGGATGCGCCAGCGCCCCGTGCGCACCGCGGCGGGCATCTCCACCATCGTGGTGTCGATCTTCTACCTGCTCGCCCAGATGGTCGGCGCCGGGGCGCTGGTGGCCCTGTTGCTGGGCGTCACCGGGGACGCCGCCAAGCGCTGGACGATCCTCGCGGTGGGCGCGCTGATGATCATCTACGTGGTGATAGGGGGCATGAAGGGCACCACCTGGGTGCAGATCGTCAAGGCGGTGCTGCTGATCGCCGGCGCCGCGCTGATGACCGTCCTGGTGCTCGCCAAGTACCACTTCAACCCCTCGGAACTGCTCGGCGCGGCCGCCTCCGCGAGCGGCAAGGGCTCGGCCTTCCTCGAACCAGGGCTGAAGTACGGGGCCACCGGCACCTCCAAGCTCGACTTCATCAGCCTCGGGATCGCCCTGGTGCTCGGCACCGCCGGCCTGCCGCACATCCTGGTCCGCTTCTACACCGTCCCCACCGCCAAGACGGCCCGGAAGTCCGTGCTCTGGGCGATCGGCATCATCGGCGTCTTCTACCTGATGACCCTGGCGCTCGGCTTCGGCGCGGCGGCGCTGGTCGGCCGCAGCGGCATGGTCGCCGTCGAGGGCAAGACGCCGTCCGGGAACACCGCGGCGCCGCTCCTCGCGGAGCAACTCGGCGGCGGGGCCGGCAGCACCGGCGGGGCGATCATGCTCGCGGTGATCTCGGCGGTCGCCTTCGCCACCATCCTCGCCGTGGTGGCCGGGCTCACCCTCGCCTCCTCGGCCTCCTTCGCCCATGACCTGTACGCCAACGTGATCCGGCGCGGGAAGGCGAGCGAGAAGGAAGAGGTGCGCTCGGCGAAGTGGGCCGCGGTGGCGATCGGCGCGGTCGCCATCGTGCTCAGCCTCTACGCGGGCAAGCTCAGCACCGCGGCCCTGGTGGCGCTGGCCTTCGCGGTGGCCGCCTCGGCGAACCTGCCCACCCTGCTCTACTCGCTGTTCTGGAAGCGCTTCACCACCGTCGGCGCGGTCAGCTCCGTCTACGCCGGGCTGATCTCCTCGGTGGTGCTGGTGGTGTTCTCCCCGGTGCTGTCCGGGGCCAAGAACTCCTTCTTCCAGGGCGTCGACTTCCACTGGTTCCCGCTGGAGAACCCCGGCCTGGTCTCCATCCCGATCGGGTTCCTGGCCGGCTGGCTCGGCACCCTGCTGTCCGCCGAACGCCCCGACCCGGAGAAGTACGCTGAACTGGAGGTCCGCTCGCTGACCGGACTGGGTGCTCATTGATCGTCCCGCGATGACTATGCTGGCCCGGCCCGCCGTGACGGTGGCCGGGCCGGCCGCATCTCGGGAAGGACGCACGTGCTGCTCGACACCTTCGGACGCCAGGCCGTCGACCTGCGGGTCTCCCTCACGGACCGGTGCAACCTGCGCTGCACCTACTGCATGCCGGAGGAGGGCCTGCAGTGGCTGGCCAAGCCCGACCTGCTCACCGACGAGGAGATCGTCCGGCTGGTCACGGTCGCCGTGCGCGACCTGGGAGTCCGCGAGGTCCGCTTCACCGGCGGCGAACCGCTGCTGCGCCCCGGGCTGGTCGCCGTGGTGGCCGCCTGCTCGGAGCTGGAGCCGCGCCCCGAACTCTCGCTGACCACCAACGGCATCGGACTGGCCCGCACCGCCACGGCGCTGCGCGAGGCCGGGCTCGACCGGGTCAACGTCTCGCTGGACACCCTCGACCCCGAGGTGTTCCACACCCTCACCCGCCGCCACCGGCACCAGGACGTGCTGGACGGGCTGGCCGCAGCCGAGGCCGCCGGGCTGGCACCGGTGAAGCTGAACGCGGTGCTGATGCGCGGGGTCAACGACCACGAGGCGGCCGACCTGCTGGCCTGGTGCCTGGAGCGGGGCTACGAGCTGCGCTTCATCGAGCAGATGCCGCTGGACGCCCAGCACGGCTGGGACCGCTCCTCGATGGTCACCGCGACGGAGATCCTCGACCTGCTCCGCGCCCGCTTCACGCTCACCCCGGAGCCGGCCGCCCGGGGCGCGGCGCCCGCCGAGCGCTGGCTGGTGGACGGCGGACCGGGCCGGGTGGGCGTGATCGCCTCCGTCACCCGGCCGTTCTGCCGGGCCTGCGACCGAACCCGGCTGACCGCCGACGGGCAGGTGCGCAACTGCCTGTTCGCCACCGGGGAGACCGACCTGCGCAGCGCGCTGCGCTCGGGCGCGGACGACGCCGAGCTGGCCGCGCTGTGGCGGGCGGCGATGTGGGGCAAGAAGGCCGGGGCCGGGATCGACGACCCGGAGTTCCTGCAGCCCGAGCGGCCGATGTCGGCGATCGGCGGCTAGGACGGCCTTCGGCGGCGGGGCGGCCCTTCGGCGGCTGGGACGGGCCCGACTGGGACGGGCCTTCGGGGGCTAGGCCGACGCCCCGGGGGCTTCCGGGGTCCAGTCGGCGAAGGCGACGACCTCCTTGAGGAAGCCGCGCACGCCGAGGAACTGGGACAGGTGCTCGCGGTGCTCGTCGCAGGCGAGCCAGGTCTTGCGGCGGTCCGGGGTGTGCAACTTGGGGTTGTTCCACACCAGTACCCAGCCGGCGTCCGCCCGGCAGCCCTTGGCGGAGCAGATCGGCGGCTGCGGGGTGTCCATCGGGCGTCCTCAACGGTAGGCGGGAAGGTCGGCACCGCCAGTCTGTCACGCGCGTTCGAAGGGCCCGCTCGAAGCCTGCGCCGGAGGCGTCCGGCCGAGGCCTCCGGGTCCGGGCATGGCGACGCCGGGCAGCCACGGGGGGAGCCGCCCGGCGTCGGTCCGTCGCTCCGACGGGGGATGCGGAGCGCGTACGCAGTATGTCACGCCAGGACCCTCGGTTGGGGAGGTCTTGCATGATTAATCTGAGCTTCTTTTGAGCTTTCCCGGAGCCGTACGGGGGTGAAGCGGGGTGAAAAGGACGGTCAGTTCACGTCCTGTGAAGGATCGGTGGCAGCGGCCTTTGCCTCTCCTGTACCGCCTGCCGCACCAGCCCCACCCTTACCGCCGGGGCCCAGCATCAGCGGGGTGTCCAGCGGGATGTCGAAGGTGCTCGGCAGGCCCGGTGCCCGCTCCCGGCCCGCGTTGGCGATCAGCACCGCGAAGTACGGCAGCAGCACGGCGCCCGCCAGCGCCCCGAACGCCAGCCACCGCTGGACGTCCCACAGCACCACCGCGAGCAGCACGCAGACCGTACGGAGCAGCATCGAGATGACGTAGCGGCGCTGGCGCCCCCGGACGTCCTCGCTGAGGCTGCTGCGCGCTCCCGTGATCCGGAAGACCTGGCCGTCGCCGGCGCTCTTGCCCATGTGTCCTACCGCCCTCGTCACACCCCCGCGCGCCGTGCCGCGCGGCCTCCTCACGGTACGCCGGGGTGGTCGCGGCGACGAGACCGGGTGGGGCGGACGCACCCGGTCGGGTGCGCGAAGGGCCTGTCCGGCGGAGCGGACAGGCCCTTCGGGGAGATCGGCGTCAGGAGCGCCGGGAGAGGTACTGCGGGGGCACGGCGTCGGTGAGCCAGACGCCGTTCTCGCTGAGCCGGAACTCGTGGCCGGCCGCCGTCATCGCGGCCGCGTTGACGGTCAGCACCACCGGGCGGCCGTGCCGGGCGCCGACCCTGGTGGCCGTCTCGGTGTCCGCCGAGAGGTGGACGTCCTGGCGGGCCATCGGGCGCAGGCCCTCGCGGAAGATCGCCGCCAGGTGCCGGTCGGCGGTGCCGTGGTAGAGCACGTGGGGCGGTACGGCGGCGGCCAGACCGAGGTCGACCGCCACCGTGTGGCCCTGGTTCGCACGGATCGAGAGACCGTCCGGCGAGTAGCCGAAGCGGCGCTTGTTGTTGGTGGCCACGACGTGGTCCAGCTCGGCCTTGGTCAGCCGGTTGCCCTTCGCCGCGAGCGCGGTGAGCAGCGCGTCGATCCGGACCCAGCCGGCCTCGTCCAGCGTGACGCCCACCCGGTCCGGGTCGTGCCGCAGGATGCGCGAGAGCATCTTGCTCGTCTTGACCAGCCGTTTCTCGTCCATCATGTCTCTCGTATCCCCCCGTGGGTCAGCGGCTAAGAGGCCTGGCTGACCGAACTCATGTTGAAGTCCGCGACACGCACGGGTGGCATCGCGGTGCGGGTGAAGTAGTCGTTCCACTCGCGGGGCAGGCAGCGTTCGGTGCGGCCCACCTCGGTGATCCGGCCGAGCAGGTCGACCGGGGACTCGTTGAACCGGAAGTTGTTGACCGCGCCGACGACCTCGCCGTTCTCCACCAGGTAGACGCCGTCCCGGGTGAGGCCGGTGAGCAGCAGCGTCGCCGGGTCCACCTCGCGGATGTACCAGAGGCAGGTGAGCAGCAGGCCGCGTTCGGTGCGGGCGATCATCTCGTCCAGCGTCGGCGCCGACTCCTGCTCGGCCGTCTCCAGCACCAGGTTGTCGATGGCCGGGCGCACCGGGAGGCCGGTGAGGCCGGCCGCGTGGCGGCTGGTGATCAGCTCGTGCAGCACGCCCTCGCGGATCCACTCGGTGGCGGCGACCGGCTGGCCGTTGTCGAAGACCGAGACGTCCCCGCCGCTGGAGTGCGCCAGGACGAACGGCGCGGCCTGCAGGTCGGGCTCGTACGGGTCGGAGCGCAGCGTCAGCGGCAGGCCGCTGAGCTTGTCGCCGACCCGGGTGCCGCCGCCGGGCTTGGAGAAGACCGTCCGGCCCTCGTGGGCGTCCCGGCCGCCGGAGGCCCAGTTGAGGCAGATCAGCAGGTCGGCGACGGCCGAGGGCGGCAGCAGCGTCTCGTAGCGGCCGGCCGGCAGGTCCACCTTGCGGGCGCCCCAGCCGAGGCGCTTGGTCAGCTCGGTGTGCAGGGCCGGGAGGTCGATGTCGGTGAAGTCCCGGGTGGCGGCGCCGACCCAGGCAGAACCGGACAGGTCGGCGGTCTTGGCGTTGATCTCGACCATGCCGGTCGGCTGGTCGTGGCGCAGCCGCAGGCCGGTGGAGCTGCCCAGGTAGCTGGTGACGAGCTCGTGCCGGGCGAAGCCGTACAGCAGCTCGCCCTGCGCGGCGGCGCGGGCGAAGGCCTCGCCGAGGGCCGGACCGAAGGCCTCGAACACCTCGATCGAGGTCTGCGCGGGCGGCCGGGTGAAGTCCGGGGACGGCGGCCGGTCGGCGACCAGGGGCTGGGCGTCCTCGGCCGGGCCGGCCGCGCGGGCGGCCTCCTCGGCGGCGCGCACCAGGGACTCCACCTCCTCCGGCGTGACGGCCTCGCGGGAGACCACGCCGGAGGCGGTGCCATCGGCGCCGGCCACGGTGGCGATCACGGTCAGCCGGCGGCCGCGGGTGACGCCGTTGGTGGTCAGGGCGTTGGCCGCCCAGCGCAGGTTGGCGGTGGACTCCTCGTCGGCGATCACCACGCAGCCGTCGGCGCGGGAGAGGCCGAGCGCCAGCTCGACGAGTTCGTGGGGCTGCATCGCGGCCATCAGTGACCCGCCTCCTGCTGGGTGTTGAGCACGTTGACGTTGCGGAACAGCGCCGACGGACAGCCGTGGCTGACCGCCGCGATCTGGCCGGGCTGCGCCTTGCCGCAGTTGAAGGCGCCGCCGAGCACGTACGTCTGCGGGCCGCCGACCGCGGCCATCGAGCCCCAGAAGTCGGTGGTGGTGGCCTGGTAGGCGAAGTCCTTGACCTGGCCCGCGAGTTCGCCGTTCTTGATGGCGTAGGCCCGCTGGCCGGTGAACTGGAAGTTGTAGCGCTGCATGTCGATCGACCAGGAGCGGTCGCCGACGATGTACAGGCCGTTCTCCACTCCGGCGAACAGGCCCTGGGTGTCCGGGCCGTCGGCGGCGGGCTGCAGCGAGACGTTGGCCATCCGCTGCACCGGGACGTGCGCGGGGGAGTCCGCGAAGGCGCAGCCGTTGGAGCGCTCGAAGCCCTTCAACTTGGCCATGCCGCGGTCGAGTTGGTAGCCGACCAGGACGCCGTCGCGGATCAGGTCCCAGGACTGGGTGGCGACGCCCTCGTCGTCGTATCCGATGGTGGACAGGCCGTGCTCGGCGGTGCGGTCGCCGGTGACGTGCATCAGCTCCGAGCCGTACCTGAGGGAGCCGAGCCGGTCGAAGGTGGCGAAGGAGGTGCCGGCGTAGGCGGCCTCGTAGCCGAGCGCGCGGTCCAGCTCGGTGGCGTGGCCGATCGACTCGTGGATGGTCAGCCAGAGGTTGGACGGGTCGATCACCAGGTCGTAGCGGCCGGCCCGGACGCTCGGCGCCTTCATCTTCTCGGCCAGCAGGGCGGGCAGTTCGGCGAGCTCCGCGTCCCAGTCCCACTCGGTACCGGTCAGGTACTCGTAGCCACGGCCGACCGGCGGGGCCAGGGTGCGCATCGAGTCGAAGGCACCGGTGCGCTCGTCGACCGAGGTGGCCTCCAGCTTGGACTCCAGCCGGATCCGCTGCTGGGTCGTCACCGTGCCTGCGGTGTCCGCGTAGAACTTGTTCTCCTGGACCGTCTGCAGCGCCGCCTGGACGTGCGAGACGCCCTCGGCGGCCAGCAGTCGGGCGCTGCGCTCGGCGAGCAGCGCCGTCTTCTCGGCGTCCGGCACCTCGAACGGGTTGACCTCGTACGAGGAGACCCAGGTGACGTCCCGGTGGACCGGCTCCTCGGCCAGCTCGACCCGCTCGGCGGAGCCGGCCGCCCGGCTGATCCCGCCGGAGAGCCGGGCCACCGCGACGGCCTGCTCGGCGACCCGGGCCGCCGTGCCGGGGTCGAGGTCGACACCGGCGGCGAAGCCCCAGGCGCCGTCCAGCAGCACCCGCACGGCGAAGCCGAGTTGCACGCTGTCGGAGGTGCCGGCCGGGCGGGCGTCGCGCAGCCGCCAGGAGGCGCTGCGGATCCGCTCCAGGCGGAAGTCGGCGTGGCTCGCGCCGAGTTCGCGGGCCCGGGCGAGGGCGGCGTCGGCGAGGGTGTGCAGCGGCAGGGCGAGGAACAGCGGGTCGACGGCGCGCCCGGGCGCGGCGCCGGCGCGGTCGGCCGGAAGGATCGGAGGCAATCGGGCTCCCAGGTCGCGGAGGGTGACGGTGTGGTGCCACAGGGGCAGCCACACCGCATCATTTCCCGTCCACCGGCTTTCCGGCCAGCGCATTTCGACCGGTGCGCTGCGGTTTCGGCCAGGCCCGGCGCCAGGTCGGCGCGGGCGCGCCGGGGCACTGGCTCACGGCCGGGCGGCGCGCCGGCCGGCCTTCGGGAGGGGGCGTCAGCCGACGGACTCCCACCAGCTGTCGAGCTCCGGCGGGTTGTCGACGTCCACCCGCTCGCCGGGGCGCGGCACGGCCAGCGGGACGGCGTGCTCCTTCGCCTCCGTCACCAGCCGCTCGATCGGCTCGGCCCAGCGGTGCAGGCCGAGGTTGAAGGTGCACCAGTGGACGGGCACCAGCAGGCCGGCGGTGAGGTCCCGGTGCGCGAGGACGGCGTCCTCCGGGGTCATGTGGATGTCCGCCCAGGCCTCGTCGTAGGCGCCGATCTGGACCAGCGCGGCGTCGAACGGGCCGTGCTGCTCGCCGATCCGGGCGTAGCCCTCGAAGTAGCCGGAGTCGCCGGTGTAGAAGACCCTGCGGTTCGGGCCGGCGATCACCCAGGAGCCCCACAGGGTGGTGTTGCGGGTCAGGCCGCGGCCGGAGAAGTGGTGCGCGGAGGTCAGGGTGAGCACCAGCTCGCCCAGGTTGCAGGTCTCGTCCCAGTCCAGCTCGATGATCCGGTGCTCCGGGACGCCCCAGCGGCGCAGGTGGGCGCCGATGCCGAGCGGCACCGCGAAGGGCGCGGACTGGCTGCGCACCAGGCGCTTGACCGTCGCCATGTCCAGGTGGTCGTAGTGGTCGTGCGAGATCAGTACGGCGTCGACCGGCGGCAGCTCCTCCAGCTCGACCGGCACCGGGTGCAGCCGCTTGGGGCCGATGTGCGCGGACGGGGAGCAGCGCTCGCTCCAGATCGGGTCGAGCAGCACCCGGAAGCCCTCGATCTCCACCAGCGCGGAGGCGTGGCCGTACCAGGTGATCTCCACGCCCTCGGCGGGCGGCCCCGGCGGGGTGGCCGGGCGGACGGTCGGCACCGGGTGGGCCGGGACGCGGCCCTCACGCTCGAAGAGCATCCGGCGCGCGGTGGCGCCGTCGAAGCCGGGCGCCCCGGCGCTGCGGGCGAGCGTGGAGGGCGCGTTGTGGAAGACGCCGTCGCGGTACTGCGGGGAGTTGCGCACCCGCTCCTCGCGCTCGCCGTCCGGCCGCCGCCCGAACGCCGCCGGCAGGTCGCGCAGTGCCCAGCCGGCCGTGCCCAGGCCGGCCGCCAGGGAGGCGAGGGCCAGCAGTCGTCCGCGTCGGGGGGTGCCCCCGGGCCGTGCCTTGGTCATCCGCTGCTCTGCCTTCGTCGTTCGCCGGGACGGGTCGGGTGAACGGTACGGCAGGTCCCGGGCCGGTCCCTACCCACGGGGGGCAACGGGCGCACCCGCCCGTGTTGTTCCCGTACAGTCGCCCCGATCGAGTCACTGCCCGGGCCTGCGGCGCTGTCCCGGGCCCCGGCGGGGCGGCGGGCGCGGATTGTCGGATTGCGACAGTTCCTTAGGTGCGGCGCTGTGGGAGACCGATGCGCCGCCACCGCCGACCGCCCGATAGCGTCACACTGCGTACGCATTCCGACGTACGCGCTCACACACGGAGAGAGGTGGATCGTTGAGCCGCTCGGTTCTCGTCACCGGAGGAAACCGGGGCATCGGCCTCGCGATCGCCCAGGCCTTCGCCGAGGCGGGCGACAAGGTGGCCATCACCAGCCGCTCGGGCGAGGTGCCCGAGGCCCTGGCGAAGTACGACGTCCTCGCCGTCCGCTGTGACATCACGGACGCCGCGCAGGTCGACGCCGCCTTCACCGAGATCGAGCAGAAGCACGGCGCGGTCGAGGTGCTGGTCGCCAATGCGGGCATCACCAACGACACCCTGCTGCTGCGCATGTCGGAGGAGGACTTCACCTCCGTCGTGGACACCAACCTGACCGGCACCTTCCGGGTGGTCAAGCGCGCGTCGAAGCTGATGATGCGCGCCCGGAAGGGCCGCGTCGTGCTGATCTCCTCCGTGGTGGGCCTGTCCGGCTCGCCGGGCCAGTCCAACTACGCCGCCTCCAAGGCCGGCCTGGTGGGCTTCGCCCGGTCGCTGGCGCGCGAACTCGGCCCGCGCAACATCACCGTCAACGTGGTCGCGCCCGGCTTCGTCGACACCGACATGACCGCCGTGCTCACCGATGAGCGCCGCGCGCAGATCGTTGCGGACGTGCCGCTCGGCCGGTACGCGGCGCCCGCCGAGGTCGCCTCCACCGTGCGGTTCCTCGGGTCGGACGAGGCCGCGTACATCACCGGAGCCGTCATTCCCGTCGACGGCGGATTGGGCATGGGTCACTGAACATGAGTGGAATCCTCGAAGGCAAGCGGATCCTGATCACCGGTGTGCTGATGGAGTCCTCCATCGCCTTCCACACCGCGAAGCTCGCGCAGGAGCAGGGCGCGGAGATCATCCTCACCGCCTTCCCGCGCCCGAGCCTGACCGAGCGGATCGCCAAGAAGCTGCCGAAGCCGGTCAAGGTCCTGTCGCTGGACGTCTCCAGCGAGGAGGACCTGGCGGGCATCGCCGACCAGGTCCGCGAGCACCTGCCGACCCTGGACGGCATCGTCCACTCGATCGGCTTCGCCCCGCAGGACGCCCTGGGCGGCAACTTCCTGAACACCCCGTGGGAGTCGGTGGCCACCGCGATGAACGTCTCGGCGTTCTCGCTGAAGTCGCTGACCATGGCGCTGCTGCCGCTGATGCAGGACGGCGGCTCGGTCGTCGGCCTGACCTTCGACGCGCAGTACGCCTGGCCGCAGTACGACTGGATGGGCCCGGCCAAGGCCGCCCTGGAGTCGACCAACCGCTACCTGGCGCGCTACCTGGGCGAGCGGGACATCCGCTGCAACCTGATCTCGGCCGGCCCGATCGGCTCGATGGCCGCCAAGTCCATCCCGGGCTTCGGCGACCTGGCCGACACCTGGAACCACCGCTCCCCGCTGAAGTGGGACCTGAGCGACCCGGAGCCGGCCGGCCGCGGCATCGTCGCGCTGCTGTCGGACTGGTTCCCGAAGACCACCGGCGAGATCATCCACGTCGACGGCGGTCTGCACGCCATCGGCGCCTGACGCTCCGCTCCGCCCGTACGCCGCTGCCCGGTACCCCTCGTGGGGTGCCGGGCAGCGGCGTACGTCGTGTTCGGGGCGGGGGACGGGGTCGGGGCGCCTGGGTCTACGCCCGGGGCGCCTGGGTCTACGCCTGGGGCGTCCGGAGCGCCTGGGCTGCCTGGGTCGCCGCGTCGGCTGCCGCCTGGGCGGCCAGGGCCACCTGGGCCGCCGCCTCGGCCGTCCCGCAGGCGCCGATGGCGCGGCCGGCCTCGATCGAGGCGCGCTGGGCGTCGCCGGCCCGGATGGCGTCCAGGATGGTGTCGTGGCCGATGTAGCGCTCGGCGATCAGCTCCGGGCCGACGTCGTGCCGCAGGTGTGCGCGGGTGACCTCGCCGAGGTCGGCGTAGACGGCGAGCAGCACGTCGTTGTGGGCGGCGGCCACCACGGCCTGGTGGAAGGCGGCGTCGGCCTGGATGAAGTCCTCGGCCTCGCCGGAGCGCCAGGCGGCCTCCCGGCGGGCCAGGGCGCCGTCCAGCAGCTCTAGGTCGCGTTCGGTGCGGCGCTGGGCGGCAAGGCCCGCCGCGGAGGTCTCCAGCGCCGCCCGCAGCTCGGCGACCTGCGCCTGGTCGGCGTCGGCGAAGCGGCGGTGCATCACTCCGGCGAGCTCGCTGGTGGCCAGGACGTACGTGCCGGAGCCCTGCCGGATGTCGAGCAGGCCGTTGTGCGCGAGGGCGCGGACGGCCTCGCGGACGGTGTTTCGGGCGACGCCCAGCTGCTCGACCAGGGCGGCCTCGGTGGGGATGCGGGAGCCTACCGGCCACTCCCCGGACGTGATCTGGGCACGCAGCTGCGCGATCACCTGGTCGGACAGCGGGGTGCGCCTCGGCGAGGACAGCGCCACGGGGACTCCTTGCGGCTACGGCTCGGGTGGGGCCTGGGTGGGAGGTGGCCGGTGGATGAACGGTCGGCACATCATGCCAATTCCGAGGTGCATCAATTCATCCCATCATTCTATGATGGCCCGTATGCCCGCAGCAGACACCACCGTTCCCCGGCGGAACGACGCCCGGCCGCAGACCGAGCGGCCCGCCGGACCCGCCCCTTCCACCCCCTCCGCCAGGTACTCGGTCTGGCTGTTCGCCGTCGCGATCGCCGCCGCCGCCTTCAACCTGCGTCCCGTGGTCACCAGCCTCGGACCGCTGCTCGACCAGGTCCGCGCCGACCTCGGGATGAACCCCACCCTCGCCGGGCTGCTCACCGCCGTACCCTCGCTCTGCTTCGGCCTGTTCGGCTTCGCCGCGCCCACCATGGCCCGGCGGATCGGCCCGATCGCGGTGATCACCGCCGGCATGGGCGCGATCACCGCCGGCGTGCTGGCCCGCTCCTTCGCCGGCGGCACCGCGGTCTTCCTGCTGCTGACCGCGCTCGCGCTGGCCGGCGTGGCCGTCTCCAACGTGCTGATCCCGGTGGTGATCAAGCGGTACTTCCCGGAGAAGGTCGGGCCGATGATCGGCCTCTACTCGATGGCGCTGTCCGCCGGCACCGCGCTGGCCGCCGCCGTCACCGTGCCGCTGACCAGCTCCCTCGGCGGCGACTGGCGCTACGGCCTGGGCATCTGGGCCGCGCTCGGCGCGCTCGCTCTGGCGCTCTGGCTGCCGGTGCTGATCGCCAGGCGCGAGCGCGGCGAGCGGGCGGGCGGGGCCGCGACCCCGGCGAAGCTGCCGATTGCCCGCAGCCGTACGGCCTGGGCGCTGGCCTGCTTCTTCGGCCTGCAGGCGACCGGCGCGTACGTGGTGATGGGCTGGCTGCCGAAGATCTTCCAGGACGCCGGCATCGACAAGGGCACCTCCGGGTTGCTGCTCGCGGTGACCATGGTGATCGGCGTGCCGGTCTCCTTCGTGCTGCCCAACCTGGCCGCCCGCCGCGGCGACCAGCGGCTGTTCGTGGTGGTGCTGGCCTCCTGCGGGATCGCCGGGTACGTCGGGCTGGCGCTGGCCCCGGCCGGTGCGCCGTGGGTCTGGGCGGCCCTGGTGGGCCTGTCCAACTGCGCCTTCCCGCTGGTGCTGACGATGATCGGGCTGCGCGCCCGGACGGCGGGCGGGGTGGCCCAGCTGTCGGCCTTCGCCCAGGGCGTCGGCTACCTGATCTCCATCCCCGGTCCGATCCTGATCGGCCGGATCTACCAGGTCACCGGCGAGTGGTACTGGCCGCTGGGCTTCCTCGCGCTGCTGCTGGTCCCGCAGATGTTGTTCGGCCTGCGGGCCGCGCTGGCCCGGCACATCGAGGACGAGGCGGTCCGCCCGGCGGCGGTCAAGGGCTGAGGCCGGTCGAGGCCTGACGCCGGTCAAGGGCTGAGGCCGGTCGAGGCCTGACGCCGGTCAAGGCCCGACCAAGAAGGCGGGGCCACCGCGGGGCGGGCGTGTCGGGGATGGGAGAATTCCCGACATGCCCGTTCTCGACCCGAACCCGACCGACGGCCGCAAGCAGCTCGGCCGTATCGCCCTGGCCTTCGCCGCCATCGTGGTGCTGGTGGCGGTCATCGCCTCCGTCGCCACCTCGCTGGGCTGACGGCCTACCGGCTGCCGTCCGCCGCCGGCTGTCCGCCGTCCGACACCCCGGTGAACGGGGTGTGACGGCACCCGCCACCCCTGCGAGTGGCGGCATCCGGGAGCATCGCGCCCCCGGGCCGCTTTTCTGCCAAGCTTGCTGGGTATGAGCGCCGACACGCCCCGCAGGATCATCGTTCTCCGCCATGCCAAGGCCGACTGGCCGAACGGCGTGGACGACCATGAGCGGCCGCTGGCCGACCGGGGCCGCCACCAGGCCCCGGACGCCGGCCGCTGGCTGGTCGACTCCGGCATCAACCCCGACTACGTGCTCTGCTCCACCGCCCTGCGCACCCGCGAGACGTGGAAGCTGGCGGCGCACGAGCTGCCCAAGCGGGCCCGCAAGACCGTCTACGAGGACCGGATCTACGAGGCCAGCCCCGGCGAGATCATCACCGTCCTCCAGGAGACCCCGGAGGAGTACTCGGACCTGGTGCTGGTCGGCCACAACCCCGGGGTGCTGGGGCTGACCCAGGTGCTGGCCGGGGACGCGGGCGACCGGGACGCGCTGGAGCGGCTGCGCCTCGGCGGCTTCCCGACGGCGGCGATCGCGGTGCTCAGCTTCGACGGGTCGTGGAAGGGCGTCGAGCCGGGTGTCGCCGAGCTGGTCTCGTACTACACGCCGCAGGACTGACGGCCTGAACCACCTGAGGGGCGTGCGGATCGATCCGCACGCCCCTCAGCTGCCTCCGTGGGCCCTCCTCAGGGGCCGGGGAGGGTCCGTCACTCGGTGGGGGTGCCGTGCAGCGCGTCGGCCGCCTCGACCTCCTCACGGGTGATGCCCAGCAGGTAGAGCACGGTGTCCAGGAACGGCACGTTCACCGCGGTGTCGGCGGCCTCGCGCACCACCGGCTTGGCGTTGAAGGCCACCCCGAGCCCGGCCGCGTTCAGCATGTCCAGGTCGTTGGCGCCGTCGCCGATCGCCACCGTCTGCTCCAGCGGCACCTTCGCCTGCTCGGCGAAGCGGGCCAGCCAGCGGGCCTTGCCGGCCCGGTCCACGATCTCGCCGAGCACCCGGCCGGTGAACTTGCCGTCCACCACCTCCAGGGTGTTGGCGGCCGCGAAGTCCAGCCCCAGCTCCGCCACCAGGTGGTCGGTGACCTGGGTGAACCCGCCGGACACCACCGCGACCTGGAAGCCCAGGCGCTGCAGCGTACGGATCAGGGTGCGGGCGCCCGGCGTGAAGCGGACCTCCGCGCGGACCTTCTCCGTCACCGAGGCGTCCAGCCCGGCCAGCAGCGCCACCCGGGCGTGCAGCGACTCGGCGAAGTCCAGCTCGCCCCGCATCGCCGCCGCCGTCACCTCGGCGACCTGCTCCTCGCAGCCCGCGTGGGCGGCGAACAGCTCGATCACCTCGTCCTGGATGAGGGTGGAGTCGACGTCCATGACCACCAGGCGCTTGGCCCGGCGCTCCAGCCCGGCCGCCACCACGGCGACGTCCACCCGCTGGGTGGCCGCCTCCTGGGCCAGCTCGGCCCGCAGTTCCTCGGTGGCCACGCCGGAGACGAACAGTTCGACGGCCGTCACCGGGTACTTGGCGAGGCGGAAGACACGGTCGATGTTGCCGCCCGCCGCGGTGATCCGGGAGGTCAGGGCGGAGACGGCGGCGGCGGTCAGCGGGTTGCCGAGCACCGTGACGTGCGAACGGCCCTCGCGGCGCGGCCGGTTGTCGCCGATGCCGGAGAGGATCTCGGCCTGGAGCTTCTGCTCCTCGGCCCAGCGGTGGACGGTGGCCCGCAGCCCACCCTCGGCGCCGGGGGCGGTGGGCGGGGTGACCAGGGCACACAGCGTGATGCGGCCACGGGTCAAGACCTGCTCGATGTCGATGACGTCGACGCCGAAGCCTGCCAGTGTCGCGAAGAGGCCGGCGGTGATGCCGGGGCGGTCCTTGCCGAACACCTTGACGAGCAGGGTGCGCTCGTCCGCGGTCCGGTGCTGGGCGGCGGGGAGGGGCTCAGCGGCCAGGGGCGATGCGTTCATGGTGCCTCCCACGCTACCCGTCGCCCGGCGGGCCGAGAGCACCTGTCCCACCTCGCGGGACGCCACGGGCCGGGGCTCCGGTAGCAGCCTGGTCACAGTCACCCGGGGTGACTTTCACCGACGGTCGGCGGGCTGGAATGATTCCCCCCGTCAGTCACAGGAACATCGCCCTCCCGGCCGGGGGCCACAATTCGGGGGAACCGAGAGAGCGGGGCAGGCGAGCAGTGCCGCAACTCGTCATCGAGATCAACGGACAGCAGCGGACTCTGGAGCCCGGGCGGTCCTACACCATCGGGCGCAACCCGCAGTCGGACTTCCCGTTCGACGACGCCAGGGTCTCCTGGCACCACGGGACCATCAGCTTCAACGGCAGCGGTTGGCAGCTGGACGACCACGGCAGCACCAACGGCACGTACGTGGCCGGCGCCCGCACCATGCAGGCGCAGCTGTTCCCCGGCGCCGTGGTCAACCTGGGCAACCCGGAGAACGGCCCCCGGCTCGGCTTCTCCGCGCCCGCGCACGCCGCCGCCCCGCAGGCCACCCCGATCCACGAGGCCGCCACCAGCCGCGGTCCGGTGCCGCAGCCGCAGCAGCCGGGTTGGCCGCAGCAGGACCCGTACCAGCAGCCGCAGCAGCAGGGCTGGGCGGGTCAGCCGCAGGCCCAGCAGCCGTTCCCGCAGCAGCAGTACGCACCGCAGCCCCAGCAGGGCTTCCCGCAGCAGCAGGGCTTCCCGCCGGGGCAGGGCTTCCCGCAGCAGCAGGGCCTCCAGCCCCCGCAGCAGCACGGCGCCGGCCCGCAGCCGACCATGATCCGCAACCTGACCGCGGGCATGAACACCGTCCGGATCGGTCGCGCGCTCGACAACGACATCGTGGTGTCCGACCTCCAGGTCTCCCGCCACCACGCCGAGCTGCGCCAGCTCCCGGACGGCCGCTACGAGATCGTCGACCTCGGCAGCCACAACGGCATCTTCCTCAACGGCCAGCGGGTGCAGCGTCAGCTGATGGGCCCGCAGGACCGGCTGACCGTCGGCCACTCCAGCTTCGTGCTGGTCGGCGACCAGCTGCAGGAGTTCGTCGACACCGGCGCGGTCTCCTTCTCCGCCCGCCACCTGACCGTCGAGGTCGAGCACAAGGGCGGCAAGAAGATCCTGCTCAACGACGTCAGCTTCGGCGTCCCGGAGAAGTCCCTGGTCGCCGTCATCGGCCCGTCCGGCTCCGGCAAGTCGACCCTGCTGCGCGCCCTCACCGGCTACCGCCCCGCCGACCGCGGCGAGGTGCTGTACGACGGGCGCAACCTCTACAAGCAGTTCGCCGAACTCCGCTCCCGCATCGGCCTGGTACCGCAGTCGGAGATCCTGCACCGCGAGCTCACCGTCCGGAAGGGCCTCAAGTACGCGGCCCAGCTGCGCTTCCCCGGCGACACCGAGGCGCGCGAGCGCGAGGCCCGCATCGACGAGGTGCTGTACGAGCTGCGCCTGGACAAGCGCGCCGACAACAAGATCACCGCGCTCTCCGGCGGCCAGCAGAAGCGCGTCTCGGTCGCCCTGGAGCTGCTCACCAAGCCCTCGCTGATCTTCCTGGACGAGCCCACCTCGGGCCTCGACCCGGGCATGGACCGCGAGGTCATGCAGATGCTGCGCGGCCTGGCCGACGACGGCCGCACGATCCTGGTCGTCACCCACTCGGTGGCCGAACTGGCGCTCTGCGACCGGCTGTTGGTGATGGCGCCGGGCGGTTCGGTGGCCTACTTCGGCCCGCCGGACGAGGCGCTGCACTTCTTCGGCTACGAGACCTGGGCGGACGTCTTCCAGGCCTTCGAGAACTACCCGGACCACGACTGGGCCGGCCGCTACCGCGGCTCGGTGCACTACCAGCAGTACTCCGCCCCCACCGTGGAGGCGGGCGAGGTGCAGCACGTCCAGGTGGCCCAGGAGGCCATCCGCCCGCCCAAGCCGCAGAGCTGGGGCTCGCAGCTGTGGACGCTGATGCGGCGCTACATGTCCGTGCTCGCCTCGGACCGCGGCTTCCTCGCGCTGTCGGTACTGCTGCCCGCGGTCATCGGCGCGGTCAGCGTGCTGATCCCCAACGCGCCGGGGCTCGCGCCCAACCCGAAGTCGCAGCTCGGGCTCAACAGCGGGGCCGCGACGATCATGCTGATCCTGGCGATCGGGGCCTGCTTCTCCGGCGCGGCCAACTCGGTCCGAGAGTTGATCAAGGAACGGGCGATCTACGAACGGGAGCGGGCCACCGGCCTGTCCCGCTCGGCGTACATGATGTCCAAGATCATCGTGCTGGGCATCTTCAGCGTGATCCAGGGCGCCATCATCTCCGCCGTCGGCTTCCTGCCGCGCAAGCTCCCCGCGCACGGCCTGATCGTCAAGAACCTGCCGATCATCGAGATGACCATCGGCATGATCCTGCTGAGCTTCGCCGCGATGATGTTCGGCCTGATGATCTCCGCGCTGGTGAAGACCGCCGAGAAGACCATGCCCCTGCTGGTCATGTTCGCCATCGTCCAGGTCGTCTTCACCGGCTGCCTCTTCCAGATCTTCAGCAAGCCCGGCCTGGAGCAGGTCGCCTGGCTGATGCCGGCCCGCTGGGGCACCGGCATCGTCTCCACCACGCTCGACCTGTCGAAGCTGATGGGCCCCTGGAACAAGGACTTCCAGAACCCCAAGTACGACCCGCTGTGGACGCACTCCGTCGCCCAGTGGTCGATCGACGCGGGCGTGCTGATCGTGATCTCGGTCGTGATCGGCGTCATCGTGACCCGGCTCCAGCGCCGGCACGAGCCGGAGGTCATGCAGAAGGGCTGACGCCCGGACCCGAGCAAGAGGGCGGCCTTCCCGCGTCGGGGGAGGCCGCCCTCTGTTGCTCGCCCGCTCGCCTCCGGGGCGCTCGGACCCGGCACCGACGGTCGGCGCTCCCTCGCTTCTCCCTTTCGGCACCGGCGCGCCCCTTCGGCTCGGGGCGGGAGGGCCCCGCAGCCCTAGGTCCCCGGACCTGCTGCGTGCGCGGCCGCAGGCGGACGCGACCGTCCTGGTCGCGGCGGTAGTTTGGCGGTATGCCCAGCACCATAGGAGACCACCGGGCCCAGCACGGCCCGCTGCCCGCCTGCGACCCCTGCCTGTCCGGGATCGAGGCCGTCAGCCAGGCACTTCTCGCCATGAGCCGGCATCTGGAGGTCCGGGAGGTGCTGCGCCGCATCACCGCCTCCGCCCGGGACCTGCTCGGCGCCGAGTACGCGGCCCTGGGCGTGCCCGACGACCACGGCGGCTTCGCCCAGTTCGTGGTCGACGGCGTCACCGACGAGCAGTGGCGGGCGATCGGCCCGCTGCCCCGCCAGCACGGCGTGCTCGCCGCGATGCTGCACGAGACCGGGCCCACCCGCCTCGCCGACGTCCGCAAGGCGCCCGCCTTCGAGGGCTGGCCCTCCGCCCACCCCGACATGGACGCCTTCCTCGGCATGCCGATCCTGGACACCGACGCGGCCGAGGACGAACCGCAGGTGATGGGCGTCATCTTCCTCGCCAACAAGCGCGGCGGCGGCCTGTTCACCGACCACGACGAGGAACTGCTGCGGATCCTCGCCGCGCACGCCGCCCTCGCCCTGTCCAACGCCCGGCTGTACGAGCGCAGCCGCGAGCTCACCCTGGCCGGCGAGCGCGCCCGGATCGCCCACGACCTGCACGACGCCGTCTCGCAGAAGCTCTTCTCGCTGCGGCTGACCGCCAAGGCCGCCGCCAAGCTCGTCGACCGCGACCCGGCCCGGGCCCGGGCCGAACTCGCCGAGGTCGCCCGGCTGGCCGCCGAGGCCGCCGACGAACTGCGCGCCGTCGTGGTGGAACTGCGCCCGGCCGCACTGGAGGAGGACGGGCTGAGCGCCACCCTCGCCTCCCAGGTGCAGGTCCTCGACCGGGCGCACACCGCCGACGTCGCCTTCGCCGCCGACGGCGTGCGCGCCCTGCCGCCCGCCCAGGAGGCCGCGCTGCTGCGGGTCGCCCAGGAGGCGCTGCACAACGCGCTGCGCCACTCCGGCGCCGGCCGGGTCACCGTCACCCTGGCCGGGACGCCCGCGCGCGGCGCCGTGCTGCAGGTGCGCGACGACGGGCGCGGCTTCGACCCCGAATCCGTGCGCCGGGCCGGCCGCCACCTCGGCCTGGCCTCGATGCGCGACCGTGCGGCCGCCGTCGGCGGCACGCTCACCCTGGAGTCGGCCCCCGGCCGGGGGACGCTCGTCGAGATGGAGGTCCCCGGTGCCTGAGAGCACACCGTCGATCCGCGTCCTGCTGGTCGATGACCA
Source organism: Streptomyces sp. 1331.2 (assembly GCF_900199205.1). NCBI lineage: Bacteria > Bacillati > Actinomycetota > Actinomycetes > Kitasatosporales > Streptomycetaceae > Streptomyces > Streptomyces sp. 1331.2. The sequence goes on along the minus strand of NZ_OBMJ01000001.1, from coordinate 1,870,126 downwards.
CCAGGTGGTCCGGCGCGGACTGCGCACCTTCCTGGAGGTCCAGGACGACATCGAGGTGGTCGGGGAGGCCGCCGACGGGGCGGAGGGCGTCGAGCGGGCCCGCGAACTGGACCCCGACGTCGTCCTGATGGACCTCAAGATGCCCGGTGTCGACGGGATCGAGGCACTGCGCACGCTCAAGGGGGAGGGCAGCCGGGCCCGCATCCTGATCGTCACCAGCTTCACCGAGCACCGCACGATGGTCCCCGCGCTGCGGGCCGGCGCCGCCGGGTACGTCTACAAGGACGTGGACCCGGAGGCGCTGGCCGGTGCGATCCGCTCGGTGCACGCCGGCCACGTGCTGCTCCAGCCGGAGCTGGCCGAGGCCCTGCTCTCCGAGGACGGCCCGCGCGCGCCGCAGGGCCGCGGCGGCACCCTCACCGAGCGCGAGCGCGAGGTGCTCGGCCACATCGCCGACGGGCGCTCCAACCGGGAGATCGCGCGCAGCCTGCACCTGTCGGAGAAGACGGTCAAGACGCACGTCTCCAACATCCTGATGAAGCTGGACCTCGCCGACCGCACCCAGGCCGCGCTCTGGGCCGTGCGCAACGGCGAGGCCCGGGAGGGGGCGGGGCCGCGGGCCTGACGGACTGTCAGTGCCGTGTGCAAGGGTGGCCCTGACGTCACAGCAGACGACACCGCAGGAGAGGGGGCGTCATGGCGGAGCCGCGCAGGGAGTCCGGGCTCCCCGGGCCCGGGGGCGGCCGCCCGTCGGGCCCGGGGGCGGTTTCCGGCCAGGTGCCGGACCGGCTCCGGCGGGCCGTCAGCGCGCCTCGCGCTCGTCCACCAGGGCGTTGTAGGCAGCCACCTGGGCCCGCCGGGCGGTGCGCCGCAGCGGCGCCAGGACGGACTGCCGCGCGGCCATCTCGGAGGCGCTGACGGCCGCGCCGTGGCCGCCGGAGGCGATCGAGAGCAGGGCGGACACCTGGCGGGCCGACTCCAGGACCCGCACGGCCTGCGGCGGGTAGCCCGGCGCCAGCAGCTCGGCGTGCCCGCGCCGGCGGTACGCCTCCAGGGCACGCAGGGCCTCCGGACCGGCGCCGGCCACGTCGAGCCGGGTGAGCAGGACGGTCGCCTCACGCAGCCCGTCCGCCAGCTCGCGCTCGGCCTCGTGCAGCGACGGCACGTCCGCCGGCGGGCCGTCGTTGACCTCGGCACAGCGCCACAGCACGGTCGCCGAGTGGTCCCCCTCCGGGCCGTACACCGTGACCTCCGGCACCAGGCCGAGCGGCACGCCCACCGCGAGCACCGCCTCGCCCGCGGCCATGGCGCGCTCGTTGAACGACGCCGGGCCGCTCAGCCCCAGCGGATGCCCGGCCGAGGGCAGCGCCAGGCGCAGGCCCTTCACCCCGAGCACCCGCAGCCGGCCCAGCGCCCAGGTCAGCCCGTGCTGCTCGCCCGGCTCGTCCCCGGGCAGCCCGCTCACCCGGTGGCTCTCGTCGGTGCCCAAAACGGCCGCGGCGGCGTTGTCGGGCGGCACCAGGCCCGCCAGCAGGGCGTTGCCCCAGGCGGTCAGCCGCCCCGAACGGGGTTCTTCGTACGGATTGTCGGCAGGAGTCACGAGCATCCGGCCAGCCTACGGAATCGGCGGTCGTCCGCGTGGCGTAGGTTTGCCCATGCGTGTGCGGCGCACCCACCTCGTGCCCACCGGCTGCCGGAGTAGGCTCGCCGCCCGCATCGACGGCCGAGAATCTTGTTTTTTGGGGAAGGCGTGGGCATGAGCGACGTGCTGGAGCTGGTGGACGTATCCGTGGTCCGGGAGGGGCGCGCGCTGGTCGACCAGGTCTCGTGGTCCATCTCCGAGGGTGAGCGCTGGGTCATCCTGGGCCCGAACGGCGCCGGCAAGACCACCCTGCTGCAGATCGCCTCCTCGTACCTGTTCCCGACCTCGGGCAAGGTCACCGTGCTCGGCGAGAAGCTGGGCGAGATCGACGTCTTCGAGCTGCGCTCCCGGATCGGCCTGGCCGGCGCCGCCATGTTCGACAAGCTGCCGGCCGAGCAGACCGTGCTGCAGACCGTGCTCACCGCCGCGTACGGCATGACGGTCAGCTGGCAGGAGACCTACGAGCAGTCGGACGAGGGCCGGGCCCTCGCGCTGCTCGACCGCCTCGGCATGGCCGGCCTCACCGACCGCAAGTTCGGCACCCTCTCCGAGGGCGAGCGCAAGCGGACCCTGATCGCCCGCGCCCTGATGACCGACCCCGAGCTGCTGCTGCTCGACGAGCCCGCAGCCGGCCTGGACCTCGGCGGCCGCGAGGACCTGGTCCGCCGGCTCGGGGCGCTCGCCCAGGACGAGTTCGCCCCGGCCATGGCGATGGTCACCCACCACGTCGAGGAGATCGCGCCGGGCTTCACCCACGTCCTGATGATCCGCCAGGGCAAGGTGCTCACGGCCGGCCCGATCGACACCGAGCTGACCGCCCGCAACCTTTCCAAGTGCTTCGGCCTGCCGCTCACCCTGGAGCGCCACGGCGACCGCTGGTCGGCCCAGGGCCTGCCGCTCGGCTGAGGCCCCGTCCGCCCGTCCCTCCGCGAGGCCGTCGGAACCGGTCGCACGTGCGACCGGTTTCCGCCCCTCGACCTGCGGGAACTGTCCGCCTCGAAGGCCTTCGCTCCCTAGGATGGACACGTGGACAGCTGGATCTGGTGGCTCCTGGCCGCCGCAGGGCTCGGCATACCGCTGGTGCTGACCGCGATGCCGGAGTTCGCCATGTTCGCGGTGGGGGCGCTGGCCGCCGCAGGAGTGGCTGCGTTGGGCGGGGGAGTGGTCCTGGAGGCCGTGACCTTCCTGGTGGTCTCGGTCGCGCTGGTGGTCTTCGTCCGCCCGATCGCCTACCGGCAGCTGCAGAAGGGCCCGCAGATCAAGATGGGCATCGAGGCGCTGCAGGGCGCCACCGCGGTCGTCGCGGAAACCGTCGACGGGGAGGGCGGACGGATCAAGCTGAACGGCGAGATCTGGTCGGCCCGCGCGCTCCATCCGGACCAGGTGTACCGGCCCGGGCAGCAGGTCGACGTCGTCGAAATCCAGGGCGCGACCGCCCTGGTCGTCTAGGGGAGAGTCCGTGGAACCCGTCCTTATCGTCCTGGTCGTCCTGGTCGTGGTGGCCTTCATCGCGCTGATCAAGACGATCCAGGTCATCCCGCAGGCCAGCGCGGCGATCGTGGAGCGCTTCGGCCGCTACACCCGGACGCTCAACGCAGGGCTGAACATCGTCGTCCCGTTCATCGACCGCGTCCGCAACCGGATCGACCTGCGCGAGCAGGTCGTGCCGTTCCCGCCGCAGCCGGTGATCACCCAGGACAACCTGGTGGTCAACATCGACACCGTCATCTACTACCAGGTCACCGACCCCCGGGCGGCCACCTACGAGGTCGCCAGCTACATCCAGGCGATCGAGCAGCTGACCGTCACCACGCTGCGCAACATCATCGGCTCGATGGACCTGGAGTCCACCCTGACCTCGCGCGAGGTCATCAACGCCGGCCTGCGCGGCGTCCTGGACGAGGCCACCGGCAAGTGGGGCATCCGGGTCAACCGCGTCGAGCTGAAGGCGATCGAGCCGCCGACCTCCATCCAGGACTCGATGGAGAAGCAGATGCGCGCCGACCGCGACAAGCGCGCCGCGATCCTCACGGCGGAGGGCCAGCGCCAGGCGCAGATCCTCAAGGCCGAGGGTGAGAAGCAGGCGGACGTGCTCAGGGCCGAGGGTGAGGCGCAGGCCGCGGTGCTGCGCGCCGACGGTGAGGCCGCCGCGATCCGGACGGTCTTCGAGGCCATCCACGACGGCGACGCCGACCAGAAGCTGCTCGCCTACCAGTACCTGCAGACCCTGCCCGAGCTGGCCAAGGGTGACTCCAACAAGCTGTGGATCATCCCCAGTGAGGTCGGCGACGCGCTCAAGGGCCTCGGCGGCGCCTTCACCGGGCTGTCCGGCAACGGCGGCGGGGCCAACGGCGGCGCGGTCGCGGCGCCCAGCGCTCCCAAGGGGGCCCCGGCCACCCAGGTGCCGATCGACCCGGCCGCCGGGCCGCGGCCGGTGGACACCGACAAGGGCGCGGCCCGTCCGCGGGTGGAGCCGACCCGGGAGTACCCCAAGATCGACCCGGAGTGACGGGCTGAGCTCCGGTTCGCTCGGTCCGCCTCGTCGAGGGCCCGCCGCCGTACGCGTTCCGTACGGCGGCGGGCCCTCGGGCTTTCGCGACTGTGTGGCGTACGTCCCGAATGACGGGCGGGCCTGGTCCGGCGGCCCGGTGGTCCGGCATGATCGCCTCGGACAGGACCGAGAGGAGAGGTGACCGATGACGCTCTGGGAGGCGATCGCCGTCCTGGTGGCCGGGGTCGGCGCCGGGATGATCAATGTGATCGTCGGCTCCGGAACCCTGATCACCTTCCCGGTCCTGCTCGCCGTCGGCATCCCGCCGGTCACCGCCAACGTCTCCAACTCCTTCGGCCTGGTGCCCGGTTCGCTCAGCGGCGTGATCGGCTACCGCCGCGAACTGGCCGACCAGGGTCGCCGGGTGCTGCGCCTGGGCACCGCCTCGCTGCTCGGCGGGCTGGTCGGCGCGCTGCTGCTGATCAAGCTGCCGAGCGGCGCCTTCGACGCGATCGTCCCGGTGCTGATCCTGCTCGCGCTCGTCCTGGTGGTGATCCAGCCCCGGGTGGCCAAGGCCGTCGCCGCCCGCCGCCGGCCCGGCGGCGATCCGGACGGCAGCCCGGTGCTGCTGGCCGGGGTGTTCCTCACCGGTATCTACGGCGGCTACTTCGGAGCGGCGCAGGGCGTCCTGCTGATGGCGCTGATGGGCATGCTGCTGCAGGAGGAACTGCAGCGGATCAACGGGGTGAAGAACGCTCTGGCGATGATCGTCAACGCCGTCGCGGCACTGTTCTTCCTCTTCACCTCGACCGTCAACTGGACGGCCGCCGGGCTGATCGCGGTGGGCTCGCTGCTCGGCGGCCTGGTCGGCGCCAAGGTCGGCCGTCGCCTCCCGCCGGCCGCGCTGCGCGGGGTGATCGTGGTGGTCGGCCTCGCGGCCGTCACCAAGCTGCTGCTGGCCTGAGCGAAACCGCTGCAGACCGAACCGAACGACCGTCAGACCGTACGAGAGTCGGAGGAATACGCCATGGCCCTGGAGATGCGCGAGACCTGCGAGCGCTGCGAGGTGTCGCTGACCGCCGACGGCCCCGCCTCGATATGTTCCTACGAGTGCACCTTCTGCCCGGACTGCACCGAGGCCATGGCCGGCAACTGCCCCAACTGCGGCGGCGAACTGGTGGTCCGTCCGCGCCGGAAGGCCGCCTGACCCCGGGCACCCGGGCACCCGGGTCCTCCGGTCCTCCGGACCGACGACGCACCAGGAGCGCAGCGATGAGCAGCAGGGCACGGCTGAGCGAGGACGAGATCACGGCGGCCCTGGCGGCGCTGCCGCAGTGGACGCGGGAAGGCGACAGCATCGCCCGAAGCGCCGACGCCCCGGACTTCCCGGCGGCGATCCGGGTGGTCGTCGCCGTCGCCGAGCAGGCCGAAGCGCTCGACCACCACCCCGACATCGACATCCGCTGGCGCACCCTGCGCTTCGTCCTGTCCACCCACAGCGCCGGCGGCCTCACCGGGCTGGACCTCACCCTGGCCGCCCGTATCGACGAGGCCCTGCGGGCCGAGTCCGCGGCCTGAGGCGGGCCCGGCCGAGGATCGGGAGCGTACGCCGAGGGCCCGGGTCGTCACCCCGGACGGGCGTGAGATGCTGACTGCCGCATCGGCAGGCAGGCGGCTCGGGAGGGACGGAACGGATGGCGCAGGAGCCCTTCGGAGACGCCCGCTCCCAGCAGCAGTGGCACCCCCAGGGCCCGGCGGACTGGCAGGTCGGCGGCTCGTACGGGCAGCAGCTGCAGGATCCGCAGCAGCCGCAGGAGCAGGCGCACTGGCAGCAGCAGGCGGGGTACGGCTCGCTCGGCTACGGGCAGCAGCCGTCGTACGACCAGGCGGGCTACGGCCAGCCGGGCTACGACCAGCCGGGCTACGGCCAGGCAGGCTACGACCGCGGCGGCTATCAGGGCGGCCATGACCAGGGCGCCTACGGGCAGACGGGGTATGTCGAGGGCGGCTACGTCCACGGCCCCGGGCCGTACGGCGGCCAGGAGCAGTACCAGCCGTACCCGGGGCACTCGGGGCACGGGCACTCGGAGTACGCCGGGTACCCGCAGCAGTTCCCGCAGTACGCCGATCAGCAGCAACCGTACGCGCCGTACCCCTCCCCGCAGGAGCCCGCCGGGGAGGGGCTGTACGTTCCGGCGGGGGCGGAGTACTCGGCGGACGGCTACGTGCACATCGAGGAGGCCGAGCCGGAGCCCGCACCATCCGACCCGGAGGAGACCTCGGAGCGCGCCGCGGAGTCCGCGGCCGGGCCCGGTGCCGCGCGGTCCCGGAGTGCCGGACGGCGGGGTGGTGACAGCGGATCCGGGCCCGGATCGGCGTCCGGATCGGCGTCCGGATCCTCGTTCTCGGCCAAGGCCCGGAAGGCCGCCGACGCGGTGCTGACCGGGGAGCACGTGCCCAGCCGGAAGGCGCTGCTGGTGCGGGCCGGCGCCGGGGTGGCCGCGCTGGGGGTGCTGGTGGCGGCCGGGCTGATGGTCGGTGCCGAGGGCGGCGGCAGCGCGGCGGCGAGCAGTGGCGGAGAGCCGGGGTTCGCGGTGGCGCACACCCGGGCGTGGTCCGCGCAGCCGGCCGCGACCGGGCAGCCCGCGGGTGACGACACCCTGGTCGGCAGCTGGCTGCTCGCGGACGCGGTGGTGCGGGCCGACGGCTCGGGGGTGCACGCGTACGACCGTGCCGGCGGCAAGCCGACCTGGTCGGTGGAGCCTCCGGCCGCCGGCGCCGTTCCGTGCGGGCTGTCGGCGGGCATCAACCAGGCCGGCCTGGGCGCGGTGCTGTTCCGGCCGCAGGCCGATCCGAAGAGCCCCTGCGTGCTGGTCGCAGCCGTGGACACCAAGAACGGCAAGACCGCCTGGACCAAGTCCGTCTCGGAGGCCAAGGGCGCCTACTCGGCGCGGATCGGCGTCACCGAGGACAAGGTGATCGCGATCGGCGACGACCGGGCGGTGGCCTGGGCGTCCGCGGACGGCGCGGACGTCTGGCAGTACACCGGCCAGGGCAGGTTCTGCACCCTCTCCGGCGGAGTCAGCGGCAAGACCGTGCTGGTCGCCTCCTCCTGCGCCGACTCGACGCCCGCCGACCAGGCCGTCGCGCTGAACACCGCGGACGGCAAGGTCGGCTGGTGGCGGGGCCTGAACAACCAGCCGAAGACGGTGACAGTGCTGTCCGCGGAGCCCGCCGTGGTCCTCACCACCGGCGACAAGCCGGAGAACGACCGGGTGTTCGCCTGGGGCGCCGCCGGCGACCCGGCCGCCGAGATCCCGGTGGTCACGGGCGGCGGCCGGCTGGATGTCGCCCACGGCGCGTTCGCGGCGACCCCCGAGGTGTTCTTCGAGGGCCGCACGATGGTCACCACCCTCACGCCGGCGAACGGCGGCGGGCCGGTGGCCGCGGTCGGCTACGACCTGGACACCGGCAAGCAGCGCTGGAAGACGCCGACCACCGTCAAGGGCACCGTGCGAGCGGTCGGCATCGACGGCGGCTCGCTGGTGCTCGCCGCCGACGAACGCCGCGACCAGCCCGCCCGCCTCAGCCGGTTCCCGCTGGTCGGAGGCCAGGAGGCGACCGGCGGCAACTTCCCGGCCGGCACCGGCTCGCTGCTGGTCTCCGGACGGGTGCTGATCGGCGGCGGGCAGGTGGTCGTGGTGCCCGAGCACTCGACCAACTACGGCACCGCGGCCGGGTACCAGGCGAAGGGCTGACGCCGCCTCCCCGGTACGCGGCTCCGCGGCTGGTGCTCGGGCTACGCGGCCGGGGCGGGCACGCCCGGTACGGGCGGCAGCCAGTCGGCGAGCTCCCGGACCTCCGCGCTGCGCAGGCCGAGCGCCAGCATCAGGCTGGCCTGCGGGGTCGGCACGAACGGGCGGCGCAGCAGTCTCATCCCGGCCTGCTCCGGCGTGCGGTCCGCCTTGCGCTGGTTGTCGTCCGCGCACGCGGCCACCGTGTTCAGCCAACTGTCCGCTCCACCGCGCGACTTGGGCTGCAGGTGGTCCACCGTGGTGGCCCGCCGCCCGCAGTACGCGCACAGGTGCTGGTCCCGGGCCAGGACACCCCGCCGCGACCACGGAGCCTGTTGTCGGAACGGTACCCGTACGTACCGTTGCAGTCTGATGACCCTCGGGACCGGAACGGCCACGCCCGTCCCCCGGATCGAGCGCAGCGGATGCGCCTGCTCCACCACCGCCTTGTCCTGGAGCACCAGGACGACGGCGCGCTGGAGCGACACCGTCGTCAGGGGCTCGTAGCTCGCGTTCAGAACCAGCGTGTTGCGCACTCGGCACACCCTTCCCACGGGCGTGCCACGGCGGCACGACCGTCTCCACACACGTCACTGCCGCCGCGCGGCGGTGACACCACTCTGAATGGACCCGCAGCCGACGAACAACGGAATTTCCGGTATCGCGGAGGCACCCGGGGGAGTGGGCGGGTCGACCGGCGGGCGTGGATCGGCGGGCTGGTGGGGTGCCTCGCGGAAGCCTGGGGGAAAACTCGCCGGTCGGAACCGCGTAGGCTCTGACAGGCTGGAGTCGTTCCGACCCGGGGCCCTACCGAACCGGGCCGCCGCCGGGCGGACGCCCGACAGAAGGAGAAGCGTGACCGTGACGGACATCGTCGACGAGCTGCAGTGGCGTGGACTGATCGCCCTGTCCACCGACGAGGACGCACTGCGCAAGGCGTTCGCGGACGGCCCGGTCACGTTCTATTGCGGCTTCGACCCGACGGCCCCCAGCCTGCACCTCGGCAACCTGGTGCAGATCCTCACCATGCGCCGCATCCAGCAGGCGGGGAACCTCCCGCTCGGCCTGGTCGGCGGTGCCACCGGCCTGATCGGCGACCCGAAGCCCACCGCCGAGCGCGTGCTCAACGACCCCGAGACGGTGGCCGGCTGGGTCGAGCGCCTGCGCGGCCAGATCTCGCGGTTCCTCGACTTCGACGGCCCGTACGCGGCGCGCATGGTCAACAACCTGGACTGGACGTCCGGGATGTCGGCCATCAGCCTGCTGCGCGACGTGGGCAAGTACTTCCGGGTCAACAACATGATCGCCAAGGAGGCCGTCGCCCGACGGCTCAACTCCGACGCGGGCATCAGCTACACCGAGTTCAGCTACCAGATCCTCCAGGGCATGGACTTCCTGGAGCTGAACCGCCGCTACGGCTGCACGCTTGAGACCGGCGGCAGCGACCAGTGGGGCAACCTGACCGCCGGCACGGACCTGATCCGCAAGGCCGAGGGCAAGTCCGTCCACGCGCTGGCCACGCCGCTGATCGTCAAGGCCGACGGCACCAAGTTCGGCAAGACCGAGTCCGGTACGGTCTGGCTCGACCCCGAGCTGACCACCCCGTACGCCTTCTACCAGTTCTGGCTGAACGCGGACGACCGGGACGTCTCCAATTTCCTGCGGATCTTCAGCTTCCGCTCGAAGGAGGAGATCGAGGAGCTGGAGCGCGAGACCTCCGAGCGCCCCGCCGCCCGCCTCGCCCAGCGCGCCCTCGCCGAGGAGCTCACCACCCTCGTCCACGGCGCCGAGCAGTACGAGCGCGCGGTCGCCGCGTCCAAGGCACTGTTCGGCCAGGGCGACCTCGCCGACCTGGAGGCCCCGACCCTGGCCGCCGCCCTGGCCGAGGTCCCCAAGGCCGAGGTCCCCGAACTCCAGCCGGTGGTCGACCTGTTGGTCGCCGTCGGCCTGGCGCCGAGCCGTTCGGCCGCCCGCCGGACGATCAAGGAGGGCGGTGCCTACCTCAACAACGTCAAGGTGACGGACGAGGAGGCGGTGCCGACCGAGGCCGACCTGCTGCACGGCCGCTGGCTGGTGCTGCGGCGCGGCAAGCGGAACCTCGCGGCAGCGGAGCTGACGCCGGCGTCCACGTCGGCGTGACCGGAATTCGACGCCGCTGACCTGCGGCTTCGACAGTCGGGGGCGGGATCCAGCCGGATC